>NZ_JBLVKW010000141.1:0-11105 GCF_048270745.1 Streptomyces sp. NPDC056231 | reverse complement strand
GCGGACCGTGTCCATCTCCTCAGGTGTCACACCTGAAAGAACATCACAACCTATCCGCAGATGATCAATCGGGGTACCTAACAAAGCCCTACTAGTCGGTTTCCCCGACCAGGGACGCGAGGTGATCGAGGAGCCGGTCGAACTCAGGGGTACTGGTGAACTCGGCGTCGGCGAGTTTGTGCCGGATGTCGCGGACCCGTTTCCGTACGTCCTTGGTCTTGTCCTCCCCCTTCTCTCTGCCCTCAGCCAGCTTGTCCTGGGCTTCGGAGACCTTGTCTTCCAGATCGTCGGCGACGTGCTGGTCGAGCCGACCTTCGCCGGCGGCAGCGCTCAGTTCCTGGGACACCTGGCCGAGCAACACACCGGGGTCGTTCGACAACGCTGCGGGTGTGTCGACGGTGACGTCCGAGGCAGCGGACGGGCTCGGCGAAGGAGAAGCATCTGAAGCAACGGACGACGAGGGAGTGGGGCCAGTGGGCGGCACTGCGTCCTGGGTCACGGAAGGGGAGTCGGCAGCGGCCACCTGTGCGGAGTCTGGCTGGAAGAGGAGGTATCCCACGGTCGCGAGAGCGGCCGCTGCGAGTCCCGAGATCGCTGCCGTGCGCGCGCGGGAGTCACGCCTGCGGGATCGTCGTTTGGCAGGAGCTGGCAGCACGGCCGTGCGTCCCACCTCGGCGGCCGGTCGTGCGGACGGCGGTGGTGTGGGCTGTGCCATCGCGGGCGCGCTCCGCCTTCCCGGGGTGGACAGCCAGTCCGCGACCTGTTCGGCGCCGGGGCGCGCTTCCGGTTCCTTGGCGAGCAGCGCCAGGACGAGTTGTTCGAGCTCCACCGGAAGCTCTGCCCCCATGCTGCGCGGCGGTGCGGGCAGCTCCTGGACGTGCTGGTAGAGCAGTGCGGTCGGGGTGTCCGCGCGGAAGGGCGGGTGCCCCACAAGGAGCTCGTACAGGACGCAGCCGAGCGCGTACATGTCGGAGGCCGGGCCGGCGTCGGTTCCGAGGGCGCGTTCCGGAGCGAGGTAGGAGACGGAGCCGACGATCATGCCCGCGCTTGTGAGCCCGGCCGCCGTGTCGTCGGCGAGGCGGGCGATACCGAAGTCCACCACCTTGACCGTGCCGTCAGGGGCGAGCAGAAGGTTGGCGGGCTTGATGTCGCGGTGGATGACGTTCTGCCGGTGTGCGGCGGCCAGGCCTGAGGCGGTCTGGCTGCCGATGGCGGCCACCTCGCGGGGCGTGAGCGCCCCCGCCGAGACCAGCTGGTCGGCCAGGCTGCGCCCCTGGACCATTTCCATGACCAGGTACAGACGGTCGTCGGCCTGGCCGAAGTCGTAAATGGCGACGATGTTGGGGTGGCTCAGGCGAGCGGTCGTGTGCGCCTCCTGCCGGAAGCGGGCCGCGGCCGACGGGTCGATGCCGCCGGCCAGGAGCAGCTTGACCGCGACCGGACGGCCAAGGACCTCGTCTCGCGCGCGCCAGACCTCCCCCATCCCCCCTCGGCCGAGAAGCTCCTCAAGCTGGTACCGAGCCGCCAACAGCACGCCGAACGCCCTCCAAGTGGACTGCCAGGACCGAACCCTGCCAGACGGCGGCACCAGGGTTCTTCTCGCTCGCGCGATGAGATACCGCCCCGTCAAGGCAGCGACCGCGCGATAGCCGGATCGCCAGCGCACACCGATGGGGTCCCAATTCCAAGATCGCAGCAGGCTATCAGAACCCTCGCCCACCAGTTCGGCGAGGCGAGCACGGAGAGTGACGTCTTGCCCGCGTGCCAGGAGTGGGGCGCCTGCATCCGGGCGCCCGAGCGGTACCGTCGCAATTGGCTGCCCGCACGGGTGCGGCTACATCGGCACCTCGGAGATCCGCCCGAGCATCCTGTACGTACTGATCCTGCAGATAAGTCCGTCCTACCTTCCTGATCAGGCAGGCGGCGGTCACCGCCCAGTTGACAGGGCAGCGGCCTCCGCCGCAGGGGTTCGACTTCGGGATCTCTCACCCCTCCCTTCCTCACCTCCGGCAACATCGCCGACGACCAGGCAGCCGACTCGTCCGTCTCTTCTGAGCCAGGAGCAGACTCCCGGATCAGCTCGTCCTCGCTCCATGCTGCGGACTGCACGCCTCGCGAAGTAACCCCGGGTGCCGCCGCAGGAGCGATCCATGCCCCTTCCGCCATCTACGCAGCAAAAACCACGATGGGTCCCGGATCAGGTGATCCGAGCCCCATCGGTAGCTAGACGCTGCTGTCAGCGAGCGGCGGTGTGACCGGCCACGCCTGTCGCAACGCCCTCGGGGGTGGCGATGGCCATGTCATCTACGGCTACTGAACTCTGCCGGCGCCGACTTCGGCGAGCAGTCGAGGCTGAACAACAGCCGGCCAAAGTTGACGCGCGATCGGTCAGACACCGCCGCCCGCGTCGGCGACGCCAGCTGGCTCCGTCGTTAGTCTCGTCGACGAGGAAGTCCCGATTCGGCGACAGCCCGCCGCGGCGCTCGTAGGATGCCCTGGATGCCTAAGTCGATACGGATGAGCCGCTCGTGGATTGCCGCGTGGGCGGTGCTGTGCGCGGCTGGCCTCGCCGCCACCGCCAAACTGAACGCCTCCTCGGCACCGGCCCCGCAGCCCGAGAAGTCCGTCAGTGCCGAGTGCGCCGAGCGTATCGCGGACATCGAGACGCAGCTGGCCAAGGCCAAGCAGGAAGGCAAGGGAGACGGAATGCTGGTCTTCTCGCGAGTCCAGGTCGGCACCGAGGACGACTGCCGTGACGATCTTCGTGACCACTTCCGTGGCGATCAGTGAGCCGCGCTACCTGGCTCGCCGCGATGGCAGGGCTAACCTTCGTCTGTGCCGGGGCAATCATTGCCGCGGGCGCCACATCTGAACCGAAGCCGCGGACCACGCCGCCGCGGGTGTACTCCTCCTGCCTGGCGGCAGACACCAAGCCGGTGTCTGCGGACGACGCCCCGTGCGATGGCCGCTGAAGAACGTCCGAGCGACCGTCCGCCGCATGGCAGAGCACCCAAACCCAACTCGGTCTCTTGGCCGACGACGCCACCACAAAAGCCGTGGACATCGGTGGCTCACCCAGATGAGGGGGACCCCGTTCGTCACTGACAGTGAATCTAGCCACGGCCACTTGATTCTCCGTCAGGCGGCCGTGGGCGGAGTCGTGTGAGGAGAAGCCCCGGACTGAGTCCGGGGCTTCTCGTTGTCGTGGGTGGTTGTTGCTCGCTATCCGAAAGCCCCCGTCGGCATGGGGTCTGATGCAAGGTTGGGTGACAGGTGCGGTCACGCGGCCCGGAGGGCCGGTGCAGTCATAGTGATCTCGACCTGCCAGATCCCGCGCTGCGGGCTTCGTCGGCCAGGAGGCGGTAGCCGAACTCCGGGTCCTCGCGGTGAGCGTCGAACAACGCGTTCGCGCGATGGGCCTGCTCGAACTCAGCATCGGTCACCGGTCGGTCGAGCCAGCGGTAGTAGGGCTGCCTGGCGAGCTTCAGAACCCGGCACGTGACCGTGACGGGAATCCCGTCGCCGGCCAGCTCTTTCACGAGCGGGTAGATCCCTTTCCCGGGAGATTCGCCTGGGACAGGTAGGCCGCGGCCCGGCGCAGGACATCGTACTCCTGCTCCAGCGGCTTGATCCGCCGACGTGCCTCCCGTAGTTCCGCGCTCTCCTGGCTGGACGTTCCGGGCCTTGTCCCGTCGTCGATGTCCGCGCGGCGCATCCACTTCCACAGCGTCATCGCGTGAACTCCGAAGTCGGCGGCCACCTGCTCGATCGTCACGCCCGGGGCGCGGTTCCTCGCGACCCGCACGACATCCTGGCGGAACTCTTCCGGATAAGGCTTGGGCACAGCGACATCCTTCCCACCCGCCCTACAGGGCAAGCCAGTTCAGATGTCACCCGATCGTGCGGCAGACCCCATGTCCTCATATCAGCGACTACATCTACTGGGACTTGGATCCCGATCTGAGCGCCGAGCGGATCGTCGATCGAGCGTTGACCTACAAGCCGATCGCACTCTGACTCAAGCAGCGCGGTAAGAGTTTCTCTACTTCATCAAGGGCCCGCGCACGGCGCGGGTGCGCGCCGCCTCTGCGGCGCGCTGCGTGCATGCTGGCAAGGGAGGGACGTCATCCGCGGGCACAAGATGATGCCTCCGGCGGGGGATCGGCCGGCACCGGGATGGAGGGGGCACCGTTGCCGACTGCGGGCCCGTAGTGGTGTGCGTGGGGAGCTCCCATCCCGTCCACCGCCGACCCAGGCAGAGCCGAGCAGACGCGGCCCATGGCGTCCAGGTCGTTCGTACAGTGGCGCGCTCCACCTGGACGCCATGAACCACGCCCGCTCCACGGTGTGTGGGTCGACGGCGGACGGGATGGGAGCTGGGGTGACTGGCGGATGGAGGCCGGTTGGGAGATTCCGAAGGTTTCGCACGGGAGTACGAAGCGAGCGTTAGGCTCCGGTCTCCGGCAAGAGCGGCCCGACCCTGGAGGAGACGTGAACCGCGAGTTCACTAAGTACGGCGTCGGCTTTCTGGCCGTCACGGCATGGGTGGGCCTTCGCGATACGACATCGGTACCTTCGTTGGTTATCGGCTGCCTGTGCCTCGCAATACTCGCTTGCTGGTTCACTCTTCGTATCCGGCAAGAGATCCAGGCCATCAAGGAAGACAACAGACAAGCCCGGGAACGCCGGGAAGCACGCAAGCGCGAGCGACAGGTGGGTGACTAGCCGACCGGCTCGTCGTCCAGAACGGCCCTGACGCCTGACATCAGTGGCTGACACCAACAGGCGCGGACAGCGGCGGTCGGCCCCGGTTCCCAGGGTTCTGGCTCAGGTTTCGTGCAGCAGCGACTGAGCGTTGCGAGCCGGGAGGCGGCTGCCTCGGTGGTCGGGGCTGGATTTGATACGAGTGCCGTCCGTACGGGGCCAGTTCCGGGTGGGACGGTCAGTAACGCCGACGGCGGCGTCGGAGAGGCTCCGGCCGGGCCGCCGCCTCGAGAGGCGCGAGGCCCTCCAGGAGCCGTCGGTAGGCGTCCGGGTCCCGCTCGAAGTCCGTCCCGGCTGCGAGGGCGGCCCGGTCGGTGTCCTGCCCCCGGAGCAGGTCGACCGATGCCTGCGCGAACCGCTCCCACAGGCCGTGCCGTTCGGCGTCGGCCAGCAGCCGGCGCAGCTCGGTGACCGCCGCCTCGGCGTCGGCGCGGGCGGCCGGTCCGGCCTGGAGCCTGTTCCGCAGCCCGGCGGCGGGGGCCGCCTCCCTAAGCAGCGGGCGCAGCCGGTTCGCGAGGTCCCGGGCGTCCGCCGCCGCCCTGTGTGCCTGCGGCCCGGCCTCCCGCAGAACCCAAAGGGAGCGGACCAGTTCGGGGTCAGGTGCCGCGTCGAGCGACCCGTGGCGCCCGGCGTCCCGCACCGCGTCCACCGCCCGCGCGTAGTCTTCGGCTGCCCACCCGGCAGCCTCGGCCAGCCGGGTCGCGCGACGCACGAGCCGCGCCTCCACGCCGAGGACCCGGGGGAGGGCGCGGAGGTTGCCGCCGACCAGCCCGATCAGGATGAGCAGTACCCCCAGCAGCAGGAGGGTGTCCGAGGTGGTGAAGTCCTCCTCCGAGAAGGCTTCGAGATCGTACAGGTCCCCCCGGTTCGGCCCTTTCGTGAACATGAACCCGGACGCCCAGCCGTAGCCCCGGTTGTCCGGGTAGTTCGGCGCCTTGAGGCTGTCGCTCCGGCCGGCGTCGCAGTGGTACGGCCCCTCCCGCGTCTTCTTCTCGTACGGGTCGCTCCACCGGACCCGGCAGGTGCCGTCAGCCTTCTCATCGACCACCGCCAAGTCGATCTGACGCGTCGCGGGCAGCTCCGGATCCGACTCGATCGCGTACAGCCCCGCCGAACACGCGAAGAGCATGAAACCGGCCGTCAGAACCCAGCGGAAGAAAGGTATGTGCCTCATGTTGTCATCCCCCCACCGTCAGCCTCGCACGGCGCATGCAGGTGAGCTAGAGGCCAGCTCCGGCAGCGTGTCGCCGCCGTCCCTGCCCGGGTCCGGCAGGGCGCCGCGTCCGGTCCGCCTCGCTGGCCCTGTCCCGACCTACTGGACCTGGCCGTCCCTTACACCGACCACTCCGACTTTCGCGAACAGTGGCTGCCGCACCACATGCGCACCAGATAGGGCAGGGAACATCGGTCAACCACGGTCACAACGGCAAGCCGCCATTAGCCACAGACAGGACCGTTGTCGCAGGTCAAGCAGGCTTCAGGTGCCCAAGTCCCCGTGATTCCCAAGCTCAGGGCGCTGCTCGTTGAAGTAGGAGGTGACGGCAGTAAGTGACGGCAACGTAGGCGCACGAGAGCGTCCCAGAAAGCACGTCCACGCCTGACTTGGGTCGAGGGGCTGGGGCAGCACGCAGATGCACGGGCCGTCTGGTCGAACTTACAAAGCAGATGTCGGCGGTCCGAAACCGTCCGCGCCCACCAGTGCAAAGGCCCCCTCGCCGATCATGGCGAGGGGCCTTTGCAATGTCTCCCGGTCCGTCTTCACCGACCGATTCCAGGCCACGATCGGCATGCCGCCCCTCCGCTACGCCACGGAGCTGCGGATGCTCCTCGCCGGCCAGTGGGTGGCACAGGACACGTTGCCGATCCAGTCCGTGGCGCTGCGCCTCGGCTACACCTCTCAGGCCGCTTTCAGCCGCGCCTTCAAACGCGTCACCGGCCGGTCGCCCGGCGCCAGCGGGAATGCCGTATCCCTCGCCGGTTCCACTTCCCTTGCCGGGGCGGCGAGGCCGGGTGCTGGGTGACTCCGCCGGATCCGCCGCCGCGCTGTGCCGGGGGCGCTGAGGGGTGTCGCTCACCCCCGGGCGGGTGCGCGCTCGGGGGCTGGCCGAACCGTTTCTCGTACGCGACCTCGTACGCGACCCTCGTCGCGGGCCGGGAGGCGGCTCGGCGGCGGGGCCAGTAGGCGCTCGCCTGCCCGATGGCGCCGTTCGCTGGGCTGAGCACGGTTCCGGTCCGGCTGAGTGCGTCAACGGTGGCACGTACGTACAACAGCGCGCTGTTCAGCGCCGGTTGACTCCTTTTCCCAGGGGCGGCAATAGGGCGACGGCGGCGCGTGGCGAGCGGCGAGGGGAGGCAGGCGTGGCAAGAGGAGGTCACAGCCGGGTGGCCGTGCGGATCAGTCCGGCCAGGGCTAGGGAGCGGCTGTGCGCCGGCCAGGCGATGTGAGTGACGACGGGTGGCGCGTCGGACAGGGGGACGGCGGTGTGCTCCGCCCACAGCCAAGCGCGGGCGGAGTCGGGGAAGACGGCGACGGTACGGCCGAGGGCGATCAGCTGGGCGAGCTGCGTCTGGTCGTGGATCTCGGGGCCCGGACCGGGCGGGTACGTGCCGTTGTGGGCCCAGCGGGCGAGTGGGAGGCCGGGGATGTCGCCGACCTCGGCCAGGGACAGAGCCCTGCGCGCGGCGAGCGGGTGCGCGGCGGGCAGGATGGCGACCTGCCCCTCGGTCATCAACTCCTCGCTGTCGAACCCGGCGAGGGAGTTGAACGGCTTGTGCATGAGCGCCACGTCGGCGCGGCCGTCGCGCAGCATCTCTCCCTGCTCGCACGTACCGCTCGGCAGCACCTCGATCTCGGCGGCGTCGGGCTCGGCCGCGTAGGCGTCGAGGAGCTTGTGCAGCAGTTCGTGGGATGCGCCGGCCTTCACCGCCAGCACCAGGCGGTCGCGGGGGCCGCCCGTACCGTCGGCGCCTCCGGCGCGGCGGGTGCGGCGAGCGGCAGCGGTGGCCGCGTCGAGGGCGGCGCGGCCCTCGTGCAGCAGCACTTCTCCGGCGCCGGTCAGGGAGACGCCGCGGCGGTTGCGGTGCAGCAGGGAGACGCCGAGACGCCGTTCGAGCTGCTGGATCGCGCGGGACAACGGGGGCTGGGCGATGCCGAGGCGTTCGGCGGCGCGGCCGAAGTGCAGTTCCTCGGCTACGGCCAGGAAGTACCTCAGTTCGCGGGTCTCCAAGGCGTCCATGGCCGCAACCGTACCTCGGTGATACCTGTCGGGTATGACAGGGCACCGCATCGGTGTTGGATGCACCGCTCGTCCGCGACCGAGCATGGGCGGTACGAGCGGAACGACGATCGCATCGGCCCCCGGCGTGAGCATCGCGAACAACGACCCCGTGGCGAACAGCGCTCCGCGGCATCCGGCTCAGCATGAAAGAACTATGAAGAACATGGAAGACACCACTGATATGAGCACACCCTCCGCCCCACTGCCCGGCGGTACCTGGTCCCTCGGCGACCTGACCGTCACCCGCTTTGGCTACGGCGCCATGCAGCTCGCCGGCCCCGGAGTCATGGGCCCGCCCGCCGATCACGACGGCGCGCTCGCCGTCCTGCGCGAGGCCGCCGACCTCGGGATCACCCATATCGACACCGCCGGCGCGTACGGGCCGCGCTTCACCAACCAGCTGATCCGTGAAGCGCTGAACCCTCACTCCGAATATCCTCAGCACTCCGCACCGCCGCACATCGTGACCAAGGTCGGCGCGGTCCGCGATCAGCAGGGCGGCTGGCCCCCGGCCCGGAAGCCCGATGAGCTGCGCCGCGCAGTCGACGAGAACCTCGAAGACCTCGGTCTCACCTCCCTCGACGTCGTCAACCTCCGGCTCGGTGACGCTCAGGGGCCCCGGCCCGGCTCGCTCGCCGAGCCCTTCGAGACCCTTGTCGAACTCCAGCAGCAGGGCCTGATCCGGCATCTCGGAGTGAGCAACGCGACGGCGGAGCAGGTCGCCGAGGCGCAGACGATCGCGCCGATCGTATGCGTGCAGAACATGTACAACCTCGCCTACCGCCAGGACGACGAACTGATCGACGATCTCGCGGACAAGGGCATCGCCTACGTGCCCTTCTTCCCGCTCGGCGGCTTCACCCCGCTGCAGTCCACGGCGCTCTCCGCCGTGGCCGCCCGGCTGGGCGCGACGCCGATGTCGGTCGCCCTGGCCTGGCTGCTGCGGCGGTCGCCGAACATCCTGCTCATCCCCGGCACCTCGTCGGTGGCACACCTGCGCGAGAACGTCGCCGGGGCGGGGCTCCCGCTCTCCGACGAGGAACTCGCCGAGCTGGACAAGATCGGCCGCTAGGTGTATTGATCACGAGCGTTGTTGACACTCGCAGGGCTTGATCATGGCGAAGACCTCCGGTGTGGTGGAGCTGTCTAGGACCGCACCGCACGGAGGTCTTCGTGTCCCACCGTAATGCCCGGCTGACCGTTCACGGCAGGCGACTGCTGGTTGAGCGGGTCCGTTCCGGTCGGCCGGTCGCTCATGTCGCGGCCGAAATGGGCATATCCCGCACCACCGCGCACAAATGGGTGTGGCGGTTCGCCGCCGAGGGCGAGCGGGGACTGCACGACCGCTCCAGCCGCCCGCACACGACACCGCACCGCACCCCGGCCCGCCTGGAGGCCCAGGTGTGCCGGCTGCGGCAGGACCGCAAGCTGGGCCCCGCCAGGATCGGCCCGATCCTCGGCCTGCCCCCGTCCACGGTGCACCGGATCCTCACCCGCCACGACCTCAACCGTCTGGCATTCATGGACCGGCCCACCGGACAGATCATCCGAACGAGCACGGCCCGGCGAGCTGATCCACGTCGACGTGAAGAAACTGGGCCGTATCCCGGACGGCGGCGGCCACAAGACGCTAGCCCGCCAGGCCGACCGGGCCACCCGCGGCGGGATGGGGTTCGACTACGTCCACTCCGCCGTCGACGACCACACCCGCCTCGCCCACAGCGAGATCCACCGCGACAAGAAGGTCGCGACCTGCGCCGACTTCCTCACCCGCGCGGCCGCGTTCTTCCACGCACACGGCATCACCCGCATCGAACGTGCTCACCGACAACGCCTGGGCCTACCGCAAGGGCCTGGCCTGGAAACAAGCCCTCACCGAGATCGGCGCCACAGGAAAACTGACCCGCGCCTACCGCCCACAGACCAACGGCAAGGTCGAACGCTTCAACCGCACCCTGCTCGAGGAATGGGCTTACCTGCGGCCCTACACCAGCAATGACGAAAGCACCGCAGCCCTGGACGGCTTCCTGCACGCCTACAACTACCATCGCTGCCACACCGCCCTCGGAGGCCAGCCACCCATCACCCGCGTCAACAACCCTGCGGGTCAATACACCTAGACGTTGGAGGCCCCATGGAACAATCCCTTCAATCACGGGCCCAGAGGGATGACACCGTATGGAACGGGTTGAGGCTGCGCGAGACCTCGTACTCGGATACGTCCGCGCTCTAAACGCGATTGATGAAGCCATGAGGGCCGCGATCCCCTCGCTCGAGCGGCTGGTGGACGTTGTCGGCCTGGCCCGTTCGCGCCGGATCAGCCGGAGTGATCACATCGGTACCTACTACTACAAGGTCCATGGGGCAGGGTGCCGCTTCGTTAGCGATAGCGGCACTCAGGTCGATGTGGACTTCGCAGCCGACGGGCGTGAAATCTTCGACCTCTGGCGGCTGCGCGCATATGGGCTGAGCCTGCCGGAGCCTCTTGACGTCACGGATCAGGACATGCGGTCCGCAGTGCAGTCGCTGCAACCGCTTCTGACCGAGGCGCGGCCGGGGTGGTTCAGCCTAGCCAACTGATCGTCTCAGGGCGAGGCTCGCAGGCGGCGGAGGTATATGAGGCTGCAGGCCAGTTCGAGCAGGCCCTGATGGAGATCGGCGCGTCGTTCGTAGCGGGTGCGGAGCCGTTTGAACTGGTGCAGCCAGGCGAAGGCCCGTTCGACCACCCAGCGCACCTTGCCCAGTCCGGAGCTGTGGGCAACGCCGCGTCGGGCGACCATCGGCTTGCTGGCGCGCTTCCACAGTAGGCGACGGTACTTGACGAAGTTGTAGCCCCGGTCGGCGTACAGGCACCGGGGTTTGCGACGAGCGTAAGACCCGCAGCTCAACTCATTCTGAAACGATCAGTTGATCGACGTTCTGTTGACCCAACTTGGTCCGTGCACCCTGGAGGTTCTCGGCCCCGGTTCCCGGGTCCCAGGCCCTGTGTCCCCCGACCCGGGTGGGCCGCACGGCGGTTCAGCAGTGTGACAGCGCCCCGGTCAGTCTCATCGTTGCGCGCCC
>NZ_JBLVKW010000140.1:0-11188 GCF_048270745.1 Streptomyces sp. NPDC056231 | reverse complement strand
GACACCTGGCTCCACACCCGAGCCGCCGCCCTCAACCTCCGCCGACTGATCAACCTCGGACTCACCCGCACCGGCAGCACCTGGACGATCAACCCGGCCACCACATAGACCAAGGGGCCACCCGGCCTGCGGCCGGACAGCCCCTCAACAAGATCTTCATGAGTCTTCTAGCCGAGCATCCGCGTGATCTTCACCGCTTGTGTTCCTGTGAGTTGGAGGATGGAGCGCTGCGGAAGCGACGTGGACGGTCTACACGGTGCGGAACCGGTCGGGGAGCGGAGGACGTCGTGTCAGATCCGGTCATTGTTGTGCCGCACCGATGGTCGGTGGTTCGTTCTGCGGTACGGGGGTGTGGAAGAAGTCGTGTGCTGCAGTGTCCGGCACGACGGCACCCGCACCCAGTGCCGGGGAGGTGGCGCGCAGGTGGTAGCCGGCCGGGGCATTGGTTCCGGGGGCCTCGAACAGCGGGTCGGTGAGCACGCTCGCGGTCGCGCCAATTGGTTGTGGCACGCCGTAGAAGAGGTTGTGGTCGAAGCCGAACCGACCGGATCGCAGCCGGAAGGAGGCAGTGCCTGTGCCGTGCTTGTGGATGATGTTGTTGGCGAAGTCCACTTGGCGGGGCTGACTGTTGTTCTCGTTGACCACGACTTGGGAGACGCCGTCGCCGATGTAGACGGTGTTGTTGTGGACGGCGCCGGATGAGATGTGACCGGAGCAGTTCTCCACCCCGCGGAAGCGGTCGTTGATGCTGATGTTGTAGCGGACCACGAAGTCCCGGATTCCGGTCGAGGTCGGGCACAGCAGCAGCCAGCCACCCTCGTTGTCGTGACTGAGGTTGTACTGGTAGACGATGCCGCGGGTGGCGTGATCGACGTCCCAGGCCATGCCGTCGAGTGTGGTGTGGCCGCCTGACGCTTCGTTGTACTGGAAGGTGACATCCTCGCTGTTGGCCGTCCACATGCCGGCGTTGTAGGTGCCGGAGCGCATGTTGAAGCCCGCCAGTGTGTTGTGCTCGACCAGCGCGTTGTTGTTCATCTTGACGGCGATCCCGTCGCCGCCGATGTCGGACAGCCTGTTGCCGCGGATGATCGTGCCTTGCGAAGGTGCGTACGGCGCGTCGCACACGTCGTCCCAGAAGTTGCCGAGCTCTGGCCGGCGGCACCAGTTGGACCAGGTGTAGATGCCCTCACGGTCCACTGCCCGGAGGTTGTTGTCCTCGATGCGCAGGTCCTCGTACCACGTCGGTGTCGTCGTGCCCTGCGCCTCGACGACGATGCCGCCGGATGCGGCACCGAACTTGCCGTTGCCGGTGCGGGGCCCATTGAGGACGCCGCGCACGTCGTGGATGGCCAGTCCCCGCAGTTCGATGCCGTGGATGGGTCCGGTGTCCTTCGCAAGCACGTACACGCCGCGTCGCGGAGCGGAGTTGTCGCCTGGGGCGGTGAGTTCGAGGCCGGTGACGTGGACGTACTCCGCGTCGGACACCAGCACGGCCTGCTGGGCACCGGCCGCGTCGATCCGCGGTGCGGGCCGGTCAGGATCGCCATAGGCGTCGACCCGGACCGGCCGGACCGCGGTCCCCGAATCGTTGAGCACCAAGGTGCCCTGACAGGTCGTGCCGCGCGCGAGATAGACCTCACTGCCCGGACGCAGCGTGCGTTGGTTGATCTGTTCCAGCGAGGTGAACGGCCGTGCACGCGTGCCCGGTTGTGCGTGCTCGTCGGCGACCGACTCCCCGGAGCAGTCGACGAAATACTTCTGCGGTACAGCCATCGGCCTCGCGAGAGCCGTGCCGGTGGTGAGGATCCCGGCGGACAGGGCGAGCGCGCAGACCATGGTCAGCGGGCGATGCCCGAAGCGGCGGCGGTGAAAACCCATGCGTATCTCCAGTGTCGTAGCGATCACAGAGGGAAGGTGTGCTGAAAGCGGCCCGACCACATTCATCCAGGCGGGTGGTCGATTACCCGTGCGGCCCCCAGCACGGCCTGCGTTCTTACGGCCAACTCAGCGGGATGGCGACGTTCTGGGTTCCAGCGGAGTTGCTGCCGCGGGCCATGGCGGCGTGCAGTGTGATCGGGCGGCCGTTGTGGTCGAAGAGGAGCTGGGGTCGCTCCAGCGAACCGAGAGTGATCAGCGAGCCGTCGGTGAGCCTCAACTGCCTCAGCGAGACCACCGGGTGCTCGGCCGGCTCCCATGTGAGGCCGTCCGTCGAGGTGACCATGCCGAGCGCCCCGTACTGGGGAGTGAGCGCATGGGTCCGGTCGGCTCCCCTGTAGAAGTCCTTGACGATCGCGTAAAAGCGGCGGTCGGCACGGTCGTACCAGAGATACGGATCCTCCGCCTGGGTCTCGGGCGTGCCCAGGGCGGTCGCGGTGTAAGGGAAGGGGCCCTCGGGACGGTCGGACTGGCCGACGACGGTGATGTAGACGCCCTTGGCGTCCCAGGTCTTGTACGAAATGAGGAAGCGGGGCCGGCCGTCCACAGCGGGGGCCTCGGTGACGGACGGGTTGACCACCATCTGGAAGGTGTTCACGTAGTCGGGGCCGGCGATGGGGACGTCGCTGCGGGTACCACGCCCGGCGATCAGGTCCTCCAGGGTGCGGGCGCTGATCACACCGATGCGCTGGCCGGCGTGGTACTGCAGCCAGAGAGTGGGCTGCTTGGAGAACCACGGCTCGGGGGTGTTCGCGGGGTTGTTGGCGATGAAGTACAGGTAGTAGCGGCCCTGGAAGTAGCGGATGTGCGGGTTGTGCGCGTTGTAGCGGTCCCATCGGCCGGGGTCACCCGTCCCCTGAACGACGGTTCGCACGTGCCGGTACGGACCCTGCGGGCCCGGGGAGACAGCGACGGCGATCTCGCTGTACTTCATCCAACCGCTGAAGCCGTAGAAGATCTGCTCCGAGGGGTCGGGGCCGCGGCCGGCCGAACCGTGCTGCCAGCGTGAATAGAAGAGGTAGTACGCCCCGTCGCGGCCGCGGATGGGGGTGCCGCACCAGGTGTACCAGCCCTCGGTACCGAAGATCTGCACCGCTGGGTCGACCGGCTGGATCGCTGCCTGGAAATCGGGGGAGGACGGTCTGGTTGAGTCGTCTGCGGCCGCCGGTCCACCGGGCAAGGCGGCGGCCAGGGCCGCCGGTCCGCTGAGGGAGGTGGCGGCCAGGGCCGCCGGTATCGTCATGAGCGCCCTGCGTCGCGTCATGCCATTGCTGCTGGTCAAGGCCAGCTCCTTTCGGTCCTTGGGGCTCTTCGTCGTGCACAGGCCCCTTTGAGATTTCTCAACTTGCTCTGGGCCGTCACCCGTTGATGGGGTTGAGCAGTAGGGAGGAGAGTCGAAAGCGAGGTGTAGCTCCCCGATCATCCGTAAGGCTCCGAACCGGGTCGATCGGGGGCCTCAGGCGTGTGTCCGTGGGGGTGCGGTCTGACTCGCAGTGCAGTGATGGGTGAGGCGAACCGTGACGGCAGGGCCGAGCGGTTCCGGGTTTTGCCTATATGATTTTCCGCCTATCGGGAGCGCGTCAAGATGTGAGGCGGAAGGGATCCGTCCGGGAGCATGAGAAGCCCGCCGTCTGTAGGCATCGACGCACGGACCGCGCCCAGCGCTCTCGTTGTATTGGCTTTGGTAGCGCAAAGGGCCTGTACCGCAGGGATTTGAGGGTTTCATGGCGGACGGCCGGTGCCTGCCGCCGGGGGAGTCCGTACGCCGCTGAGGGGCGTCCGAGCCAGACTCGTGAATGCTGGGCGTACCTTCGGCGGCACGCTCACCCTCCTTGCCTGTCGAGGAATCCTATAGCGTTTTTGGCAACTCTTCGCGCTGAAGGCCTTGACAGTCACGCGCAGTGCGTTGATGATTCACGCCAACTTGGTTTGAGATGGGGAACTTCCACATGAGCGAAGAGGACGTGCTCCCGGACGACCGCACCGCCGGTGTGCTGGTCCGGCTTCGCGGACTACTGCCCTCGCTGTCCGCGAAGGAGCAGGCGATAGCAGAGGCGGTGCTGGAGGATCCGGCCGGCATCGCCCAGCTGAGCATTTCTCAGGTAGCCCGACGCGCCGAGGTGTCGGACACCTCGGTGACTCGGTTCTGTCGCCGACTGGGACTCTCCGGATACCCCGAGCTGCGGCTGGCTCTCGCCGCGGCGGTGCAGCACGCGCACTCCGGATGGCGGCTGCGTGTAGGCATGCGGGGCGATATCGAGCCCGACGACACAGCCGCCGAGGTCATCGTCAAGATGGCGCACGCGGACGCCGGCGCCATCCAGGACAGTGTGGAACAGCTCGATGCCGCAGCTCTGGACGCGGCGAGCCGGCTGCTTGCCCGAGCCCGGCGGATCGAGGTGTACGGCGTCGGGTCAAGCGGACTCGTGGCCGCGGACATGGAGTACAAGCTGCAGCATCTGGGGTTGCCCTGCTCCGCGTTCAGCGATGTGCACCGTGCCCTGATGAACGCAGCGCATCTGCGGCCCGGCGATGTGGCTGTCGGAATCTCGCACTCCGGCCGCACCCAGGAGACTCTCGACCCGCTGCGCGAGGCAGCCCTGCGCGGTGCGACAACTCTCGCGCTCACCAATGACAGCGGTTCCCCCATCACCGCACTGGCCGATCTGGTGTTGTGCTCTGCGGGACGGGAGGCGCCCTTCCGTAGCGGGGCCACCGTCAGCCGCATCAGCCAACTCTTCGTTGTGGACTGCCTGTACGTGCGTCTTGCTCAGACGGGCGGTCCAGATGCCACCAACTCGGCGCTGAGCCGCGCCTACCGTGCGGTCGAGCGGCACCGGACCGTGAGCGAGCACGACACCAGCAAAGGGAAGGAATGACCATGACTGGGAGGGACACCGTCCCGCCGCCACTGACCGAGTCCCGCAACCCGGCGACACACGACCTGGACGAGCTCAGTGTGCCCGAGCTCGTCGACCGTATGGCCGACCAGGACCGGCAGGCGCTGCAAGCTGTCCGCGCCGCCCGCGAGGATATCGCGCACCTGATCACCATGGGCGTGGACGTCCTGCGCAGCGGCGGCCGGATCCACTACTTCGGGGCCGGTTCCTCCGGGCGCCTGGGGGTGCTCGACGCTGCCGAAGTGATACCGACCTTCGGCGTCGGGCCCCAAGTCTTTGTGGCACACCTGGCCGGCGGGCCCGCTGCTATGACCGCGGCTGTGGAGGAGGTCGAGGACGACGCGGACGCCGGGACGCTGGACGCGATCGAGGTCACCGGGGCGGATCTCGCCATCGGGCTCAGTGCCAGTGGTGTCACCCCCTACGTCGGCGGCGCGCTGCGCCGGGCCCGTGCCACCGGTGCAGCCACCGCGCTGGTGTCGGCGAACCCGAGCGCACCGCTGGCAGCCGACGCGGATCTGCACATCGCGTTGGCGACCGGTCCTGAAGCGATCACCGGATCCACCCGGATGAAGGCCGGCACCGCCCAGAAGCTGGTGCTCACCACTTTCTCCACCGCGGTGATGGTCCGCCTCGGGCGCACCTACTCGAACCTGATGGTGTCGCTTACCGCGGTCAACGACAAACTGCGGCGCCGCAGTGTGCGCCTCCTGTGTGAGGCCGCCGCAGTGGACGCGGACACCGCCGGCCGGGCGCTGGCCGCCGCCGGCGGCGATACCCGGGTAGCCCTGGTGGGCCTGCTCGCCGACCTGCCCGCGGACCGCGCCCGGCACCTGCTCGCGCGCCATGAAGGTTCGGTCAAAGCTGTCCTCCGCTCAGTCGTGAATCCGGTTCCCGAGTCGTGACTGCGCTGCGGGTGGCCGGCGTGGACGTGGGCGGCACCGGAGTGCGGGTCGGCATCCGGGAGTTGGGTTCGGACGCGCCGGCCCTCTGGGCGGACCGGTCCGCCCCCGCCAGGATCGGTGCGGCCGGCCTGGATGCCGCTGCCGTACTGGAGGTGGTTGTTCCAGCGTTGGAGACACTGCTGGCCGACTCCGCGACCGGCATGCTCAACACGGTCGACACCATCGCCGTGGGCGCGACCGGATTCGCGTTGCTCGGCGGCGATCTGCGTAAGCGGCTGCCGCATGAGCTGGCCGACCGGTTCCGCGCGCGCCGCGTGGTGCTGGCGAGCGACGCGGTAGCCGCCTACGCCGCGACGATCGGCACCGAGCCGGGGGCGGTGATCGCAGCCGGAACCGGTGCCGTCGCCCTGGGACTTGCCCCTGAGAGAGGCTGGCGCCGAGCCGACGGCTGGGGACACCTCCTCGGCGACGAAGGCGGCGGTGCCTGGATCGGGCGTGAGGGCCTGGCGACGGCGCTGCGCGCCTTCGACGGCCGTCCGGACGGCTCCCCGCAACTGCTGGACGCGCTCGTTCGACAGTTCGGCCCGCCAGCGCAACTGCCTGGGCTGATCCAGCCCAGTCCGCAGCGTGCCGGCCTGTTGGCCGGCTTCGCTCCTGCCGTCGCCGCCTGCGCCCGCGACGGCGACGTGCGGGCGAACTCCATCCTGGTCCGGGCCGGGATGGCCCTCGCGGAGACCGTGCATGCCGTGGCCCCCGACGATGCCGACGCGCCGATCGGGCGCACCGGCAAGCTCTTCCGGATCGGCGACGCGCTGCTCGCCGCGTTCGAGACACGGTTGCGCGAACTGCGCCCTCGTGTACGCCTCGCGGCGTCCCACGGCGAACCGCTGGACGGCGCCCTCGGCCTGGCCGCCTCGGCAGCCGCCGGCACCTGGACGCTGCCCACGGACGAAGCACTGCTCACACTCACCCACTTCGACCACGTCGACGGATGAAAGAGGCAGTCATGACAAGTACCACGGCCTCCAGCGGGCCTCGCGGCGCCCAGGGAGGCCGCCGCCGGCCATCGTCAGCAGCGTCGCCGCGATCGGTGTCATCCACGATCGGCTGATCGCGGGAATCACTGCGACGTTGTCGCACTGATTCCCGCAGCCGCTCATTACCGTCCCGTATGTGGCTGTCCAACATCGGCCAGGGCATCACCGTCGGCCAACAGCCATACACGCCTTCGCCACCACGACCGGTTGAACACTGTTGGCGTCGCCACCACGACAGCCGGCTCCCTACTCCGCCCGCATCCATCGGGCGGGCCTTACGAGGAGGTAGGCATGCAACGCTTCTTGAGATCAGCCCTCATAGGGGTGACCACGGCGCTGGTGACGGCGGTGGTCACCGTCCCCGCTCGGGCGGTGGACGACCCACAGCCGGCATTGCCCGCGGGGCTGCTTGCGCCGCCGCCGGCCGGTGCGGCGCAAGCGGCAGGCAGGGGCGGTGACCACACACCGGCCCTGTCACCCGTCCCGCACGAGATTTCGTACGGGAAGGAGTTCCCGGTGCCGCAGCGCGCCGTGGTGGTGCGCGACGCCGCGAGCGATCCGCAGGCCGTGGCGACCGTGGCCGAGGTCCTGCGGGCGGCCGGCGTGCGCGAGGTCACCCAGGCATCGGCGGCCCGCCCGGGTGCGTACTCGGTGTACGTCGGCACGCGTCCCGTGTCGCCCGCCGCCGAGGGCCTCAAGCCGGGCGGGTATGTCGTCTCCGTCTCCCGGCACCGCACCGTCCT
Organism: Streptomyces sp. NPDC056231; assembly: GCF_048270745.1. NCBI lineage: Bacteria > Bacillati > Actinomycetota > Actinomycetes > Kitasatosporales > Streptomycetaceae > Streptomyces > Streptomyces sp. NPDC056231. Next base: position 3,668 of record NZ_JBLVKW010000140.1, on the reverse strand, counting down.
GGACGGCGTGGACGACGCCGGCACGTACTACGCAGCCGAAACCCTCCGGCAGTTGTTCACGGGCCGCAAGGTCGTCTCCGCCACCGTCCGGGACTGGCCGGACTTCGCGACCCGCGGCGGCCAGGAGTCCTTCTACGGCGCGAAGTGGTCGTACGAGGACGAGCTGCGCGAGATCCGCTTTCTCGGCGCGCACAAGCAGAACACATTCCTCTACCACCCGCGTATCGGCGATCCGCACAACGCGGCGCAGAAGTGGCGCGAGCCGTACAGCGGTATGCGGCTGGAGGAGCTGCGGACGATCGTCGCGGAGGCGAAGAAGCGGCACATCAGGTTCATCTACCGGCTCGGGCCGGAGGCGCCGACCGCCCCCGGATACGGCATCTGCCACGCGGATCCGGAGGAGTTGAAGCTCGTCCTCGCCCGCTTCCAGCAGCTGTACGACCTCGGCGTGCGCGATCTCTCGCTCGGCTGGGACGACGTCTCCAACCCGATCAGCTGTGCGGCGGACCGCGCGCAGTTCGGCGGCGACGCGAACCCGAAGGCGGCGGCCCAGGCATACGTCACGAACCACGTGTACACAAACTTCATCAGGTCCCACCCGGGCAGCCGGCTGATCACCATCCCCACCGAGTACTGGAACGCGACGCCGTCCTCGTACAAGAAGCGCTACAACGAGCTGGTGGAGAAGGACACCTCGATCTACTGGACCGGCCCGGAGGTGGTCTCCCCGCAGATCACCAACGCGCAGGCGACCGCGGCGAAGGCAGCGTACGGCAACCGCAACATGCTGATCTTCGACAACTACCCCGTGAACGACTACGCACCCAACCGCCTCCATCTGGGCCCTCTGACCGACCGCGACCCGACGCTGACCGGCACGGTCGAGGGCATCACCACGAACCAGATGAACCAGCACGCGCCGTCCCTGATCGCCCTGTTCACGGCGGCGGACTTCACGTGGAACACGGCCGCGTACGACCCGGAGGGGTCCTGGGACCGGGCGCTGCGCGAGCTGGGCGGGAAGGCGTACCCGGCGCTGAAGCTGTTCGCGGAGAACTCGCGGAGCGGCCCGCTGACGTCGACGGCGGACGCGGGGCGGCTGAAGGCCCTGGTGGCGGCTGTGTGGGACAAGCCCGGCGACACGTCAACACTGACCGAACTGGACCATTACTTCAGTGAGTTGGTGGATGTGCCCGGCCGCATCGAGCGCGACATGGGCGACCCGGCGTTCGCCGCACAGGCCGGACCGTGGCTGGAGAAGCTCCGCGCGTACGGTGAGGCCGGCCGTACGGCGATGGACCTGCTGCGGGCGGACGCGGCAGGTGACACGGCAGAGGTCGCGCGTCTCGCGGACGTTCTGCGCGAGCAACGGGCCGCGCTGGCGGCAATCCCGCAGCAGCTCACCGACGGTACGGCGGACAGTTTCCTGTCCCGAGTGCTGAACATCGGGTTGCCCGACCTGGCGCTGAACCGCCCGGTGACCGCCTCCGGGCAGATCTCGGCGAGCCGGGCGGCCGCGTATGCGGTGGACGGCGACGCGTCCACCCGCTGGGAGAGCCAGGCGTCCAACTCCCAGTGGCTGCGCATCGATCTGGGCGAACGCCGCACCATCGGCAGCGTGCGCCTGAACTGGGACGCCTCGTACCCGAAGTCGTATCGGGTCGAGGTGTCGGACGACGGTACGTCCTGGACGACCGTGCACACTGCGGCGACCGGGGACGGCGGCGCGGACGAGCTGCGCGGCCTCGCCGCCGAAGGGCGCTATGTGCGCCTGAGCGGCGAGGGCCGGTCGAACACGGGCCGCGGCATCGCGCTCTGGGAGGTAAGTGTCCACGAGCGCTGAGCCGTCGCCCGGAACACCGCGAACGCCTCGTGGAATCCGGGGAACGTCTTCCGTACGCACCCGGGGTCGTCGTAGGTGATCCCGGGGGCACGGCGGAGACCTCGCCGATCAACGGGCCGTCGCCCAGGGCGAGGTGTCCTCCTCGTCCTCCGCCGCAACCGATCACATCCCGCTGCCCGGCCTCTGACTTCTGTGGCAGATTCGGGCAGGGCTTCGGCCGAGGGTCCGGGAAGCGCACGACGACAGCTGCGGCACCTCGCTGCGTTGTCGGAACGCTCGAATACATCCAGGATGAGGACGCCCCTCCGCCTTGCGGTGCACCACATCTGACGCCGCGCGCTGGGTTGGGTGGTGAAACGCGCCTCCACCACGGTGAAGAAGACGAGCAGGAGCAGGCCTCCCATGACCGGCCCGGCGACGGCCCGGATGTCCAGCCGCGATCGGCGCTCTGCATGACCCCATAGATCCGCGCGGCCAGCCCCGCTGTCCCCGTGCCGCGCGGCATGCACACGATCGGGTGGGAAGGCCAGCGCCTACAGCCGCCTGCCGAGCGCGGACATGTTCCCAGCCCGCGAACCGTCACCGACCCATCCCGCTACCATTGAGCGCGGCGACCAGATTCTCGGAGAGATGGTGCATTGTGGTGGGGTGATACGCCGCCATGGACGGTCCGATGCGGAATACGAGTTCATCCTTCCGCCACTGCCCGACTCATCGCGTGGTCGCAAGCGGCCCGGCGATCGGCGGTGTGGCGGGTCGGCGAGGCTCTCCACCAGGCCGTGCTGGGCGGCGTCGTTCACCATGCGTCGCACGAACCGCCGACTGATCGCCGGTGCCCGTCCGATCTTGCCCGACGGGCGCACCACCACCGTGCCCGAGGCCGCGCAGGATCCGAGCATGGAGCGCCCGGCCCGTTTCAACGCCGAACCGACATCGTTCCTGGAGACAATATGAGCAGCGCCCTTCTCGTGATGGACGTCCAACGGGCCATCGTGGACATCGTCGACGCCGACGCCGGATACCTGTCACGCCTGCGCAGGGCGATCGACGGAGCCCGGGCGGCGAACATCCCCGTGATCTACGTGGTCATCGCGTTACGTCCTGGTTTCCCGGAGGTCTCCACGCGCAATAGGGCTCTTACTGCCATCGCACAGGCCGGCCTCTACGTCGAGGGCGCCCCGGGCACCGAGATCCACCCCGAGGTCGCGCCCCGGCCGGGCGAGGTGGTGGTCACCAAGAGACGGGCGAGCGCGTTCTCGGGTAGCGATCTCGACGTGGTGCTGAAGGCACGCGGTATCGACAGCCTTGTGCTCACCGGCATCGCCACCAGCGCTGTGGTGCTGTACACCCTATGCCAGGCGAACGACCTGGACTTCGGCCTCACCGTCCTCTCCGACGCCTGTCTGGACACCGACCCAGAGATGCATCGGGCCCTCACAGAGCGACTGTTCCCGCAGTGGGCGGATGTCGTCACCGTCGACGACTGGCTCAAGACGACCGCACCTCGATAGCCGCAGACCCGGGCCGCCCCGCCTCCGCCGCGGGGGCACCCGAGCGGGCTTGCGCGTCGGCCTTGCGGATCCAGTTCCGCAGTGTCTCGCCACTGATGCCGAGATCAGCTGCGACGTCCTCATACGTGCGCTTACCTGCTGCCGCCGCACGGTACAGGGCTACGGCACATTCCTGCACTCCGCCGAGCACGGAGGTCGCCATCCCACCGTGGCATTCCTTCCATCCGTGATCTTGCGTGGGTATCCCCGGCTTCAGCCGGGGAGGGAAACGCATCCTCGGCCCGGAGGCGCGAAGCGCCAAAGTTCGCTGCGTT
>NZ_JBLVKW010000139.1:0-11368 GCF_048270745.1 Streptomyces sp. NPDC056231 | reverse complement strand
CGAGTTCGAACGCACCATCAGCGAAGCACGCGCCGAGCACCATCAGCAGGACCAAGCCGCGTAAGGAAGGCCTCTACGTTTCCAGGGGATTGACACACCCTCGGCGCCGACGACTACCTCGCCAAGCCCTTCCACTTCCCGGAGCTGATCCTGCGCATTCGGTCCCTGGCCCGCCGCAGGCCCGCCGCCCGGGCCCGCACGCTGCGTGCCGCCGGCCTCGAACTCGACCCGGTACACCGGACCGCCCTCCGTGACGGCCATCCGCTGGAGCTGTCCGTCAAGGAGTTCGCCGTACTGGAGGCGCTGCTGCGCGCCAGTCCAGGCTTCCTGAGCGCCGAGGACCTCCTGGAACAAGTGTGGGACGAGAACGCCGACCCCTTCACCAGCACGGTGACGGTCACGATCAGCCGGTTGCGCCGCAAGCTGGGCAGCCCATCGGTCATCACGACGACGTCCGGGGTGGGCTATCGCATCGCCGACGTTCCTACCGTCCGATAGGGCTCTCATCGGCCAGAGTCCCGGCGGTCCAGATCCCTCCGGGCCCCGTCACCGTCCTGGGCCATCGCCCAGTCTCGTCCGGGACAGCGCGCCCTACGCCGTCCTCGCGACCTGGATAGCCCGCGGGACGATCGGGGCGTCCCGGCGGCTGGAGCTGGGGGACGAGATGGCCGCCCGGTTCACCGACCCGCGGATCGAGGCCCGCACCTTCGCGCCCTCGTGATCGCCATGCTGGTGGCCGCGGGGGACTTCAAGGCCGGCTGGGTGGACGCGTTCGAGCGGTGGTACACGGCGGAGCAGGATCTGCGCCGCCACGACGAGACGCTCGCCCGGCTCCACGCGGTGGCGCACGGCGCTGACCTGCCGGCCGGCTTCGGCCGCCGCCCCGAGGTGGCGCCGGTGCGGATGCTGAGCCTCGCCGCCGCGAGGCTGACAGCGCCCACCGACCACGTCTACGACCAGATGGAGGACGACCGTCTGGCCTGGGCGATCGCCCGGGTCCTCACGCGCACCGACCTGAGCGAACACGACGCCGTCGGCTGGCTGGAACCGATCGCCGACCGCTTCGGAGCCGACCGATCAGCACCCCGGTGCCCGCCCACACCAGCAACTGCCTGCGCACCCTGCGCCTGCTCTACATCCTCGCCGACAGTACCAACGCCGGGTACGACTAGGTCCTGTCAGGTGATCAGCTTCCCTCTGAAGGTTGACTGCGTCGCGCATGAAAGCCTGTTGGCATGGATACGTTCACGGCCCGGCTGGAGGGCGCATGGGAGTGGTGGTACGCCGCCATTGAGGAAGCGCAGGAGGGGTACTGGGTCCGTGATGCAGTGGAACGGCAGGTGATGGCGGACATAAGGACAGCCACCAACGCCCTGCATGATGGCCGGCTTGCGCCGTTCACTGATGACTCGTGGCATGTGCGTATCGGGCGGATCGGCAACTGGGCCGGGGTGCTCCGACTGGCTGCCAGGGCAGGAGGGTGGGAACTCCGACCCATCCTCGGGCACAGCCCAACGCAACCTGCGGGCATGGCCGAGTTGCTGTCCGGAATTTATGCGATCGGCGAGCAGGGCGAGATTTGGATGAAGCAGCTCCGAGGGGGAGAGCTGCCACCGGAAGATGAGATTGCCCAGGCCGAGGGCTTCCTGACCGGGCCAGGGTCCATCGAGGATCTTGAGCTGTTCTTCTACGATTGATATTCGTCTCCCCTAGGTCAGCGTCGCGTCCAGATGAGGATGGCGGCGAGGTGGAGCGCGGCCTGATAAGCGATGGCAAGCTTGTCCGTTCGCATGGCCAGGCCGCGCCACTGCTTGAGGCGGTTGATGCATCGGTCGACGGTATTGCGCTGCTTGTATGCCTCGGATGGACCCACTGCGTTCCGGTCTGGAACTTGAAGGCAATCGCATCGATCACCTCGCGGTGATCACGCCACCGGCCGCCTCGCTTCGGCGTGCGGTCCGGGAGTAACGGCTCGATCCGCGCCCACTGCGCATCACTCAACGGCACACCTGGACCAACGACCGACTGATCCAAACGAAACTGCCTAGCCGCCCTGTTTCGATTTCGGCACACCGATGCGGACTCAGGAGATGTTTACGCTTGCGGCTCGTCGTCGCGATCTTCGTTGCGGGACTGTCGAGGGCGGGCGAGATCCTGAGCGATGAGCAGTAGGGCCCCTCCTCAGCTACGCGTCGGTGGTCCGGCAGGCCGAGGCGCGGGCAGTGTCGGCGCCGCGGGGTAGGTCGCGCAAGCAGCCTCGGGACGCTGCATCCGCACGGAGGACACCTGGTCGGCAGTGAGGCGCTGTGCGTAGATGTCCAGGGCGGCGAGAGTCGTGCCGGATGCGCCGTAGAGCATCCGCGAGCGGGGCAGCGTCAGCTCACTGGTGACGGTGCCGACACGCTCACCGTCGAGATACAGCGTGACGGTCGAACCGTCGCTGGTGAGAGCAAAGTCGGCCCATTGCCCTGACCCGAGGCCACGACCAAAGCTCTGGGTCACACCGTTCCAGCGCACGGTGACGTCGGTCGGGCTCAGGGTAACCCGGTTCGTGGAGTCGACCTGGCCGAGCAGAGTCACCGTTCCGCTCACCTTGGCGGTGCCGGTGACCGACCAGGGTCCGGTCAGGTTGGAGGCCCCGAGCCAGTAGCCGCCGGAGTCGATGACCTTCACCTGGCCCTTGTTCGGGTCGGTGGCTGAGCGCGTCGAGACGAACAGCGGGGTCATCCCGCTGAGGTCGCATCGGTCGATGATTCCGCGTCGGTTGTTCGACGTGTGCGCGTCATAGGTGCCACGGGGGAACTCCGGATCCATGACGTATTGGTGGATCGGTCGGGCGTTCGTGGTGGTGTTGGGCTGCTGGATGCCCGTGTATCCCGGTGCGGTGCCGATGGTCTGCATGGTGGCGTCGTATGCCGCGTACTCCGTCTGGGTGCGCGGGCGGGTGTTCCACTGCCGGTCTGCGACCCGACCTCTCGGCATGATCGACAGCGACTCGAGCCACTGGCCTTCGGCCCAGCCCAAGTCGTCACCCCAGACGTGCATGCCCCACCCGAGGATCTTCGGGTCGGTGGGTGCGGTCCACGTCTGGGCGATGCGCTGCTGGTTGGGGCGGCCTGAACGGGCCGGAACCAGGTAGAGGAAGTTGCCGTCAGCGACGATCTTGTCGTAGGGCTTCAGGTGGGCGGCGGTTCCACTGCCGGTCCAGTCCATGACGGTGATGTTGGTGTCGAGCGGGATGTTGCGCGCCGACGCCTCGGAGCCGTTGTAGACCACCGAGGTGCGGCCCTTGGCTCGAACGTGGTCATTCACCTCATTGATGAACTCCATCTCGACATCGGCCGTCGTGGCGTACTTGCCGTTCGAGTTGGCCACATAGTCCCCCAGAGCGGGGCAACGGTTCATGTTCGGGGGCATCTCGTCACCACCGAGGTGGACCCATGGCGATGAGAACCAGGGGAGGAACTCGTCGAGCATCTCCTGGGAGACCTTGAGGGCCTTCGGGTTCATGAGGTTGAACGTGAAGTCGTCGGTCAGGTGGCTGTAGCTGTAGCCCTGGCAGGTGTTCTGCGGAGTCGCGCCCGTGTCGCGCTCACCGAACCCCGGTTCGACCTCACGCGGCCCGTCTGCCATGCCGACGTGGAAGTAGGCCGACTTGGGTGAGACGTGGGCTGGCAGCTCGAAACCTGGAACGAGGGTCACGTTGTTCTCCCGGGCGATCCGGTCGAGACTCTCGATGTCAGCCCGGTCGTAGCTGAAGCCTGGCTCGGCCAGCCCGGGGTACTGGGGGCTGTTGAGTCGGAAACCCTCGGCGTCATCGACGTGAAGCACCAGATAGTTCTGCTTGAGGTACCCCATCTGTCGGATGACGTCGGCCACGGCGCGTGGCTCCCAGTACTCGCGGGACACGTCGATTGTGTTCATACGCACGGTGGTGTTGGCGCGGTCAGTGAGGACACCGGTGGGCAGGGTGCGTTGGTCGGCGCTCCCGACCAGCAACTGGATCAGGCTGCGCGACCCGTAGTAGATGCCGCTGGCCGTGGGCGCGGTCAGCCGCACCGTCCGACCGATCTCCAGCCGGTACCCCTCGGGGCCGACCTCGGGTGCGAGAGCCGCATCGAGGGCCACCTGGATGCCGTTGTCGTTCGCACTGTTCGCTTGGGTGAGGGGTAGGCGGACACCCGTGCGGGCTTCGATGTCTCGAGCGGCATACCGTGCGACCTCGCGCAGCGGCCGGGTCGACACAATGGGGTCGGATTCTGTCGTCATGCCCGAGACGACGGTCCAGCGGCCAGCAGTGGCCGGATCTATCACGACCCTGGTCGTGTTCGCCAGCGTGAGCTTCCCCCCTGCGGGCTCCCAGTTCTGCGGAACCGGCAGCAGGGTCGTGCGTGGGTCGGCGACGTCGCTTTGGGCCGCCCCAGGCGTCGTCCGAACAGTAAGTTTCGCGCCCGCCTCACTCGCCATTGCGGGTGACACCAGCACCGAGCATGCCGTCAGGGCTGCGAGGCAGCCAGCGAGTCGCGATACTCGCAGCTTCGCCGACCCCTGGTGACGGGGGACGGCACGGCGACCAGATTTTGACATGATGCCTCCATTAATTGGTCTAGACCGGTCTAGACCAATTGGTGGGAGTGTGGCCCGTGCGAGCGCCACGGTCAAGGGGGCCAACGTGCAGGACTGACAAGAGGGGCCAGCACGTCGGGGGCGGCTTTGCGCATATAGGGCGGGCGCATGCGACGCATGAGCTTGTCGAGCTCCTTGGGCAGTGCCGGGGCCTGGGGAAACGTCATGGTTGGAAATCCCTTCGTCGGTCTGGGGCAGCGTCGATAAGCTCGACGGGTGATCGATATGCAGGTGCGTGGAGACAGCGGTGACGTCGTAGCCCGGGCCGCGGGCGGGGTGCAGGGGACTTCCGCTTTCGGTGATCTGGATCCGGTGCGGTTCCCGATGCTCTGGGGCCTGATTCCGTAGGGGGATGCGGTCTTCAACCATCGGCAGGTGTCGCTGCTGCTGGCGGAACTTGACCGGCTTCCGGCCGCTTGCGGCGGTGACTGGGTCGGGCAGGCCCGCGAGTTGTGCCAGGTCGTCGAGCAGCGGTCACATCGGTATCTCTGGTTTGTCGGCGACTGTCCGCAGCGTCCTGCGTCGACGTTCTTGAAGTTGTTGCCTACTGGCCCAGGGCCTGCCAGCCGATGGTTCCGTTCTGGACGGAGTGGGCTTCAACCGCGCGGACGACCTCGCCGGCGGGTTTGCTGTCGGCGATGTGTCCCAGGATCGAAAGCAGGTCGCCGTCGGCGAAGCGCCCGGCCGTGGCCGCAAGTCCGAGGGCCTGGTCGACTTTGTCGTTGCCCAGGACGGTGGCCAGCTCGACCGCGCGGGCCATCTTGGCGCGGATGCGGGTGGCGCCGACGGGTGCGGCTTCCTTGAGCCAGCGCCCGGCTCCGGGGCCGATGCCGACGAACGCGATCTCGGCTTCCGAGCGGGGCTGCAGCCTCGGCTGGTGGATGCTGCGGCTGTCGGGATGGTCGGGGTAGTGCTCGTCGATGATCTGCGGAACACCCGGGGTGGAAGGCTGGTGGCGCTAAATCTCTGAGAGATCACCGGAGTTGGTGCGGGCGGTGATGGACAGTTCCGTGCCGATCACCGGCACCACACCTTGGCACCGGTATAGCCCGGCGGGGTCGAGTAGCGCACCGAGCTGAAGCTGATGGTGCGGTCCGAGCCGACCAGTCTCTCCTCGCCCAGCGCGAGCGCGAGCGGCTCGATGGGCAGGACATGCAGCGTGGTGCGTTCGATGTCGAGACGGCTCGCGGGTATCTGCCCGGTCGCCCGGGGACGGCGCGAGTTCACCGCATCGAACCAGGTCAGGCAGGCATCGGCGAGCTCGGCGAAGGCGTCGTAGGCGGCCAGCAGGTTCGCATCTGTGGGCACCAGGTCGGCCTCCTGGCTCGTCGAGACCGCTGCCGCCGGGGCCAGGCGGATGCAGCCGAAGATGGCCGAGGCCATCGCGCTGGCCAAGCTCCACGGCACCGCCGAGGTTGACCGGGCCCACTCTTACAGGCATGACAGCGTCAACGGGCCTTCATGCAGAGTCGGTCGACAACCTCGTCTCTGCCGAGAGGCCCGTTCTTCCATGCACACCAACCGGCCAGCAAGATCGTTCGAGGTGTCCCCCGCCTGCCCCACCCACCGAACACGGTCCGGTTCACCACCACGCTCTGATTCTCTGCGCGCCCCAACCTGACAAGGTGACAACACCACGCACACCCCTAGACATCCGATCTATCCTTCGGTCAAGATGATCGCGCCCTCGATACACGGCGACGCGGCTATCCCTCCCTCTGTGAAAGAGCCGATGAATGAGTCGGGAGATCTCACCGTGATGAATGAATTCCAACCGCAGCGACGAAGGATCCTCAAGCTCGGCAGTGCCCTCGCCCTTGCACCTGTGATCACTCAGCTGACTGGCGGCATCCCTGCGGGCCAGGCCTCCGCCATCACGGCACCCGGCGCTCTTGGGGCGCCCCTTTACCAGACGGCGGCCACCGCGCAACTTGCAGACTCCAAGGGCAAGCCCCTGCGTATGTGGTACACCACCCCGGTGTCTGACTGGGAGAACCAGGCGCTGGTGCAGGGCAACGGCACGACTGGCCTAATGGCATTCGGCAACCCCGGGCGAGACCGCCTCCACTTCAATGAGAAGACCCTGTGGAGAGGTGGGCCTGCTAATGGGCGCACCTACCTCGGTGGCAACAAGGCGACAGCGATCACGCCTCAGCAACTGAACAACTACCGCCTCGCTCTCGACAACAAGGCCACCAACGTTTTCGGCCTCCCGCCCACCGGCGCCGGCGGCGCCAACCCGCAACTCACCAGCCTGATGTTCGGCGACACGGGTGGAATGGGCATGTACCAGGACTTCGGTGACCTCTACCTGGACTTCAGCGCCACTGGCATCACCGACGCATCGGCATCGAACTACGTTCGCGACCTGGACATGAGCACCGCCGTCTCGACTGTGAACTTCGACCACGGCGGCGTGCACTACCAGCGTGAGTACTTCGTGAGCCATCCAGACCAGGTCGCCGTGGTGCGCCTAAGTGCCTCCGAGCCGGGCAAGCTCACTTTCACGATGTCGACGACGGCGGCGAGCGGACTGACCACCACTGCCACCGCGGATCCGAACGAGAAGCGGATCACCCTCGCCGGCCAGGTGAGCGACAACCAGATGCGGGCCGAGATGCAGCTCAAGCTGCAGAACGAGGGCGGAGTTGTCTCGAGCGGCGATGGCCGCACGCTGACCGTCACCGCCGCCGACACCGTCACGCTCGTCTACTCGACGGGCACGAACTACAAGAACGATTACCCGACGTACCGAGGCGAGGACCCGCACGGCAAACTCACGCAACGTGTGGACTCCGCCATCGCCAGCGGATACGGCGCCCTGCTCGATAGGCACCTGGCCGACTACCAGGAGCTCTTCTCGCGCGTGCAATTCGACGTAGGCGCAACCACACCCGACATCCCCACCGATCAGCTCATGAGGAACTACCGCGCAGGATCCTACGATCTCGCAGTCGACCAGATGGCGTATCAGTTCGGTCGCTACCTCAGCATCGCCGGCTCGCGGATCGGCGACCTTCCCACAAACCTCTGCGGTCTGTGGATGATCGGCAGCGCGAGCGCCTTCTGGGGAGCGGACTACCACTTCAACGTCAACGTCCAGATGAACTACTGGCCGACGATGATCACCAACCTTGCCGAGACCCAGGTGCCGTTCAATGAGTTCGTCGAGTCGCTCGTGGTTCCGGGTCGACTGACGGCTGAGCGGTCCGCAGCGGTGGAGACCGAGGACTTCGCACACGCGCCGCTCGGGACCGGCAAGGGATTTCTCATCAACACCCAGGTGAACCCGTTCGGGCACACCGCGCCGATTGGTTCGCAGGAGTACGGCTGGAACATCGGCGGATCCTCGTGGGTGATGCAGAACCTCTACGACTACTACCTCTTCACCGGCGACGAGACGTTCCTGCGCGACACCGCGTACCCCATGCTCAAGGAGATGGCCGCGTTCTGGAACGAGTACCTCTGGTACAGCCCGTACCAGAAGCGACTTACCGTGGCGCCGAGCGTCTCAGCCGAGCAGGGCCCGACAGCCGTCGGAACCGCATACGACCAGTCCCTGGTGTGGGAGCTCTACCGCATGGCGATCGAGGCCTCCGAGAAACTCGGGGTCGACGCGGACCTGCGCGCGGTGTGGCAGGACAAGCAGTCGCAGCTCAACCCGATCCTGATCGGGCAGCAGGGTCAGGTGAAGGAGTGGTTCGAGGAGACCACCCTCGGCAAGGCCCAGGCCGGCGATCTCCCCGAGGTGGGCATCTGGAACTTCGGTGCCGGCGGCAGCGCCAACCAAGGCTCTGTGCACCGCCACACATCGCAGCTCGTCGGGCTCTTCCCCGGCACGCTGATCAGCAAGGACACGCCCGAGTGGATGGATGCTGCCATCAAGTCGCTCGAGCAGCGCAGCCTCAACGGCACGGGTTGGTCCAAGGCTATGAAGATCAACATGTACGCCAGGACCGGCCTTGCCGAGGACACCTACTCCATGGTGCGCGCGATGCTCGCCGGGAACCGGAACGGCCTGATGGACAATCTTCTGGACTCCCACCCGCCGTTCCAGATCGATGGCAACTTCGGGCTGACCGCAGGCATGACCGAGATGCTCGTGCAAAGCCAGCTCGGCTACATCGAGTTCCTCCCAGCACTCCCCAGTGCGTGGAAGGAAGGGAGCGTCCACGGTCTCGTCGCGCGCGGAAACTTCGTCTTGGACATGAAGTGGGCAAATGGCGCCGCCACGGAGTTCCGGGTGACGGCTCGCAACGGCGGCACGTTCGTCGGTGACTACCTGGGCATCGTGCAGACTACGGTAAAGGACGCGGACGGCAACCTCGTGGCCATAAAAGCCAACGGCTCGGACGAGATCTCGTTTGACACGACCAAGGGGCAGACCTACACGATCGCCTTCGAGCCCGTAGGTGTTGGGTTCGCCAACGTCTCCTGGCACGTCGATCGCGCCGAGACCGTCGGGGAGCTCGCGAACGCCGCCGCGGAACAGGTTCGGCAGCACGTCGCGCAGGCAGAGCGCCTTGCCCAATCGCCCGCGTCGAACCGTGCGGTCGCCTCGCAGCTCGACAATGCGGCACGAAAGGTGAAGGCGAGTACGAAGTTGGCGGAGGCACTCAGTGCGCTAGCAGCCACATTCCGCTGAACCACCGAGGAGTGTGCCCGGCGACGTCGGTTGCCGGGCACACGCCCAGCTTGCTAGATGATCAATTCCAAGGGATGCCTGCAGGGGGTGTGGGGTGGGCGGCGGCCGAAGCCACCGCAAGACGGTCAGGCGGCGGGCTGCCGACCCTGGTTGTCGAGGTGGCAGCGGGCGGTCAGGCGCCAGGATCGACTTCGGGGTGCGTGAACCGCACGGGCTTGCCCAGCGACCGGGCGTAGGCGATTTCGGCTCGGGTGCTGTCTCCGATGTAGTCGCCGACTACGAGCACCTCATCAGCGAGCCGGATCTTCGCCCGGTGCAGGTCGTCGAGTCGAACCTTCAGCGCCTCGGCGTCGACAGGATCGGACCAAAGTTCGTGCGGCGACTTCATGTCACAGCCCGGTTTGACGACAATCTTTCCGGCTTTGGTCTCCCGCAGATCGGCCTCGGTCATCTCGGTCATGAAGCGGGTGGAGCCGCAGATCACGACGATACGCGGGAGGCTCAGCTGCTTCTTCGCGTCGGCGAGCTTCTCCTCGGGGGTGAGCAGTTGCGGGTATGACACTGGTTCCTCCTGGTGGTGTGGTCCAAGGGGTGCCTGCGGAGACGAGAACGAGGGTGTCCAAGATCGTTTTGTGACGAACGACGTGGACACCCTCGCGACAGCACTTTATGCGACGACCGACGACATGCTGAAGGAGCATCCCGACCTGGCGCCGTGGCGCCCGCCGGTCGGCATTACGCCCCGCCTGAGCGATGCCGAACTGGTCACCCTCGCCACGATGCAGGCCATACTCGGCTACACCTCCGAGGCCAAATGGCTCCGCCATGCCCGTGCTCACCTGCGCCACCTCTTCCCCTGCCTGCCCCAGCAGCCCGGCTACAACAAGCGGCTGCGCAAGGCCGCCGGTCTGATGCGAAGCGTCAACCGGATCCTGGCCGCCACCACCTCGGTGTGGAGCGACGACGTATGGGTCGTGGACTCCACCCCGGTGGAATGCGGCCGCTCCCGCGAGACCGTCAAACGCTCCGACCTGGCAGGTTGGGTCGAATACGGCTACTGCGCCAGCCACAGCCGCTTCTTCTGGGGCCTGCGCCTGCACCTGGTGTGCACCCTTCAGGGCCTGCCCATCGCCTTCGTCCTGACCGGGTCCAAGGCCGACGAACGCGAGACCCTCCTTGACCTCCTGGCCGCCGAATGCGCGCTTCTGCGAGAGCGCCCCCGACAGACTCTCATCGGCGACAAGAACTACTTCGGCCGTGGTTTCGAACGCGAACTGTCCGAGCATGGAGTCCAGTTGCTGCGGCCTGCCCGTAAAGGCGAACGGGAGCGGCCTGGCGCAGCCCTGTTCAAGCCGCTGCGGCAGGTCATCGAATCGATCAACGAGACCTTCAAGGGACAGCTTGACCTCCAACGGCACCGAGGGCGTACACCCGGCGGTGTCATAGCCCGCGTCATGCAACGCATCCTCGCGCTGACCGCCGCGATCTGGCACAATGACGCGACCGGACAAACCGTCCTGCGATCACTGACCCCTTGGAATAGATCATCTAGGGGCGTGGGTTAGTGTTCGCTGCCGTAGTAGGCACCGTCCCGGCCGCATTGCACTGGTATCTCGGAGCCTGGCCCGTCACGCCTTCGCAACCTTGGCGAGACACCGAGTACTCCGGAGTGCAGTGCCATTTGTCCCCGGGCCGGGGCCGGCGGCGGCGCAGTCTGTCGGCTTAGACCGACCGGCAAATGGATCACTTGAGGCGTCGGGTGGTGGGGCGTCCGTCCCAACGGTAACGCTTGGTCGCGCGTCGGATGAGCATGCGGAGTGTGACGAGGGCGGCGGCGAGGTAGAGGTAGAAGTCCACGACCTCGCCGCGTTTCTCCGTGCAGCGTCGCAGCTTGCCGTAGTCGTTCATCCAGGAGTGCGTGCGCTCGATCACCCAGCGTTTCCCGGCCTGGATCGGTGCCGGGACTCCCTTGCGGGCGATCTCGGCCGTGAAGCCCAACTCCGCTATCAGGGCACGGGACTTGGCGCTGTCGTAGCCGCGGTCCAGGTTGACGTTGACGCCTTCGGGCATCGCGCCGGCCTGGGCGCGGGCCGCCTC
>NZ_JBLVKW010000138.1:0-11478 GCF_048270745.1 Streptomyces sp. NPDC056231 | reverse complement strand
CAGCACGGCCGGACCCTCTTGGTCAGCGCGGATGCGGCCGTCCCACACGTTCCGGTGACGACAAGTACGTCATCACGTCACATACCGCCCTCTCAGAGCCAACCCCGACCATCTCGCCGGGGCCTGCGCTCAGCTCGCCTGTCTGGATCAGCCAGCCGTCGTCTCCCCCGCGCCGAGCCGGACCCTGATCCGCATCATCGACAGCGTCGACCCCGGCCACGACCGTCCAGCCCGGCTCCTGGAACGCCACTCGGAACACCGCCGGGTCCAGGCCCTGGCCGCCCTCGCCGCCAACCCGCACACCCCGCACGCCGCCGTCAGCGACGTCCTCCACGTGCTGCACCCCGCCGAGCCGGCATGGATTGCCGAGAAGGCCGGCGGCCCCGACCGGTTCCTGAACACGGCGGCGGCCATCCCGGCAGCCGAGGACGACGACGGTGTGCTGCGGCTGCTCAGCGACGACGAACTCGGCAAACACCCAGACCCCCCGGCCGTCCTGCAGTCCTGGCTCGACTCCCACGCCGCCGGCGAGATCCTCTCCCGCTCCGAGGTCTACCGGGCAGTCGTCAAGTCCCGCCATCACCCCCCGGAGCACCTGCGCCAGATCCCCGCCGACGAGATCCTCTCCCGCCACGAACCCGAGATCGCACTAAAAAGGCTGCTGTACCACTGCGGACGCAGCACCGACCGGTGCGCGGCACTCGCCGCCTCCATCCCTGATCTTCGCAGGGAATCCCGGCCTTCAGGCCGGGCGGGAATGCGATCCCGAACGCGGAGGCGCGGAGCGCCGGAGTTCTCTGCGTTGTCAGTGGCGCCAGCTATGTTGACCGCACTGACCGAAGGAGGGCGGGCCGGATGATTCGTGCGTACAAGTTCCTGATGCGGCCCACCGCCCGGCAGGCGGTCGCGCTCGGTGAGATGCTGCGCGATCACTGCTCGCTGTACAACGGGGCGTTGCAGGAACGCCGCGATGCCTACCGACACCCCTCGAAGACGAGCATCCGCTACGGGATGCAGTCGGCCCAGCTCAAGGAGATCCGGGCGTTCGATCCGGAGCGTCAGGGGCGTTGGTCGTTCTCCTCGCAGCAGGCCACGCTGCGCCGTCTGGACAAGGCCTTCGCCGCGTTCTTCCGCCGGATCAGAGCCGGCCGGACGCCGGGATATCCGCGTTTTCGTGGGGTGAACTGGTTCGACACGGTGGAGTTCCCGAAGGACGGGGACGGGGTCCGGTGGGACTCCACCCCGCACGACCGGGTGACCCGCGTCCGCTTCCAGGGCGTCGGGCATGTCAAGGTCAACCAGCACCGGCCCGTGGCCGGCAAGGTCAAGACCGTGTCGGTCAAGCGTGAGGGCCGCAAGTGGTTCGTCGTGCTGACCGCCGAACACGACCGGCCCGAGCCGCTCGAGGCAACGGGCAGCATGGTCGGCATCGACCTCGGCATCGCCAACTTCCTCGCCGACTCGGGCGGCCGGTTCGTGCCCAACCCGCGCCATGGCCGCCGGGCCGCCGCAGGGCTCCAGGCCGCGCAACTGGCCCTGTCCCGGTTCCCACGCTGCAAGGCGAAGAACCGCACCGCCAACCACCAACGTGCGGTGGAGAAGGTCGCTGCCCTGCATGGCAAGGTGCGGCGTCAACGGCTCGACCACGCACACAAGACCGCCCTCGACCTGGTCCGCGCGCACGATGTCATCGCGCACGAAGACCTCAAGATCCGCAACATGAGCAAGGCCCCCGCATCCAAGCCCGACCCCGAGCAGGCGGGCGCGTTCCTGCCCAACGGGGCCACGGCCAAGGCCGGGCTGAACCGTTCGATCAACGATGCCGGTTGGGGGGTGTTCCTCGCGATCTTGAACGCAAAGGCTGAGAGTGCCGGGCGGGAAGTGATGGCTGTGGATCCCCGCAACACCTCCCGGCGGTGTCCCGAATGTGGGCACACCGCGAAGGAGAACCGGCCCACACAGGAGAAGTTCCACTGCCGGGCCTGCGGCCACACCGCGCACGCCGACACAGTGGGAGCACTCAATATTCTCCGGGCCGGGCTGGTCCGTCGCAACGCCAACCAGGCATAGCGAGAAGCCCCGTCCCTTCAGGGCGGGGAGGAGTCACGACGGTGAACGAGACGGTCATCGCGCTGATCCGCCCGAAGCCCGACCTCGACCTGGTCGCGGGGGAGCCGACCAAAGCGATCGCCGCCGCGCAGGCCGCAGCCGGCCAGCAACATGCCAGACTCGCTCATCAGCTTCTGCCCGTCCGTCATGGTATAGACGTCGGCTATTCTGCGATCCGCTTCGGATATCCGGAGCCGAGATACCGCAGGCTCCTATATGCGGGCGTTGCCTCCGTACTGCAGTCATGTTGTGTCGCAGCGCGGGCTGTTCTCTGCAAGCGGATCGGGTTCGTGCGGCCAGGGGCCGCAGTATGAATGGGGTGGGAATTGTCCAGACACCGGCTGTCCAAAAAGGGCCGCTACATCGCGTGGGCGGCGACGGGAGTTGTCGTTGCCGCAGGTGCCGGAATCGCGGCACAGGCCTCCATGGCGGCCACGGCCTTGCCTGCGCAGAAGACCTTCACCGGTCGAGCGTTCGATACGTGCACAGCGCCCTCGCTCGCAGCGATGAAAGCGTGGAACACGAAGTTCTACGGCGCTGCCGCCGTCTACATCGGTGGCAAGAACCGCGGCTGCGCCCAGCCCAACCTGACCGCGTCATGGGTGAAGTCGGTCAACTCCATCGGCTGGAAGCTCATACCGCTCTACGTCGGTGCTCAGCCACCCTGTCAAAAGAGTGCGAACCCTGAAAGATTCACCGCGTCCACGGCTGCCTCCGTCGGCGCGAGCAACGCCAAGGACGCCGTGGCCAAGGCGTCAGCGCTCGGGATGAAAGCCGGCAGCCCGATCTACCTGGACATGGAACCGTACGACGTCACCAACAAGGCGTGTAACGACGCCGTCCTGACCTACGTACGCTCCTTCACTAAGACGCTGCGCAACGCAACCTACCGTGGCGGGTTCTACGGCTTCAGCAGCTCCAGCGCCAAGGCCATCGCCACCGCCACAAACAAGACAGACCTGCCAGGCAACCTCTGGTACGCGCTGTGGGACAAGAAGAACACGACCACCACGGACTGGCCGTGGAACCCCGCCCAGTACACCGACCACAGCCGCGGCCACCAGTACCTGGTCAACAGCAAGGAAACCCGAGGCGGTTACACCATCACGGTCGACCGCAACGCCTGGGACGCCCCTGTCGCCATCATCGGCTGAGAGATTCGAACCAAGCGAGGTCCCGGCTGGTCGGGGGAGGCCAGCCGGGACAGCACGGGAAAGGCAGCCGTTTTCTGGGGACTGTAAATCGTTCGGCTCTGTCCCACTCCCGGTGGTGACGGTCCGTGAGGCCATGGACACGAAGGTGCAGTGGTGGATGGCTGCGGAACCCACCCTGCGCTCGTGTGCCGTCTACCAGCTGAATTGTGGTGTTGATCCCCGGCCAGTTCTCGTCGTGCGGCAGACGGACCATACCGGGCCGACTTCACCTGATTCTTCCCAGGATGCCCCGGCCTTCAGACCGGGGAGGAATGGGTCCTTGGAGCGGAGCCGTGAAGCGGTGGTGTCAATCCCCTGGAAACGTAGAGGCCTTCCTTACGCGGCTCGGTCCTTCTGATGGTTCTCGGCGCGTGCTTCGCTGATGGTGCGTTCGAACTCGATTGGCGGTAGGCCGGCGGCCCCGCTGTGGCGGCGGCGCGGGTTGTAGAAGTCCGTGATCCAGGTGGCGATCTTCAGCCGGGCCTCGGCGCGGGTGGCGAACTGGTTGCGGTGGATGTACTCGACCTTGATCAGCGAGTTGAACGACTCGGCAGCGGCGTTGTCCAGGGCTGATCCCACGCGCCCCATGGACTGCACCACGCCTAGCCTGTCGCACAGGTTGTTGTACGCCTCGCTGGTGTACTCGCTTCCGCGATCGCTGCGGTATTTGGTGGCGGTCATCATGTGGCGGCGGTGCCGGAAGTGGGGTGAGATGCTGCTGAACGCGGCGAGGAACTGCTGAGCTCCGCCGACGGAGCGGAAGCCCTTCATCGTCCGTTCGCGCTGCCGGGTGGGCTGGTGCGAGTTCTCGGCCCGGTTGTTCAGGCCCTTGTGGGAACGGTGCTCGACCCAGGGCATCACCTCGCGGTGGACCCTGAAGAGGACGACGGGCAGGGCAGAGACCCCCCGACCGGTGACAGCGACGACGGCCGCCAGTACGTGACTCGGTAGCGCCGTCCACGCCGGAAACTAATCAACCCGCTTGATGGTGGGCCGACGGGAGCGTTCTCGTCGGCCCACCAGCTGTCTAGAGTTCCCCGTTACGCCAGCGCTGGAATTCGTCGTCGAGTTGGTGCTGGTCGGCTGGCGGCCACGCGCAACCGCTACCCAGGCAGTGACGAGGACGTGGAAGGTCTCGAGTTCGGACAGAGCCAGCGCCTCGTGGAGCACGAATAGTGCCAGGAGCCTGTCCGAGGCTGGCTCCCCGCGATCACAGACCGGACATAGCACCGCCTCCCGAATACTTCACTTTGACATGTGCATCAGCCAGCACTTTGCCGGCGGACGTGTCAGCTGACACCGGCTGCAGGTGCGGAGCTGGCCTCCCGGTGCCCGGGCGGCCCGAACAAACTGCCGAGCTCTTCCGGGCGCCGGTCTCACCCCGGTGATCCTCGACAGCCTGATGCGCGGTCGGCACGAGTGCACCGCGCGCTCTTCCCGGACGGGGTGCGCCCCGTTCTGCGTCCGTGCCCGACAAGGGAGTTACTCCCTTGTCGGGCTGGTGCGGACGATGCTGGTGAGGAAGCATAGGCGTGCGCGGTACGAGTGCCGTCCGCGCAACCGATGTGTGACACGAAGAGGGCCGATGACTGACGAGCAAGGCATCCGGACGCCGGTGGACGGAATCGAAACGGGCACGCCGCATTCGGCGCGGGTGTGGAATTACTGGCTGGGTGGCAAGGACAACTACGAGGTGGACCGTCGGCTCGGGGCTACGATGGAGGAGCTGTACCCGCAGATCATCGAGATAGCGCGCGCCTCGCGGGCATTCCAGGCGCGAGCGGTGCGCTTTCTGGCCGGTGAGGCCGGGGTGCGCCAGTTCCTGGATCTCGGCACAGGTCTGCCGACCGCGAACGCGACGCACGAGGTCGCCCAGGACGTCGAGCCGACAGCACGCATCGTGTATGTGGACAACGACCCGATCGTCCTGGCTCACGCGCGTGCCCTGCTGACCAGCCGGCCTGAAGGGGCGACGGACTATGTGCACGCGGACCTGACGGACGCGAAGACTGTGTTGCGCGAGGCCGCCCGGACGCTGGACCTCGACCGGCCGGTGGCCGTAATGGTGCTCTCGACGCTGGGACACGTTGCCGACTCGGGCGAGGCCGCGGCGCTGCTCCGCAGCTACTTGGACGCGCTGCCCGCGGGCAGCTACTTGATGCTGTGCGACACCATCGAGACTCCGGAGACGCAGGCCGGGTCCGACGAGTACGCCAGTGGCGGCGCCATGCCGTACATCTCGCGTCCCAGGGAGGTCATGGCGACCTTTGCGGACGGACTCGAACTGGTGGAGCCGGGCTTCGGCTCGATCAGCCTGTGGCGCCCCGAAGAGCCTGTCGTCGGCGAATCGGTCGACCAGTGGGGATTCGTGGCCGCCAAGCGGTAGCTGCCTCCGTTCCGCCGAGGCCGTGGGCGCAGCCAGCAAGGCCCCTGCCCCGTCGCCGCGGCGGCCTCCCGGACGTCCGCCTCCCCGTGCTGACGTTGCCCGGCAAGAAGGCCGACGCGGTACCGGCCGCCGCCCCGGTCCCGCCTGGGCGGTAGGTGCGCCACACGCCACACGCCGTACATCGGACCGGTGAACGGGCCCTTGGAGTACGAGTGCTGCTCCCCGGGCCACGGGCGTAAACCGGGGCTCGGTGCGCGAAACTTGCCGCCCGTCCGCGAGGGCACGGGCAGGGTCCTGGCGGTGACGGGGCGGCGGTCGCCTCGTCACCGCCCGACCGGTCGCGGTCAGCAGCCCCGGCGGTCAGCCCTGTCCCGCTCGGAAACACGATTCTGGGGCCTGACCTGGAAGTTCCCGGATCACGGGACTGGCCGGCACAGCATCTGCGACGATCCTTCGATGCCGCTATCCGTCGTCACCGCGCTGGTCCGGAATCTGATCACGGTGCCCGCTGCCGTACTGCGCAGCCGCGTAGCGAAGGATGCGGAGGTGATGGCGTTGCGGCACGAGAACGCGGTGCTGCGCCGCCAGATCGCCCGGGTTCGCTACGAGCCCGCCGACCGGATCTGGCTCGCCGTGCTCTCCCGGCTGGTCCCACGCGAGCGCTGGCGTCAGGCGTTCGCGGTCACCCCTACCACGCTGCTGGCCTGGCACCGGCGCTTCGTCTCCCGGAAGTGGACGCATCCTCAGCGCAGCCGCCCAGGACGGCCCTCCACCGCGCCCACCGTCAAGCAACTCATCCTGCGCCTGGCGAAGGAGAACCACGCCTGGGGCCACCGCCGGATCCAAGGCGAACTCGCCCGCCTCGGCTACTCGATCGCCCCGTCCACGGTCTGGGAGATCCTGCGCGCCGCCGGCATCGATCCCGCTCCGCAGCGCTCCGGTCCGCCCTGGCGTGAATTCCTCACCGCCCAGGCCCACGGCATCCTCGCTGCCGACTTCCTGCACCTCGACACCATCTCCCTCAAGCGCCTGTACGCCCTGGTCTTCATCGAGCACGACACCAGACGAATCCACCTCGCCGGTGTCACCGCGCACCCGACCGCCCAGTGGACCGTTCAACAGGCGAGGAACCTCGCCATGGCACTGGACCGCCGCATGGATTCCCCGCGCTTCCTTCTCCGCGACCGGGACAGCAGGTACACCAGCGCCTTCGACGCCGTCTTCGAGGCCGACGACGTGAAGGTCCTACTCAGTCCACCGCGGGCACCCAAAGCGAACGCGATCTGCGAGAGAGCCGTGGGCACCCTGCGCCGAGAGGTCCTCGACCATGTGCTGATCTACAACGAGGCCCATTCCGTAAAGGTGCTGACCGAGTACATCCAGCACTACAACCAGCACCCGCCGCACCAGTCCCGACGGCAACTATCCCCCGATAGCGCCGAACCACCCGCCCCGGCCACCGTCACCGATCTCCAGAACCACCGGATCCGACGAGAATCAATCCTCGGAGGATTGATCAACCAGTATCACCGCGCCGCCTGACCCAGCGACATCTCCACAGCTCACTGCACCGAATCGTATTTTCGGACGGGACAGGCTCGTGACCGTGCCCAGCTCGTCGTCATCGCCTACGAGTGCGGGCTGGTCAGTCCGGCGACCGAACCGAGTCGCGCGCTGGCGCCCGCATAAATCGCCAGCACGGTGTTCCGTGTTCCGCCCCGGCCGTAGGCCGGCGCGGTGGATACTGCGGCCGTGGTAGCCGTAAATCGCTGCGCGGGGACGACGCGCGGGGGGCCGTTCCTGGGAGATGGTGAGTCCATGAACGGAGGTTTCGCCATGATCGGAGCCCACTGCCTGACCACGGAGTACGGCGACGAGGCAGCCGTCGAGGAATGCCACAGGTTCTGTGAACTGCTGGCCGGATACGCGCTCAAGACTCTCGCACCCGATGAGGCGAGCGCGGTGGGGTCTCACCTGGCAACCTGCGACACATGCCGGGACGAGCATGACTGCCTCGCAGCCGTGGCGGCACATCTGTCCCTTCTCCGCGACGCCCTGGCCTGCGGCAGAGGCCAAAATCGGCGGATGTGCGAGGTCACCCGGGCCGAATGCAGCCACGCCTCGCCCCGTCGCCGCAGCCCGGACCGGGCGGCCCTGCCCATGCAGATCACACTGTCCCAATGGGTCAGCAAGACCACGACGTACTTCGGGTGAGCGGATCTCGTGGAAGCGACGACGTTGCGCCTGCCGAAAACTCATCCGCCCTGGTGGGAGCCAGTGTGCACGGTGTAGGCGCGGATCGAGCGGACTGTGGGTGGGCGCCCTCGCCGCCTCGGTGCGCACGTGACGGCATGGCGCTGTTTGAGCAGGTCGCGGTGCCATCGCAAGATCGTGTCGGGACGCACCAGCAGTAGGAGCCGGCGCAGCTTGTTCATCGGGAGACGATGGAGCAGGCCAGCGAGCAGCGCACGGTCGGTGTCGGTGAACGCGGGCTTGCCGACCTGGCGCTGCAGGACCAGCAGCTGGTGCCGCAGCGTGAGGATCTCGATGTCTTTGTCCCGCTCACTCATCGGCAGCAGCCGCAGGAGCGTGAACGTACTTGGTGACGGCGAGGTAGGCCAGGCGCAGCAGCACGACAGATCATGACGCCGCCGACGGCCATCCGGGTGAACAGCACGGCCGCGAGTCGCGCGCGAGCAGAAGGCCTGCCAGCGACGATCAAGCTCCTGACCTGGACGGATGATTTGTCGGCACCCGCAAGGTCTGGGGGAGGCCACCCACGGGACACGCGAGTTCTTCCAGCTCAAGCACCGCCTGCTGGAGTTCCTGGTGACAGAGCTTGGATTCTCGGCACTGGTCATGGAGGCCAGTGCGTCGGCCGGCCCAGCTGTCGACGCCTATGTCCGCCAAAGCGTCGGTGACGCCGCGCAGGTCCTTGCCGGGCTGGGGTTCTGGACATGGCGGACCCACGAAGTGCTCGCCATGATCGAGTGGATGCGCGACTACAACCGAGGGCGACGAGAAGACCAGAAGGTTCGTTTCATCGGCATCGACCCGCAGCAGTGCGGCAGCTCTCTGGCGGTGATCGATTCCTTCGCAGGACGGCACCGGACCGCGTGACAGGACTTCTCTCCACGCTCCGCGTGCTCGCCACGGCATATCCGGGATCGCAACCCGATCCTCAGCGGCGCCTGGTGCACGAGGCCGAGGAACTGCTGGAGTTCCTCCGCGGACGCGGCCCTGACGCAGCCGACGCGCTCCGCCATGCCCAAGTACTGGTGCAGGCCGCCGACCTCGTGACGCGCGCCAGGCAGCACACGGACCCGGAACAGACCGTCTATGCCGCACGTGACCGGTACATGGCCAACGCCGTGGGGGCAATCCTCGAAGACCCGTCCGCCAAGATCGCCCTCTGGGCGCACAACGGGCACATCACCAAGAGCCGTCACGGCGGCGCGGTACCAGCGCTGGGACAACACCTTCACTCACGGTACGGCGACGCCTACTACGCACTCGGCCTGCTGTTCGGCAGCGGTTCCTTCCGCGCCCGCCGGATATGGCCCGGCCCATGGTCTCGTCCCCGAGCCGGCGCCGTCGTCAGTAACCGGATCGGCCCTGCCCGAGCCGGCGCCGTAGAGGTCCAGCTGGCTACCGCCAATCCCGGCAACCACCTCCTGGACCTGCGCAGCGCAGCCGACGCGCCGACGGCCGTACAGGCGTGGCTCAACGGCCGGCACGGCATGCGAAGCTTCGGCGCCATGGTGCCGCGCTGGACCTACCGCTTCAATCTGAGTCCTTCCTCCTTGGGCGAGGAGTACGACGGGCTGGCCTACATCGCGGTCTCGTCCGGCTCCCGGCCTCTCCCAATCTCATAAACGACCCTCTTCCGGAGCAAGATCAAAACTGGTCGACGGAAGCGGCTCAGCTGGCCGTCGCCACACATCCTTGTCATGAGCGGCTCAGGATCAGGTACTTAGCCAGCACCACACACCCAACACCCGGGTGATGGAGAGGAGCGAAGCAAGGGAGCCGGGCGCGGAGCGGCTAGTGCCCGACTGCCCGTCGTCAAGGTTCTCGGCCCAGAACGAGCACCATCCCATTACAGACCGCCCCACACGACATAGCCGTCTAGGGGGCGTTGTCACGTTGTTGGGTGCGTGGGTGTCTGACGGTGTGTCGGGGCGTGGTGGTGCCGGGTGCCGGCCTGGGTTCAGACAGCGGTGGGCAGGCCAGTGGCACCGGTGATCTGATCCCAGATTGCGAAGCGGACGGTCATCTCGAGGCGGTGGTCGGGGGCGGTCATCAGGTGGCGGCAGGGCCGGAAGTGGAGTGATATGCCACTGAACGCGGACAGAAACCGCTGCGCTCCACCGACAGAACGAAAGCCTTTCATCGCCCGTTCGCGTTGCCTGGTGGGCTGGTGGCTGTTCTCGGCCCGGTTGTTCAGGCCCTTGTGCGAACGGTGCTCGACCGACGGCATCGCCTCGCGGTGGGCAGCGCCGTAGGAGCGGAGCTTGTCCGTGACGATCACCCGCGGCACCGCCCGGGTCTTCGTCATCAAACGGCGGAAGAAGCGCCTGGCCGCGGCCTTGTCCCGCCGGCTCTGGACGAGAATGTCCAGGACGTTGCCGTCCTGGTCCACAGCCCGCCACAGGTACTTCAGCTCGCCGTTGATCTTGATGAAGACCTCGTCCAGGTGCCACTTGTCGCCGGGCCGGGGACGCCTGCGGCGCAGCGCGTTGGCGTAGGCCTGCGCGAACTTCCGGCACCATCGCCGGACGGTCTCGTGGGAGACGATCACGCCGCGCTGGAGCATCAGCTCCTCGACCTCACGGAAGGACAGCGGAAATCGGAAGTACAGCCACACGCAGTACGAGATCACCTCGACCGGGTACCGGTGACCCTTGTACGACGGCGACATGCCCTCCACGGACGATCCCCTCCACCAGCAATCAACCCGAAGATCATCTCACCCTGCCAGCCAGCATGACAGCGCCCCCAGATGCGGTTGCAGTACTAGGCGGCAAGCCGGGAAACCAGGCCCTTGCCGCGCACATCACCGATGATCAGCCGCATTCCGAAGACGCGTCTACGGCCCCGGCGCGGCCCGCCCGCCGTGGCGAGGTGAAGACTGGCGACTGGCCGGTGTCGACCGGCTGCTGATCCTGCTCGACGTGGCCCTGCCAGAGCAGGACCTCCTGCCGCCGTTCCCAGCGGGCCGCCCGGTGGGACAGATTTACAGAGGGCTCCCCTTAACCCCTCTCACCTGCAGCTTCTCCATCGCTAAACACTCCTGGGGCACTCCTGGGGGAAGGTGCCCGGAGAACACCGCTTTAGGAGTTCCTTCCGGCGGCCCAAGGGCCGGGTACACGGCTCGCTAGCGTCCTGCGCAGCGTCCGGCATCGACTTTCCTGGTACGGCAGGGTGCACCCGTGTTGCCGTCAAAGACTGCAGTCAGACCAGCGGTCTCGATGTCCTCCGGCGACAGAGTTCTTCAGGTGGTCACGTCACCTGAATGGCTGCCGCGATTCCCGACCATTCCGATCACGTGCCCAAGGGTCGTGGCCCCGCTCCGATGCTGCCCGAGCGCGGTCCCATAGCGGGCGGCGGTCAACGGCGCATCCCGTCCGACGACACATGATGTGGCGTCAGTCTGCATTTGGCGAAGGGCTACTGAGTTCACGTCAGGCATTGATCTCAGAGGGCGGTACGTGAGCTGATGTCCGTTTCGGTGTTTCAGGCGGACTGGTCGCGGCTCGCTGGGTGGCTATGGTCGCGGCTGGGTGAACA
>NZ_JBLVKW010000137.1:0-11576 GCF_048270745.1 Streptomyces sp. NPDC056231 | reverse complement strand
CGGATACCTGTATGTCCCCACTCGGGACCCCTCTTCTCCCTGGACCACCCATGATCCAGCCTCCGAGATGTCCACGATCAGGGGGGAGGCCCCGAGAGACATGCGGTGGACACCGGCCTCAGCGGCGAGGGCGACGACGGTGAGACTGCCATTGGAGGCGGGGGCCTGACCGGAGAGGAGCCGGTCCATGGCCTCGCGGATGCGGGTCCGTTCGTCTTGGTGCTGCTGATTCATGCCAGGGTCCCAGCGGCGTGGGCGGCAGCATCGCAGGCGCTTGCCGATGGGCTCTGGCGTGTGGGCGGCCAGCTTGTCGATCTTCGTCGGCTCGCTCGCGCAGGAGGCGAGCGTGGGTGTCGGTGCGGACGGTGTTGCCGCAGCCGGGGCGGCAGTCGTACTGCCTCGGGGCGGTTGCTCCGTGTTGGTCGATCTGCAGACCCGCGTGCAGCAGGAGCCAGCCGCGCTTATCTAGGGTTGCCAAGTAGCTGCCCAGGTCAGGGGGTCGGCGTGAATGTGGGACGTGAGTCACGTTGCCCCGAAGCCAGTCTGGTAGGTCGGCTGTAGGGCCGGGCGGGCCAATCACGTAACTGACGCGGTACCGACTTGTCCAGACGCGGTTGAACGTGTCTGTCGCGCGAAAAATATCTGCGCCTCGGCCTGACACTGAGGTACGGTCCGCCGGTGATCGATGAAGATGGGTACTTCGGAGAACGCGTAGCAGAGCGGTATGACCATTCCACGGGTACCGAGTTCCAGCAGGACGTCATCGAGCAGACCGCGGACCTGTTGGCAGAACTCGCCAGCGGCGGACCGGCCCTGGAGCTGGGGATCGGCACAGGGCGCATCGCACTACCGCTCGCGCACCGGGGCGTTCCGGTCCACGGCATCGACATGTCTCGAGCGATGGTGTCCCGGATGCGCACCAAGCCCGGGGGCGAGGGAATCGGTGTGTCGATCGGCGACTTCGCCACCACGACGGTGGACACGAAGGAGGATGGGCCCTTCTCCCTCGCCTACCTGGTGTTCAACACCATCATGAATCTGACCACGCAGGAAGCCCAGGTCGCCTGCTTCCGCAACGTCGCCGAGCACCTCGCGCCCGGAGGCTGCTTCGTCATCGAGACCATGGTCCCGGAACTTCGCAAGATCCCGCTCGGGCAGAACATCGTGCCATTCCACACCAGCCCGACCGGGTGGGCCTACACCGTCTACGACACTGTCACCCAGGACGCGACCTGCCACTACATCACGATCGGGGAAGACGGCCGCGGGGAGGCGCGCACGACCCCCTTCCGCTATGTCTGGCCCGCCGAGCTGGACCTCATGGCCCAGCTCGCCGGCCTGCGCCTGCGTGACCGCTGGGACGGTTGGACGCGCATACCTTTCACCGAGAACAGCCGTCAGCACGTCTCGGTCTGGGAGAAGCCGATCAGCTGACGCCGCACGGTTCCGAGCACCTCTGAGCGCCAATCCGGCCTGGTCGTCGCGGTGGCTCCGCGCGGCTGCCGACTGCGAGCCTGCGCGCTCAACCATGGCATCGACGGTCGAGAGCGCTTTCCCTTGCTTGTCCCTAGCCTGAACGTGATCACTACGGGCTGCGCGCCTCATGCTACTGGCCACGCGCAGACGCCCACCCGCCACCGGAAAGACGCCCCACCCGCCTCGGAAATTCGGTTTCTCAAGCAGATGATGCTGCAGGCGAGTTGGAGTAGGTCGAGGTGGAGGTCGGCGCGTATCTCGTAGCGGATCCGCAGGCGTTTGAACTGGTGGAGCCAGGCGAAGGTGCGCTCGACAACCCAGCGGGTCTTGCCTAGTCCGGAGCCGTGGGCTGTGCCCTTGCGTGCGATCCTCGGCGTGATGCCGCGGGCCCGGAGGAGGCGGCGGTACTTGTCGTAGTCGTAGCCGCGGTCGGTGTACAGCCGGCCCGGCCGGTGACGCGGACGACCCCGGACACCGCGAATGCGGGGTATCGCGTCCAGCAGCGGCATCAGTTGGGTGACGTCATGACGGTTTCCGCCGGTCAGTGAGATCGCCAGCGGTGTTCCGTGCCGGTCGGTGATCAGGTGGTGCTTGCTGCCCGGACGCGCGCGGTCGACCGGCGAAGGTCCGGTGTGAGCCCCCCTTTGAGAGCCCTGACATGCGAGCCGTCCACTGCCGCGTCATCCATGTCCAGACCGGCCGCCCGCAACTCCGCCAGAAGGACCTCGTGCAGACGAGGCCAGACACCGGCCTCGGTCCAGTCCCTCAACCGCCGCCAAGCGGTCACCCCGCTGCAGCCGATCCTCTCCGCAGGGACATCCGCCCAGCTCACGCCCTTGCACAGCACGTAAACGATCCCACGCAGGGCAGCTCGGTCGTCCACCGGCAACCGACCCGGATACCGTCGGCGCCGCGGTGGGCGGGAAGGAAGCAGCGGGGCTACCCGCTCCCACAGGTCATCAGGCACAAGATCATCCGGCACCTGCAGAACTCTGCCGCCCTCACGCCCAACTGCCTAGCCCCTCAAGCACACTCATTCTGAAATGATCAGTTACTCGGCAACGACCGTCCGCGGAAGCCACCGCCGCAGCTTGACGCTTATCCGCGTGGGATGTCTTGTCAGCGGCGACCGCGCCCAGCCGTGTGCGGGCCGGGCGACCGGCCCGCGGACGCGGATCTTTTTCAGCACGGGCACCGCGCCCCGCCCGGCGGAAGTCAGCCAGGTTTTCATGTCCCCAGACCGCCGGAAGGGGCCGATCTCTCAGCAGTTCGCGAGCCGTAGAGCTCAGCGGTTTGTGGCGTGGACCACGGACAAGGGCGGTCGGCGTGAGCAGGCCGCGACCTGGTCCTGCACTCCGAACGGCAGCGCCCGTCTGACGGGTGCGTCGTCCATCTCACGCGACCGGGTCGCCCTGATGCGCGTGACCGCAGCGCGGAACCACCCTGCCGGAGACGCGGCCCTGATTGTGTTGCATATCGTCGCCCGTCTGGTGAACCAGACGGCGGTGCGCGGGGTGCACCGCACCGGAACCACCCACTGCAGGAGGTGACATGGGAACCGTGACGATCCGACAGACTGCGATCGCGTGGCGCCAACCACTGTCGTGGTCGCGGGAGGCGTCGGCATGAGCCGGCGGTCCGCAGCGACTCACGGTCATCACACCCCACCTCGTCACCCTCGTCTGCTTCGGCACCTGCTTCGAAAACGGCTGCCGCATCGAGCGGCCCGAAGCGGCCTGAAACTCAACTCATCCACAGGTATTGACAATGACTCGCCGCAGAGAAGGGACCAACCGAGTGGCGAGATCGCCCCGTTGACGCCTTCTCGCGCTGCGTGCTTGCATCCCGCCATGCCGCCGCTGGAATCTCTGACGCGCCGCCGCGCTGTGGACCTCGGCCGCCCTCCCGGCGCGCCGCCCAGTGCGCCGGCTCGGACCGTCCTCTCCCATGTCTGTCTGCTGTCTCAACGACGAGGAGATCTCATGCCTTCACCCGCCTCCGCCGCCCATCACGACGAATCCGCGTACGACCGCCGCAGGCTGAGCCAGTGGCTCTCCGGGGACGCCAGGGCGGACGGGGTCAGCCGCCGCCGGCTGCTGACCCTGCTCGCCGCGACCGCCGCAGGGGCCGCGATCCCCCCGCCGTACCTCGCCCACGCCGCCGATCCCACGATTGTCAAGCCGCTGCCGCCCGAGTGGTTCATCCGGCGCGGCACCAACGCCGAGACCCGCTGGGAGGCGCTGCGCGGAACCGGCCGCCACACCCCCAACGAACTGTTCTTCGTGCGCAACCACACCGCCACACCTGTCCTGGACGCCGCCGACTGGCGGCTGAAGCTGTGGGGCAGCGGGCTGCGTGGCGCGCCCCGTGAGGACAGGCCGGTGGAGTTCGGGTACGACGATCTGCGCGCCCTGCCCGCCGTGACCCGTACAGCGTTCGTCGAGTGCGCCGGAAACGGCCGCAGCTACTTCACTACGCAGCAGGGCGAAACGGTCACCGGCACCCCGTGGACGCTGGGGGCGATCGGCGTCGCGCGCTGGCGCGGGGTGCGCCTGTCCGATGTCCTGCGCAAGGCCGGGCTGTCCTCGTACGCCGTGGATGTGCAGCCGCGCGGTCTGGACGCCGAGTTCTTCAGCGACGGTGAGAACCTCGGGCGGGTACGCCGTCCGCTGTCGCTGGCCAAGGCGCTGGACGATGTGCTGCTGGCGTACGAGATGAACGGCGAGCCGCTTCCGTACGACCACGGGTATCCGGTGCGGGTGCTGGTGCCGGGGTGGGTGGGGATCTCGTCGATCAAGTGGGTCGGCGATATCGAGGTGTCCACGCAGCCGCTCTACTCGCCCTGGAACACCATCTTCTACCGTCTGTTCGGCTCCGCATACCCGGAGGAGGGCAGCGCGCCGCTGACCCGGCAGGTGGTCAGGAGCGCCTTCGAGCTTGGGAGCGGGGCGAGGTTCACAGTGGGGGAGGGGCAGGTGCTGCACGGCCGATCTTGGTCGGGCGCGGGGGCCATCGCGCGGGTCGATGTCAGCACCGACGGCGGGGTGAGCTGGCGGCCCGTCCGCCTCCACGACCGGCCCCGTGCCGGCACCTGGACCCGCTGGTCCCTGCCCTGGAAGCCCGACACAGTCGGCGACACTCACCTCCTGGCCCGCGCCACCGACACGGCCGGCCACACCCAGCCGGACACCGCCGTGGCCAACACGCAGGGCTTTCTGTTCGACGCAGTGGTGCGTCACCCGGTGACCGTGATCTGACCACTGTCACCGCTGGCAGTTCACTCCCGGCCGGGCGTAGGCCTGCGGCCGATACGCGGCCGGCTAAGGGCTGTCCCGGAAGGACCTTCTTCTCGCTCGACATGTCGAGGGTGTTCCCGGCGACGGTGAACCGGCTCAGCCGGTCGACGCTCACCCCGGTCGGCGAGTGGAACAGGTGCACCCGTCGAGTTCCGCCGCCACCTGGAGACCACCACCTGCCAGAAGGCACGGAATGCACCGGCACCGTCACGGTGTCGTGGGGTCATCGCCTGGCAAGGGCTCGGATTCTGCGTAGTGATCTACCTGGCCGGGCTTTAGGGAATCCCGCAGGAGTTGCACGAGGCGGCGGCAATCGACGGCTGCGGACCACTGATGCGGTTCCGCCATGTGACCTGGCCGAAGCCGGCCGGTCCGACGACGCCGACCCGTTGCGGCGCCAGCGCGAGACCCGGCTGTGCAGCGTGCCGGGGTGCACACCGAGCTCCTCGGCGACCTCCGGGACCAGCTTTCCCGTCTCGATCAGGATGCGTACAGACCCCTCACGGGACTCGGCGTCGTACTTCTATTGCTTGGACCCCATGAATCCCAACTTTCCCTGCAATCAAGGACTCCACGCTACGATGGGGAGGGACAGCTCATGCTTCATTGCCATCTGTGCAGGACTCCTGACCACCCGGATTCAAGATCCAAGTGTCTCCGGAGTCCAAATTCCGGGGTCAAGGCCCGTGGCGAGACCATGATGTGTGTTCCTCCTGTGAGGTGGTGGCGCTCGCCCTGTCAGGTTCCCCGGCAACCCCGACTCTCCTTGGCTCGACGGCCGCAGATCGAGATCTGCGGCCGTCATGTCAGGTGTGGGACGGCACCTGTGGCGCGCGAGCGCCCAGCAGTGCAAGGCAGTTCGTCCACAGCGCGCTGAGCTGGGTCGTGTTGTTGTAGAGCTTGGCGAACAACACCTGGCCCTCCAGCTGCGCGACCACGGATCGGGCGGCATCCCGGGTGTCGGTGACGGTGACCTGGCCGCGCTCGAGGGCTTCGGTGATGACCGAGTCGACCATCTCGACCTGGGCTTCGAAGATCTCCTGCAGGCGCGTGCGGACGGCTTCGGTGTGGTTGCTCATCTCCAGGGTGAGATTTCCGAACATGCAGCCTGAAACGGTCCCGCAGCTCTGCTGTCCGGCCAGCTGGTCGGCTTCCGTCGCCTCGAACAGCTGCCGCAGCCGCTGCAGCGGCTCCGCGTCGTTCTTCAAGATGCGGGTCCAGTCACGCCGCTGGGTCGCCCACTGCTCGTCGATCACAGCCAGCGCGAGAGCCTCCTTGGAATCGAAGAAGTAGTAGAAACTGCCCTTGGGTACCTCGGCTGTCTTGCAGATCTCGGCCACGCCCAGAGCCGAGTAGCCGCGCACCTCCATGAGCGAGTGCGCAGCGTCGAGGATTTTCTCTCTGGCGTTACTTGTCCGTCCCATGTTGCCAGTATATGACCGCTCGACTACATTTTACTAGACTGGTCGGTTAGTGATGCGCTGTTCCGGCAGCCTCCGTCAAGGGTGTGTCGACCGTGGTCGTCGAACTGGCCGCCGTCCTCCTCGAAGGGGCCGAGTCTGTCGAGGCCGACCGGCGTCGGGCGGCCGAGGTCGCCCGGGCCGAGGGGCTGGCCGTCGCCGGCCATCCGGTCAGGCTGTGACGCCCAGTGGGCGAACTGTGCAGCATCGGTCTCTGGCGCGCCGTCGGTGAGGCCGAGTTCTACGAGAAGGTGTTCGGCGTGCTGCGCCTGTGGCCGTGGATGACTGCGGCGATCACCCCCGT
The DNA here is from genome assembly GCF_048270745.1 of Streptomyces sp. NPDC056231. Classification (NCBI taxonomy): domain Bacteria; kingdom Bacillati; phylum Actinomycetota; class Actinomycetes; order Kitasatosporales; family Streptomycetaceae; genus Streptomyces; species Streptomyces sp. NPDC056231. The sequence goes on along the minus strand of NZ_JBLVKW010000137.1, from coordinate 5,040 downwards.
CCGGCCCCACCCGATCGACCCGGGCAGAGCCGGCGGCGCCACCTGACCCGCCCTGGTCGTGATAGTGCCCCCTGCGGCCTTCACTCGCATTGCCCTCTTTGATATTTCCCGACCGGTCGTCTAGCTTATAAGTGACCGGTCACCTAATTCCGGTCCTGGTTTGTGACACCCCCTTAGGAAGGTCATCTCATGAGTAACCCGGGTCAGAAGGTTGCGGTCATCACTGGCGCATCGCAGGGCATCGGCGCCAGCTTGGTCGGCGCCTACCGCCAGCTGGGCTATGCCGTCGTCGCTACGTCGCGCAGCATTCCCGAGTCGCGGGACCCGGAGGTTGTCGCTGTCCAGGGCGATATCGCCGACCGTGCCACTGCGGAGCGTGTCATCGCCGCGGGTGTCGAGCGGTTCGGTCGCATCGACACGCTGGTCAACAACGCCGGGATCTTCGTCGCCAAGCCTTTCACCGAATACACCGAGGGCGACTACGACGCTGTGCTCGGTGTGAACGTGGACGGCTTCTTCCGGATCACCCAGCTCGCGGTCGAGCGCATGCTTGAAGAGGGCGGCGGTCACATCGTGCAGATCACGAGCAGTCTGGGCGACCAGCCCGATTCCAACGTGACCTCGGTGCTCGCTTCGCTGACCAAGGGCGGCCTGCAGTCGGCGACCAAGGCCCTGGCCATCGAGTACGCCACCCGTGGCATCCGCAGCAACGCCGTCGCCCTGGGCACCATCAAGACCCCCATGCATCCCGAGGAGTACCACGAGACCCTCGCCGCCCTGCACCCGGTCGGCCGGATGGGCGAGGTGAGCGACATCGTCGACGCGGTGGTCTACCTCGAGAACGCCCCGTTCGTCACCGGCGTCATCCTCCCCGTCGACGGCGGCCAGACCGCCGGCCGCTGAGCCACAGATGCATCTGCCGCCCGCCCGACGATCCATACGGCAGCGCCCGTCCTGGAGCCTTCGCAGCACCGGTATGCCGGTGCTGCTTACGGTCCGGATCCGGCTGGCAGGGTCCGCGCCCGGGGCGCCACCTATGCTCTGGCCGCGCGGCCCCGTCACCAGCGGGCGGATACGGCCTGTCGCGCCGCCCGACGAAGCGCGCCCCGGCAAGCGATGGCCGGGGCGCGAGGCGTCCTGCTCTCCGGAGTCTCTGCTGGAAGCTCCGCAGTCTTCGGCCGGTTCGGCGCCGAAGACGACCCGATCGGCGTCCCTCCGCCTTCAGTCGGTGACCCGACGAGGCGGCCTACCCACCTCACAGGAAGAAGACACTCCATGGCTTCGCCGCTGACCGCTCTCGGAGTGGACGCTCCGATCCTGGCCGCCCCCATGGCCGGCGGGCCCAGCACTCCCGCACTGGTCACTGCGGCGGCGCGGGCGAATGGCCTGGGATTCCTCGCCGGCGGCTACAGGACGGCAGACGCGCTGGCCGAGCAGATCGCCAGGGTTCGCTCGGATGGCGTCTCCTTCGGAGTCGACCTCTTCGCGCCCAACCCGCTGCCGATCGATCCGGAAGCCTTCCGCCGCTACGCCCGCGCGATCGCCCCCGAGGCCCAGACCCACGACGTTGACGTCCAGGCCGTCGGCATCGTCGAGGACGACGACCACTGGTCGGAGAAGATCGACCTGCTGCTGTCCGACCCGGTACTGGTCGTCAGCTTCACCTTCGCGGTCCCCGACGTGGCCGTCATCGCCTCGCTGCGCGCCGCCGGAACCTTGGTCGTCCAGACCGTCACCTCGCCCGAGGAGGCCCGCCTGGCGGCAGAGGCCGGCGCCGACGTACTGGCCGTGCAGGCCTCGGCCGCCGGAGGGCACTCCGGCACGTTCACCCCGCAGCGCATCCCCGCCGCAATCCCGCTGCCCGACCTGCTGGCCCAGGTGCGCCAAGAGGTGTCGCTGCGGCGTTGTCAGGTTGAGTGAGTACTTGGGGATGCGCGCGGTTTCGGGACGGGTCTGGCCGTGATGGTGACAGTGGGATGCTCTTATGGATGTCAAGCGGCTTGTGTGCCATCGTGCTGCGGGTTGTCGGACATGGACGCTGAGATCTGGGGTGGCCGTACGTGGATTGGCTCGATGGGACGGACTTCGGTTACTACGCGCTATGTCCGGCGCCGTATCTGAAGGCTTGGAACGGCACCGAGGCGGACGTGGTGTCCCCCGCACATGTCGGGAAAGTCGTGCTGCCGGACCATGGGGAAGTGCTCACGCTGGGAGGGCAGGGACTTCCGGTGGCCTATCTGGATGGGACAATGACCTTTGTCCGATGGGTCTCCTGTGATGACGATGCCGGGCTGGAAGACGCGGTGGAACAGGCCATGAGCTCGGATGGGTGGCAAGACGTTTTCGAGATCGCATTGGGCGGCCACTACGTTCTTCTGGATTCCGGAGTGCGTGGTGCCGAAGTCGGTGAGGACGATGCGATCCAGGTGAATGTTCCCCATGGGCGCTACCGAGTGCAGTCACTGCTGATCTATCCCTCCATGGGAGAGTTCTTTCTGGAGAGGCTGATTGCGATCTGAACGCATCCCCTTCAACGCAGGCGATGGGCAGCATCATGCTGTGGTCGTGAGTCGCTCGGCGGTGTTGCATGTGGTGCTGGGTGTGAGAAGGGCTTGGTAGATCTCGCGGGCGACGAACCGCTTGAGGCAGCGGATGATCTCTTTGAAGCTCCCCCCTTGACCTGGACAGCCTGATACTGGGACGGAAGGTCCCGGAGGAAGCAGTCACAGGTAGTGAGCAAGAAGAGCAACATGAGCAAGCGGTACACGGCCGAGTTCAAACGCGACGCCGTCGCGCTGGCGCTGTCGTCGGACAAGACGGTCACCGAGGTCGCCCGGGACCTGGGGGTGAGCCCGGAGGGTCTGCGTGGCTGGGTGAAGCAGGCCAAGCTCGACCGGGGCGAGGGGCCTGCCGGGACTCTGACCAGCGCCGAGCGGGAAGAACTCGCCCAGCTGCGGCGTAAGGTCCGCGAGCTGGAGAAGACGGTCGACATCCTGGGAAAAGGTGTGCCACGAACGTGGGAGGCCGCAATGGGTAGTTGAGCGGCTGAACGCGATGCTGTGCGAGCGATGAAGGTAGGCCCTTCGGAGCCGCCCTGCGGGGGGAGGCTTCAAACCGCCACATGCTGCGGAAGCGGTGACGCGACCGTGGTGAGCGATGTGGAAAAGGCGTCCAAGAGGCGTCAGGTGGGGATCAGGAAGACGGAGCGCAAATCCCTGCAAGGGGGACGCTGTTGACGCGTCGTTAAGGATTGAAGTGGCATCAAAACCGGGGGTTACTTTTTGCCCCGGGATGAGTCTGGCGGATACCCGATCTACTGGCCAGGTGGTGCCCGGCGTGGAGGCGACGTGATCCTGGTCTGCTGCGCTCGTAGGGAACGTGGGAAGACACGAACTGATGCTGCGGTAGCCCGTTTTGGATGACGCCGCATAAGGGAGGACCTCAAGCGGAAAGCCCGCAAGAGGCAGAGTACCGATGCAGATCGTGTTGGCGGACCGGCTCGTAGTAGTAATGAAGTCCTTGCTCGGCGCGGTGAGGGTGGAGCGAAGGGGCCGGATTGTCTGTGGTTCGTTTGTTTGGTCAACCGGATTCACTCCGGGAGGAGCTACGTGAGCGAGCTGAAGTCGTCAGGAAAGTCGTTTGAGATTTCGAAGGGAGAGGTCTGGGATGCCTACCTGAAGGTGAAGGAGAATCAGGGTGCTGCAGGAGTGGATGGTTGCACGATCGAAGAGTTCGAGAAAGACTTGCAGGGCAATCTCTACAAGATCTGGAACCGAATGTCTTCGGGTAGCTACTTTCCGCCTCCTGTGAAAGGTGTGGAGATTCCCAAGCCACATGGCGACGGAGTCCGTCTCCTCGGCGTGCCGACCGTGTCGGACAGGATCGCCCAAACGGTGGTGGCCGCTCACATGGAGAAGCGGGTGGAGCCTGTGTTCCACCCTGACTCCTACGGCTACCGGCCCGGAAGGTCGGCCCTCGATGCGGTGGCGACATGCCGGCGGCGATGCTGGAAGAAGAAATGGGCGGTCGAGCTCGACATCGCCAAGTTCTTCGACAGCGTCCGTTGGGACCTGATCGTCAAGGCTGTGGAGTCGCACACCGATGCCACATGGGTGATTCTCTACGTGGAGCGGTGGCTTGCCGCTCCCGTAATGATGCCCAACGGCACCTTGCAGCAGCGGGATCGAGGAACCCCACAGGGATCCTCGGTTTCACCCGTACTTGCCAACCTGTTCCTGCATTACGCGCTCGACATGTGGATCACCCGGACTTTTCCGGGCGTCCAGTTCGAGCGCTACGCGGATGACGCAGTGATTCACTGCTCATCCGAACGTCAGGCCCGAGAGGTCCTGACGCAGTTGGGGACAAGGATGGAAGAAGTAGGGCTACAGCTGCATCCGGATAAGACGCAGATCGTGTACTGCGGAAAGACGAGGCCGCGCGACGAAGTTGCCACGTCCTTCGCTTTCCTTGGCTTCACCTTCCGCAACCGTCCGGCGGTCGACCGGAATGGGGAGGTATTCACGTCCTTCCTTCCGGCGGTCAGCAAGGATGCTCTGAAGAAGATGAGCATGGAAGGCCGCTCGTGGCGAATTCACATGCATGTCACCTACTCCTTTGGGGAGTTCGCGAAATGGCTGAACCCCATCATTCGGGGATGGATGCAGTACTACGGAACGTTCTATCAAACCGAACTGTATCCCCTCCTGCAGCGCATCAACTACTACCTGCTGCGCTGGGTCCGGAAGAAACACAAACGGCTGAAGACCTACAAGAAGGCCACGAGGAGGTGGGACCAGGTCGTAGCGGCCTACCCCTCATTCTTCGCGCACTGGAAATGGGTCAACGTCACCTGACGAAGAGGACGATAGGAGCCCGGTGACGGGAGACTGTCACGCCGGGATCTGTGGGAGCCCGGGGGTGCGATTCCCCCGGGCCACCCGACCGACCGCCTTCTTCGCGCAGGACAAGATGAGGTAGACACCGCCACGCGGTGCCGCTTCATCGACGCGGAGAAGACATCGGACGACAATCACGCAG
>NZ_JBLVKW010000136.1:0-12200 GCF_048270745.1 Streptomyces sp. NPDC056231 | reverse complement strand
CGGATACCTGTATGTCCCCACTCGGGACCCCTCTTCTCCCTGGACCACCCATGATCCAGCCTCCGAGATGTCCACGATCAGGGGGGAGGCCCCGAAGCAGCCTTGAACCGCCCTCGGTGTCTCTGATGGGGCCTGCTCACCTGAGGAGGGCGCCGAAGGCCCATGCGGAAGAAGGCTTCGAAGGGGGCATTGGACTTCTCGACCCGCCCGTCTCACTCGGCGACGTCTCCAGTCCCTGCTCAGGCAGGCTGGTCGCCTACGCGGCATCGAAGCCGAGGCCGACCGGCTTCACGAGGTCTTCTACCGCGAGTACCTCCATCAACTGCTTCACGTGGAGGAGGCGTTCGGCCGACAGACTGCTGCTCTGCTGCGTCAGATGGAGGCCGCCTGCACCAACGCTGACCAGCTCGAAGCTGCCACTGGGGAAGCCTTCGAACACAACCCTGACGCCCCGCCCATCTCCGGCTTTCCAGACCGGGGCTCATTAACCAGGGCTCGAGCACCGGCCTCGCGGGCCGTGAAGAGCCTTGCGGCGTGGCTGGCGGGCAGGTGCTGGGTAATGAGACGGACGCGGCTGCCGTCGGTACTGCCGGGGGCGGCGGTGAAGCCGAACCTCACGCGAGTCTCGACGGTGATGCCACCGCGTTCGGCCGCTTTGGTCCGGGCTGCTTCTTTGACCTTGGGCTGCCAGGTCTGCTCAACCGCTGCTTTGAGGCGGGTGGCGTGCTCGCCTGTCGCGTGTGCGATCTTCTTGTCCCGTAGCGTTCCACGGTGCGCCCGGAGACGCCGATATGCTGGCCGACTCGGCGGGCGAGTTCGGTTTTGCCGGCGGGTTTGAGGTCGGTGCCACGCCGCGCGCGGCGGTCTGCCATCTCGGCTTGTTTCAGCAGGTGTTTGACCTGGCTGTACGTGGTGGCTGGGAGGGGTCGGGTGGCGGTGTCGCGTTCTGCGCGGGCGAGTGCGTCGTCGATGTGTCCCACCGGTCTTCTCCTTATTCGTCGTCGTTGTCGTGTAGGTTCTCAGCCTCAATGTCATGTGACCGACTGCGCGACCAGTGCCTTCGGTCCGTTTTCAATCGGATGGAATGATTCCGGATTCTCAGTTGCGTGACAGATCCCCTCGGCTGCGGTGCTTCCTCAGCAGGCGGTCGAGAGGCTCTCGCAGGGCGGGCGAGGTCAGTTCCAGATCACGGTTGTCGCGGCCGTCGAGCATGTGGTCGAGCCAGCGTTCATACCAGGCCAGAAAGTCGGTGGCCGACGAGACGTTCGGGCCCCAGAAGCCGTCGGCGTTGCCGGTGACGACGCGGCCGGCCAGTGGGCCGGTGATGCCGAGAAGCACCAGGTCGGTGCACCCTGCCTCGATGATGTGCAGGAAAAGGTCACTTCGGTGAGGCGGGCCGCCGGCGAACGTGAAACCCCGAGGGCGGCTGGGCTCGCCTCGGGGGTCCATCGTGAACAGCCGACATGACTGCAACGGCAGCAGGCCGTAGAAAGGCGATGCTCCGCCCCCGCCCAGTGTGGTCAGGAAGCTGCGGTAGGGATCGGGCAGTTCGATGTGGTGGTCGGCCTCGAACTCGGCAACCTTCGTGTCCGGCAACGGGGGTTCGAGGCGGAACTCGTGCTTCTCTTCACCGAAGGAGTGGCTTCGCAGCGCGGCGTAGGGCACCTTGGCCAGCTTGCGCCGGATGCGGGCGATCCGGGAGTCCATGCGAACTCTTCTCTCTGTACTCCCGCAAACTACCTGCTCACTCGCACGGGTGTCACCAGTGTGATCAGCTGCCGTAAGCCAGTTGTACCCGACGTCGCGCGCTGACGGCAGTGAGCAGTGATTCTCAATCCCGTGTCAGATCGGCCAGCCTGATGACATCGCGACTGAGCAAATGACACGGGATTTGAGAACCAACATGTCGGTGGGCTTGATGTAGTTGGCGGGGTTGTGGCCCTGGTCGAGCAGGTTGACGGCCCACATCAGGTCGCGGGTGCCTTCGTGCTTGACCATGCCGGGGCTCACGCCGAGGCGGAAGGTGCCCGGTGCGTGGCTTCCGTCGGGGGTGTGGGGAAGGAGTTCTGCGGGGCTCTCGCTGTCGCAGAGGTAGACCGCGGCATCGGACAGGATGCCGACGGGCAGGAGTGCGTCCTCGTCGAAGTGCAGGTGTCCGACCGGGGCTGTGGATGCCTGGCTGGCGATGGCAGTCTTGATCAGCTTGCGATGCATGTTGACGCGGGCGTTGGACGATGGCGGCGCGGATGTCGGGGCGCCAGGTGGGACGGGCGAGTGCGGGCCATGCGTCGCCGGGCTGGTATGACTTGCCGCGGGGGCGTTCGCGGAGTTTGCCGATTCCGCCCAAGCGGACGCGCCGGGAACAGCCGGCCCGGCCGGCACGGTTGTATCGACCGAGGGACCGGCGCCGCACGGGCGGGGAACACGGAGACCACAAGGTCGTCCGCCCCACCAGGATCCGGGCCCCAGGATCGCGGTACGCACGCCGCGCACTCGGACCAACACGTATTTCTGCAGGAGGAACTGTTTCATGACTGACCGGCCCTTGACGCTCATGGCAGTACACGCCCACCCCGACGACGAGGCCACCGGAACCGGAGGGGTCCTCGCGCGGTACGCGGCGGAAGGCATCCGCACGGTTCTCGTGACGTGTACCGACGGCGGTTGCGGTGACGGACCGGGAGGTGTCAAGCCGGGTGATCCCGGGCACGATCCGGCGGCGGTCGCCTTGATGCGCCATCAAGAACTTGAGGCGAGCTGTGACGTCCTGAAGGTCAGCGATCTGGAGACGCTGGACTATGCCGACTCCGGAATGATGGGCTGGCCGAGCAACGACACCCCCGGATCCTTCTGGCATACCCCCGTGCAGGAAGGCGCGGCCCGACTCGCGGAACTCATGCGGCACTACCGACCTGATGTCGTCGTCACCTACGACGAGAACGGCTTCTACGGCCACCCCGACCACATCCAGGCCCACCGCATCACGATGGCGGCGCTGGAGATGACCGCGCTGACACCGAAGGTGTACTGGACCACGATGCCCCGCTCGATGATGAAGCGGTTCGGCGAGATCATGCGCGAGTTTCATGAGGACATGCCGGAGCCGGATCCTGCAGAGGCCGCCGCGATGGCCGAGATCGGCCTCCCCGACGATGAGATCACCACGTGGGTGGACACGACGGGGTTCAGCGGTCAGAAGTTCGACGCGTTGGCCGCGCACACCAGTCAGGGCGAGAACATCTTCTTCCTCAAGATGGGCAAGGAGAGGTTCGGCGAGTTGATGGGCATGGAGACCTTCGTACGTGTCCAGGACGCCACCGGCGCGGCCATACCCGAGAACGATCTCTTCGCCGGACTGCGCTGATCCGCCCGTCCGACCGGCCGGGAAAGCGCATCGACCGCACGGCGCGATCGAGCGGGTCATACACCCGGAGGCTTGTCCACGCGAGTTCCGCTCCGGCAGCCCGCGTCCAGGCCCTCGCCAGCGGCGTCGACGCGTGCCCGCACTTCCGACCCGACGCCGCGCTCGTCCCCAAACCACCTGGCAACCGCACAGGTGGGAGACGTGCGGGCTGCTGACCCGGAAGGCGCGCGACAGCCCACGTCACAAGCCGGGCGGTCTGCTCCGATCAGGACAGACCGCCGAGAAAGCGCCACGAAGCTGTGGTTCGTCTCCGGTGCGGTGGTCCGTACTCCCTGATCCAAAGCCAAACTGCACACGCTTCTTGAACATGCCGACAGCCGGATGACGGCGTTCCATCATCCGGCTGTCCGCTGCTACCTGCTATCCGCTGCACCGCCGGCCCTGACGATGAGTGCGGCCCCGAGCATCACGCAGCGCTACAAGTCCGTTCGCCGTAGCTATACGAGAACAGGGCACACTAGGCGCAGCCAGGGTCCTCTCGGTCCAGAGTTTCGTCACGCACCTGGGGGCGAGCAGGTCGATCTACCCGGCCAGCGACCGATTGGACCGGATCACCTCGATGGCTTGGTGGTCGTGGGAATTGCTGTGGTTGGTCGGCGGACGACGCTCTGGCTGTAGCGCGCCACCAGCGGCGCGACGCCAGCGCCGCCAGCCCGGCGCCGGCGGTGTTGAGCAGTACGTCGTCCACAGAGGACACCCGGTCCAGCCGCAGGACGTACTGTGCGGTCTCGACCAGGACCGAGCAGCCCGCCGCGAGCGCCAGGATCCGGGGTACCGACGCCAGCGCCGCGAACCGCAGCGGGGCGAAGAACCCCAGCGCCGCGAACACCAGCAGGTTGCCGATGACCTGGCCCGTCGCCGTCACCGGATCGCCTGCGAGGATCGTGAGCAGGTCCCGCAGCGGGACCAGGCTCACCCGAGCGGGAACGGCGCCGGCCCGGCCGCCCGGCAACATGATCATCCATACCCACGGCACCGTCCCGTAGACGATGCCGACCTCGGCCAGCGCCGTGCGCCGCGCCCACGCCGGCGTGGTGCCGGTGACACGTCGACGGCCTGCCAGAGCCCACACCGCCAGCGCGGCCAACGGCAGCACGGCCACTGTGATGAGGGCCACGCCAGTGAACGTACCGAACCAGCCGTGCCACCCCTTGATGATCACGCTACCTCCGCTTCCGTCCGATCGCGAAGTGTCCCCGCAGTCAGAGCGATTTCTTCAATGACCCAACAGATGTGACGGTTGTCCGTTGGAGTTCCTGAGGGCCAACGGGCGGTGTCAGCGCCCGCCGATGGCGCCCTGCGCGTGCCCGGCACACCGGGCTGTAGGAGATCCCTTCTCTCCGTGTCTGCCGCCGGACCGTTTCAGCCACCACCCCCGTCGCCGGGCGAAGCCCCGGTGATGGCCTGCATCTCCCGCCCGGTGATCTCCTGCAGCGGCAGGCCGTCGCAGTTGCCGAGGACTACGCCGACCCAGCCGGTGTACGGGTAGATGTTCCAGTTGGCGCTGACACCGGGGTTGCCACCGCCGCGCCCGAACACCCACTGGCCGTTGACGATATGGACCGGCATGTCGTAGGCCCCGAACGACGACGAACCGCTGTGGGGGATCTTGGCCCCGGTGAGCAACTCGGCGTAGGGCCGGTCCAGCACCGTGCCGTCGCCCAGTGCGTGCGCGAACCGGACCAGATCCGGCGCGGTGGCGAAGCCGCCGTCCCCGGGAGCATCGATGAAGCTGCGGCCCGGATTCTTGCCTAGTACGGCCGGGTTCGGGCTGTCCTTGTCCAGATTGCGGACCGCGTCCACCTGGCTGCCGTCGGCCAGCGTCATGTACGGGTGCGCGATGTGCTCGTCGGTGAGCCACTGCGGCCTGGTGTAGAACGCCGTGCCGGTCATGCTGCAGCGCCCGAAGATGTGTTCCTGGACGTAGTCCCAGTACGTCTTGCCGGTCACGGCCTCCACGATCTGCGCGGGGATGGCGATATCGGCGCCGGAGTGGCCGGTGGGAGTGCCGGGCGGGGCCACCACCTTCGACTGCCGGGCCCACTGCTCGTAATACTCGTGCACCTCCTCCCGGCTCTGGAAGATGCGTTGCACGTCCTCATCCGGGGTGTTCAGCCCGGAGGTGCCGGAGAGCAGGTGGTGGATGGTCACCTGCTCGGCGATGTCCTTGGCGTAGCCCTTCAGGTGGGTGCCCACCGTGTCCGACAGGCTCAGCTTGCCCTGCTGTGCCAGCTGCAAGATGGCCACCGCGCCGAACGGCTTGCCCGCCGAGCTGAGGCTGAACGCGATGCCTTCGTGATTGCGGATCCCCTTCTCCTGGTCGGCCATGCCGTAGCTGCGGGACAGCACCGTCCGGCCCTTGTGCGACAACAGCACCACGCCGGAGAACTTGCCCTCGGCGGCCAGCTTCGCCACGTACCGGTCGTAGGCTCCGCCGGGACGGGTGTCCGGTGGGATGTCGGGGTCGGTTGAGGTCGGACGGTGCTGTCCCGCAGCTACGGCATCCCCGGGTCGGGCGCCCACCAGCGGCGCGCCGGCGGCCACCACGCCGGCGGCCGCTAACCCGCTCCACCCGAGCAGCCGCCGCCGATTGATACCACGTACGGAATCCGAGTCCATGATCACGGTCCTTTCCTGATCGACAAATCGACCGTTGCAGGTCTACCGGCGACTGCTAAACCGATCACCCATGCATGTGGTCCCCGTGCCTCCACTGAAGACGGAAGACTGTTGCGGTGGCGTATGCGCTTTTCGATACGCCCGCGATACACCGAATCCCCGGCATCAAGGAACTGGCGCGTGCCGGCAGTGCGATGGTCCTGCCGTTGGTGATCGCGACAGCCCGGTTACTGTATTCCTTGGGTGGAGGGTGTATTCGCTCACCGTGTGTGGTCGCCGGAGGCGTAGCGGCTCCAGGGGCCGGCGGCTTGAGCGGCGATGCCGGCGACGCTCTCGTTGTGGTAGCCGAGCATGCGGGCGACGATGGGTGCCGGGGCTTGCATGACGAGTTCGCCGTCACGCCCGCCCGCCTGCCCCCACCGTGAACGCCTGGGAACCGCAGCGGCGGCACGCGCATCCACCGGAAGGTCTAGACGGGTCCGCCTGAGTGGATGGCGGAACTGGCCACAGAACAGTTGCCGCTGGAGTCCCTGAAGGGGTCGACGGGCCGTTCGGCCGCCTATTCCTGCGAACCCTGGCCATGGTCGCTTTGAGTTCGAGGCCAACCAGGGGCACCTGCGTATCCGCGAGGGCATGGCCCTGGCCAAGCGCAAGCGCAAGGGCAAGCTCAAGCAAGCAGCCCAAACACCCCAAATCAGCGCAGCGGACGATCCGCCGCCGCTACGCCACCGGCGAAGTCTCCCTCGCGGAGCCGATCTACGATCTAGTGGGCCCCGCTCGGGGACGATGCCTGCGGCGTGCCGGGAAGTCGAATCGAGACGAGGAGACCACCGGTGGGGCGGGGTGCGAGGTCGATGGTCCCGTCGTGTGCTCGGACGATGCTGTGCACGATGGCCAGCCCGAGGCCGACCCCGACATGTTCGTCGGTGCGTGTGCGTTCTGTTCCGCGTTGGAAGGGTTCGGTGAGGATCGGTAGGAGTTCCGCTGGGACCCGATGGCCAGTGTTCTCGACCCGCAGCACGCTCGCGTCGTGCTGCGCTTCGGTGTGGACCGTTACGGTGCCGCCGGAGGGGAGGTTGTGGACGATGGCGTTCTGGACGAGGTTGGTCACCATTCGCAGAATGAGCGCCGCGGAGCCGAGATTCTGTGTCTTCTCGCCGGTGACGTCGAGCGTGATCTGGCGCTTTTCGGCGAGGGGAAGCAGCGTTTCGGTGGCTTCTTCGGCGATGAGGGACAGGTCGACGGGCTCGCGGGTGAAGCTCTTGCGGTCGGCGCGGCTGAGCAGCAGGAGGGCCTCGGTGAGGTCGATCGCCCGCGTGTTGACGGTGTGGAGGCGTTCGATGAGTTCGCTCTGGTCCCGCGTGGGGTCGTTGCGGGCGAGGCCGAGGAGTGTCTTCGAGATTGTCAGCGGGGTGCGCAGTTCGTGGGAGGCGTTCGCGGCGAATCGTTGCTGTTCGGTGACGTGGGATTCGAGTTGTTCGAGCATGATGTCGAACGCGTCGGCGAGTTCGCGGAATTCGTCTTGGGGACCTTGCATGCGGACCCGGTGGGACAGTGATCCGTTCGCGGCCATCCGTGCCGCGTCTGCGATCCGTGTGAGTGGTGCGAGCATCCGGCCGGCGAGGATCCATCCTCCCAGGAGGCCGAACGCCAGCAGGAAGGCCAGTGCTATGGCCGCGGCGGGGGCGAACATGCGCACGAGGAGGTAGCGGTTGGGTGCGACCCCGAGAAGGCCCTGGGGGCTGTCGGGTACGTAGCGCAGCAGGAACACCCATACCACGGCCAGCAGGAGAGTGCCGGCGATGAGGAGGAATCCGGCGTAGCTGATGGTGAGTTTCAGGCGGGCGCTGAGCCCTGGGCGCCTATTCATGAGTGCTGCCAGGGTGGTGGGTGGTGTCCATGCCGGTGTCGATTCGGTAGCCGACGCCGGGCACCGTGGCGATGAGCCATGGTTCGCCGAGTCGTTTGCGCAGGGCGGAGATGGTGATGCGGACGGCGTTGGTGAGGGGGTCGGCGTTGGCGTCCCAGGCCCGCTCCAAGAGTTCTTCGGCGCTGACGACACCGCCTTCGGCGGCGACGAGGACTTCGAGCACGGCGAACTGCTTCCGGGTGAGAGCGACGTAGCGTCCGTCGCGGAAGACCTCCCGGCGGAAGGGGTCCAGCCGCAGGCCCGCGATCTCGCTGACCGGGGGTCGGGCGTGCGCGCGTCTGCGGTCCAACGCCCGCAGCCGCATGACGAGCTCCCGGAGCTCGAACGGTTTGGTGAGGTAGTCATCGGCGCCGAGCTCGAACCCGGACGCCTTGTCGTCGATCCGGTCCGCAGCGGTGAGCATGAGGATCGGGATGCCGCTGCCGGAGGCGACGATTCGTCGGGCGATCTCGTCGCCGGAGGGGCCGGGGATGTCGCGGTCGAGGACCGCGAGGTCGTAGGAGTTGACGCTGAGCAGTTCCAGAGCGGAGTTGCCGTCGCCGGCGATGTCGGCGGCGATCGCTTCCAACCGGAGACCGTCCCGGACGGCTTCGGCCAGGTAGGGCTCGTCCTCCACGATCAACACACGCATACCTGGAGCCTAAGCAGCACGGCATATCGCCGACATATGCTTCTCCACCCAGCTCGGACTCAGCCCCGCCGCCGTCTGCCGGGCTGGCGCCTCCAAACTCGTACCCCGCTCCCTGGACGCCCGCCCCATGTGCAGTGCCGCGATGACGAGGGTGGCGTCGTGACGCTCGCCCATCGCGTATCCGAGCAGGCGCCGGGAGAACAGGTCGATGACCGTGGCGAGGTAGAGCTTGCCCTCCTCGGTGACGATCTCCGTCATGTCGCCGCACCAGACGAGATCGGGTGCCTCGGCGGTGAAGTCCCGCTTCACGTAGTCCGGCGCGGCCGGCCGCTTCCCCGGCCGGGTCAGACCTCGCCGACGCCTCACCACCCTTGCCACCAGGCCGAGTTCGGCCATCAGCTTGGCGACGGTGTTCACCGAGACGCGCCAACCCCGTCGGATCAGCAGGACGAAGATCTTCGGAGATCCGTAGGTGCCGTCGGACTCGCTGAAGATCTCCGCGATCTCGTCGGCCAGCCGCTGCCTGCGCAGCTCACGAGCGGTGGGCCGCCTCTCACGCCACTTGTAGAACCACGACTCGCTCACGCCCAGGGCGCGGCACGAGACGGTGTGCGGGATGCCGTGCTCGGTCCTGTTGTCGCTGATCACCCCGGCCACAGCGGCCGGGTCCGCCACGGGTGCTTCACCCACAGGACCATGCAGCGTTTGAGGACATCACGCTCCATCCCCAGTTCCTTGTTCTCCTTCTTCAACGCCGCGTTCTCCGCCGTCAGCTGCGCGATCAACGCGTCCCTGTCCTCGGCGGTCGCCTTCCTGGCCCGCTTCGCCCGCGAGACCCAGCTCGCCAGCGTCGTCTCGTTTATCCCCAGGTCCTCCGCGACCTTGGGGACCGACTTCCCGGTCTCTGCCACGATGCGTACCGCCCCTCACGAAACTCCGCCGACTGAAGTCCCACCAACCCGACCTTGGCCTGGTTGTTATCGACCACCTCCAGCTCGTCACCATCGGCGGCCGACAGGAGTCCCGGGAGCGCGAGGTCTCGGAGATCAGCCGCAGCATCAAGCTGCTTGCCAAGGAGCTCCAGGTGCCGATCCTGGCGCTGGCCCAGCTCAACCGGGGTCCCGAGATGCGCGCCGACAAGCGGCCCACCAAGGCCGATCTGCGCGAGTCAGGGTCTCTGGAGCAGGACGCGGACATCGTGGCGCTGCTCTACCGCGACGATGCCTACGAACCCGAGTCCGCCCGTGCCGGAGAGGTAGACGTGATCATCTACAAGCACCGCAACGGGCCCACCGCCACCATCACCCTGGCCAACCAGCTGCACTACTCCCGATTCGTCGATATGGCGCTGACCTGATCCTGCCCTGTAGGGTCTCAAATTTCGTGTCGGAATCTCACGGTCGATGTCGGATCGAAGTCGGATCCGACACTGAGTTGAGATTCGCAGGTCGCACGCCTGGAACGCGAGCTGGGAGAGCGCCTTCTCGAACGCGCGGAACGCGGACGGCCCATGAAGCCCACCCAATTCGGGAATCGCGTGGCTGATGCGGTCAAGAAGCACCGGAAGTGACGGAGCCGTCCGTTGTCAGTGGTTGCTGGGACCCTCACCGCATGCATTCCGACTCGCTCCGCTTCGCACAGGCGACCACCGCGCAGGACATCGACCAGGACCAGCGCCAGGCCCTCATCAACTGCTGGATCGATGTCTCCAACGCCGGCGGCGCTGCTGGCTTCCCGTTCCCTCCCATCGACGAACGGGATGCCGCCCCGGCCCTTGAGACCATCCTCGAATGCCTCGCCCCCCGAACCAGCCGCCTCTTGATGGCCCTGGACGATGGCGAACTGGTGGGCTGGCTCAACATTCGCCGCGATACCTACGCCCTCATCGCCCACTGGGGAACGCTGCACCACGTTCAAACCCACACCAGCAGACGAGGGCAGGGAATCGGCAGCGCCTTGGTGAAGGAAGCTCATCGCATCGCGCGTGAGGATATGGCCCTTGAGCAACTGCACCTGGCTGCACGTGCTGGAGAGGGGCTGGAGACCTTCTACGGAAGCCTCGGCTGGAAGGAGATCGGGCGCTGGCCAGGAGCCCTCCGCTTCGGGTCCGGCGACGATCGCGACGAAGTCCTCATGCTCATCGATCTCTGATCTGAGGAAATGACACGTTCCTGAGACTGCAGCTGAACGACACGACCTGAGACAGCACAGAAATCCGCTGGTCAGGGCTGTGCTCTATGACACGAGCCGCGATGCGATGTGGCGGATTCTCAGTGGATGACGGCTGGTCTGAGTTTTGCGGTACGGCTGTCCGGGAGGAATCTGGTCGCGCCCCGGCTGCGGAGACGACAGGATGCGGCCATGGCTGACGATCTCTTGCTCATGCGCGCCCGGGAGCTTTGGACGGAGCTTGCGGGCACACGGGTCGAGTTCTGTCCTTCAGGAGGGGCAATGGTTGTGGTCGCGCCCGGGTCGCTGTTGTGTCCTCCATCGTGGACCGGGATCGTGCGGATCGGTGACGCCGCCCTCGTCACTGCGCCGAGCGTGCAGGCCGCCGGGATGGTGGACGACGCCGCGCGGAAGATGACCCACGAAGAGGTCGTTGACATCGCTCGTCTGCGTGCGGTGCTGCCCGTTCTCGATGTTCTCGGGCCAGCTTCGCTTTTCTATCTCGGCCGGGACGGCTTTCTTCCTGCGCATAAAGGTACCGGGGTCGAGCAGTTGCCGATTGGTGATGGCGACCTGGCCGCGCTGCTGGCCCTGGCCGGGGAGGAGGAGGCCGGCGAGAGCGGTCTGGAGGACATCTCTTCTCCCGCGTTCTGTCTTCGCCGGGGTGATGAGGTGGTAGCCGCAGCCGGGTATCGGTCCTGGCCGCAGTCGGTTGCCCACCTGAGTGTGCTGGTTGCCCCGCACTGTCGGGGCCGGCGCCTGGCCCGGGCCGTGGCGTCCGCAGCAGTGGCCCATGCCCTCGATGCCGGGTTGCTGCCGCAGTGGAGAGCACGGCCCTATCCATCACAGCGTGTGGCTGTAGCCCTAGGGTTCCGCGAACTGGGCGCCCAGCTCAGCGTTCGGCTTGGCGGCGGCCCCCTCGACCAGAGCCGGTAAGGATGGAGCCTCTTTTGCGACTGCCATGTCGGTTGAGAACGGCGAGCCCGAGATTCTCAAACGGCATGGCAACAACGCAGGTCAGCATCGTGGCTCCCGCCGATTGCGCTGCGGCAGGACAGCTTTGCAGGTCGCGATCGTCACTCATTTGAGTGAAGTCGTGACGGTGTGCACCCGTCACCGCAGTGCGGAGGCTCCGGCGACGGGTGCCGATACCCCCCCACCGAATCCGGTCGCACCGGGAAGACACAATCGGCGCATGCCTGAGATCTACGTTGACCTGGGATCCGTCAATGCGCCGTCCGGTGTGCTGGTGCTCGGCATGGCCGGATGGATCGACTACTGGCGGGAACTGGGTCAGCCCCTGTCCGAGCGTGCCAGGACGGCTGCGGCCTTAGGGCGTGCAGATCTTTAACTCGTGGCTTTCCGCTCGGTGATTCGTTGGTCTGGCATGAGCGGTTTGGAAGGGCAACGGGCTGTGCTGGCAGCCA
>NZ_JBLVKW010000135.1:0-12227 GCF_048270745.1 Streptomyces sp. NPDC056231 | reverse complement strand
CAGCACCTACCGCGAGTGGCTCGCTGCCGTTTGACCAACGATAGGAGCATCACCGTTGATTACCCGGCCAAGGCTGCGTGACGAGCCACTAGCTCTCCTCACTTCGTAAATCAGCACCCTAACGTCGTGGAGCAGGATCCAACCCGGCCCTGGTCCCCCAGGCATCCGCCTTGCCGCCTTGTAACACTCAGTCACCGCTGCACGGAATCTGTGCCAGAACCTCAATAACGACAGCGCTTGTCGACGAGTTAGAGCAGCGGTTGTTGATCAACGCGCTCGGGTTTGCTCACGGGAAATGACAGCACTGCCCCGCGAGACAGGGCACGCAGTGCGCGTGTGACGTCGAGCCCCTTGAGCGAACGAGGTGCGACCATATACCTTGCAACGCATGGAACCAGGCAACGCCAGTAAAGCGATGAGCCAGCTGCGTCGAGGCGTGCTCGAATACTGCGTGCTCGCCCTGTTGCGTGACGGCAGCCGGTATGGCGTCGAGTTGCTACGCGAGCTCGGGCAGATGGAGGTCATGGTCACCAGTGAGGGGACCATCTACCCTCTGCTGTCCCGGCTGCGTCGGGAATCTTTGGTGGAGACCACGTGGCAGGAATCGAGCAGTGGGCCACCGAGGCGGTACTACGAGCTCACCTCTGCCGGCCGACGGGCGCTTGAGGAGTTCACCGCTGAGTGGCCCCGGTTCCACGATGCCGTCCAGTACTTCCTCTCCAAGAACGAGGAGCCCCAGCCGTGAACCACGATTTGCGTCCCAACGCAGCGGCCGACAGATACCTTGCAGAACTGGAACGTGCGGCAGCCTTGCTGCCGGCGAACCGCCGCGCTGAGCTCCTGGCCGATGTCCGCTCACACATCGCAGTGGCACGGGCCGAGGCCCAGGCCGACAGCACTGACGGCGTCAACGACGACAGGGCAGTGGCCACGATCCTTCGCCAGCTGGGCGATCCCCAGGAAATCGTCGCTGCTGCCGTCAGTGATGTTCCGGTCTCGGACTCTCGGCCGACGGGCTCCGCGGTGCGGGAGGCCTTCGCTCTCATCCTGTTGATCATCGGTGGATTTTTGTTCTGGCTGATCCCGGTCGTGTCGTGGATCGGCTGGTTCATCGGCCTGGTTCTGTTGTGTCTGTCCCGACGCTGGACTGTTGGTGACAAACTGATCGGCGCCGCGGGCGTCGCTCTTGCGCCCTTGGCACTGAGCGGGAGCGTGTTCCTCGCGGCCGGCACCGAGTCCTGCACCAGCGTTGCCGTGGTCCAGGCGCCGCTGCACGAGGCGAACGGGCAGGCGGGCACTCGCCAGTCGGCACTGGAGTGCACCACCAGCGGAGCGATGCCGCCCGCGCTCGCCATCTGCCTGTTGATCGCGTTGCTGGCCGTGCTGATTCTCGCGACAGTCCGCCTGGTCCGGCGGCTCCGTCCGAGCTGAAGGGAACACCCGAGGCCCTGGGCGGTTGCAGGCACAGAGTCAGCCAGCGTTGGCGTGATCTGCGGCTCTGGCTCGGGTAGCGGCGAGGCGATAGGAATCCGTGCCGGTTTCGATGATGGTGCCGTTGCAGGCCAGCCGGTCGACGATGGCCGCGCAGAGGCGGGGATCGGTGAAGGTCTTCGTCCATCCAACTGGGGCTGGCACTTGTTCGTTGGATCGCATCCGCCCTGCGACGTGCCCGTATCGGGGTCCTGGGTGGCTCTTTGATTGTCTTGCTGACAGCGCGGTTTTGTAGGCACTACCTTCATTCGTCAGGTGTGAGGAAGGTGTGCCGGATGGTGGAGTCGCGTCTGCGGGTGATCGAGGGCCGGACGGTGGCCGAGATACCCGTTGCCTGGGATCCGTGGGAGTTCCAGGCCCTGTGTGTGGAGGCGTTCGTGGCCTCCTGGCGGGCCCGTGGGTTCAGCCCGGTGACGGTCGACAACGACATCGGCCTGCTGGAGCGGACATTGAAGGCGCTGGGGCGGCCGGCATGGGATGTCACGCCCGAGGACATCGACCGCGTGGTCGGTGGCCTGGCCGTAGAGGGGCGGGCTCCGTCCACCCGGCGTGGATACGTCCAGATCTTCAAGGGCTTCCATCGGTTCCTGCAGGCTCGTAAGGCCGTTGAGATCGAGGCCGCGTTCGGTGTCCGGCTGGTCTGCCCGGTGGACGAGTTCAATGCCTCGCGGCATGTCGGCGACGACTCCCCGGCTCTGCTGCCGCCGCCGACCCCCGAGCGGGTTGAGGAGTTCTTCGACTTCCTCAAGGCGCGGATCGCCACCGCCCGCAAGTACGCGCCCGCCGCCCGCGATTACGCGCTGTTCCGGACGCTGTATCACGCCGGCCTGCGCTCGGAGGAGGCCTCGCTCCTAGACCGCCCCGACGTCCACTTCGGCCGCGGCCCGTTCGGCAAACTGCACGTGCGCTCCTGCCTGCGGGAGGTCACGCGTCCTGCAGGCCGACACCGGGCGGTGCATCACCTGCTCGCGAACCTGCGCGGGCTGCGGACGCCCGGTCCGCTCACCGACCGCCAGCCACTGCGGGATATGCCGACGCGAAGCCGACCGGCAGGCCGCGAAGCGGCTCTGCCCTCGCTGCCAGCGGCCCGGCTTCCTGCAGACCGGCACCGGATGGTGCGGCCACTGCTCACGCCCTCGGCAGACCAAGCAGCCACCGCGGCAGTGCGCCGGCTGCGGCCAGGTTCGGCGCCATGCCGGGCTCGGACTCTGTTCGGCCTGCTGGCAGAAGCACCCCGACCGACCCTTCATCGCCGCCGAGAATCTGGCCGCGCGGCTCGCCGAGCGGGTGCCCTGGCTGGATGACTTCGCCGGCCATCTCGCCGAACGGCACTGCGCGAGTCGCGCCTGCACCATGATCAGCACCCTGGGCAGGCTGCTGAAGGACGAACAGCCCAACCACCCCCAGGCCCTGCTGGACCGCGCCCGCCGCCCCGGCCGGTCGATGGGCTCCCTCGCCCGGGCGCTCGAAGGCTTCTTCACCCAGCGCGGCCTTGCCCTTCCCACCGACCAAGCGCAACGGCTCGCCGCCGGACGCCGCCGACGCCGCATCGACGCCACCCCGCTCCCGCTGCGACCGCAGGTGCAGGCGTTCGCCGAGTCCATGCTGCGAGCACGCGAGCGCGCCCTCAAGGCCGGCACCCTGCCTCGCACGGACAGCACCATCGAGGCGGCCCTGACCATCGTCCGCGACCTCGCCCGCTTCCTGACCGGCACGCGCAACAAGCAGGACTGGGCCCTGACCGACGTGCACGACGTCGAGGCCTTCCTGGCGACCATGCCCAAGGCCCGGCAACGCCGGCTGACCGTGCTGCGGCAGTACTTCCGCTTCGCCCGTTCCCGCAAGATCGTGCTCATCGACCCCACCCGGGAAGTGAAGGCCAAAGGCCCGGCCGGGTTCAGCGGCACCACCATCGCCGTCGACCAGCAGCGACAGCTGTTCCGCCGCTGGACTGCCGGCACCGACGCGCACCCGCACGAGGCGATGTTCGGAATCCTGGCTCTCCTCCATGCGGCTTTCAGCAGCGAGGTCCGTCTCCTGCGTGTGGACGATCTTGACCCCGTCAACCGCACCATCCGCCTGGGGAAACGGCCGCATCCGGTCCCCATGGACCCGGCCAGCTGGTCGGCACTCCAATGCTGCCTGGCCCACCGCGCAGACCAGCACACCGACAACCCCCACATGATCGTCACCCGGATCACCAAGACCGGCCGGGCACCGGCCTCAACCGCCTACGTCAGCCACATCCTGGACCCCTGCGGTGTCCCACCCCGGACCCTGCGGGGCACCCGACTCGCCGACCTGGTAAACACCCTCGACCCCAAACTCGTCGCCGCAGCCCTCGGCATGGACCCCGAAGGCGTCATGATCTACCTCGCCGACCACGTCGATGAGCAGCGATTGCCTCAATCCCCAAAGACCTGATGGAGGAACAACCCATGAGCACCCAACCGTCCGACCACGATCTCTGGCAGGCGTTTGTCGAGGCCAAGCGGGAGATGCACCGCTGCCAAGCCGAGTTCTACCAGCACGCTCACGACAGGCCCAAGGTCCTCAAGGCCGCGCTGGCTGGAGGAGCGGGAGCGTGGGATCAAGGTGCCGCCCTCGACTTCCTCGCAGCACTCTCAGCCGATGGACCGGCTCTTCTCCCAGAGCTTGTGGGCTGGTCCACGTCTCACGATTGGGCCCTTGCCGCTCGACAGGCCATTGTCCAGATCCCGCGTGATCAGCTGCTGCCTTTGCTCGAACCGCTCATCATGGACCAACTCGACTCGGCCGACGATGACGAATACCGGCGCTTCGCCGAGCTTCTTGCCCATATCGAGGCATGGGAACTACTAGGCCGACTCGTAGCCCGCGCGCTTACCACCGACAACCCTCACATACGAGAGGTGGCCGTGGACTTCACAGAATCGTACGGCCCGATGTGGATCTCCAAGCCGAACCCGTGATGTTTCGGCGCCGCCTCGCACACGTTCGCCGGAACATGTGCGCTTTGCCGAAGGATTCATTGGAGGCGATGGCGACGCTGTTCTTCTCCTCGCGTTCGGTCAGGACCTGGAAGAGGAGTTCGGCGCCGTGCCGGTCGAGCTCCATGTATCCGAGTTCGTCGATGCAAAGAAGGTCGACTCGGCCGTAGCGGGCGATGGTCTTGTTCAGCTGCTTCTCGTCGGCGGCCTCGACCAGCTCGTTCACCAGCTTGATGGCGAGGGTGTAGCGGACCCGGTAGCCGCTTCATAGCGGCCTCGGTGCCCAGGGCGATGAGCATGTGCGACTTTCCGGTGCCGGAGTCACCGATCAGGCAGAGCGGCCGCCCCTTCTTGATCCACTCGCAGCTGGCGAGGGTATGAATGGTCGCCGGGTCGATGTTCGAGTTGGCGTCGAAGTCGAAGGTCCGCAGGGACTTCTCGCGGGGGAAGTTCGCCGCCTTGATCCGCCTCTCCGAGCGCCGGCGGGCCCGGTCGTCGCACTCGGCCATCAGTAGCTCAGCGAGGAAGCCGCGGTAGGTCATCTGGTCTTTCATCGCGCGGTCGGCGATCTCGGCGAACTCGCTGCGGATCGACGGCAGCCGCAGCATGTCGAGGTCGACGTGCTTCGGGGCGAGAGACTCGGGGCTGCGGATCTCGTCTCCTGAACCAGAGAGCGGTCCGGCATCCGATATCGGTATGGCGTCCAGAACGTTGCTGACCAGGGCACCGTCACCCGGCAGGGGTTTCCGGCGGGCGGTTGTGGGCGATGCCCTCACCTGTGCGGTGCAGCAGCTCGGGCATGGAGGTGACGGCCGCCTGCCACCCAAGGCGTCGATGAAGGCACAGGGCGATGCGCCGACGTCCGCGGCACATACGTCGGCTGCCCGCTACGCACATCACGCAGCACGCCGAACTGTCGGGCGGCCGCAGGGTGGTGGAGCATGTCGGTGAACGCCGGTGTGTTCTCCCCAGTGACACCTTGCCATCGTGGCGTGTTCATACCTTGCTCTTACCGTCGCTGACGTCCGGCTCGTCCGGGCGCGCTCGCGGCCGGCACACCAAGGGGTCGGGTCGCGGCGTCCAGCGTCCAGCATCCTAGGAGCATCCGCATGCGCAGATCCGTCAGAATCCTGACGGTTGTCGCCACGACCGGCGCGCTCGCCGCCGGTACGGCCGTGGTGGCCAACTCAACGCCCCAGCAGGGGCACCGCACCGAGATCCGCAACGTCATCTACCTGCTCGGCGACGGCATGGGCCGCACCCACGTCACCGCCGCCCGGGAGCGCTACTACGGCGCGAGCGGCAAGCTGAACATGGAGCAGCTGCCGAACTACGGCGCTGTCGCCACGTACGCCGTCGAGAAGGGCAGCGCCACGCCGGCGCTGGTGACCGACTCGGCCAGCGCGGCCACCGCCTGGTCGTCGGGCGTGAAGACGTACAACGCCGCGATCGGTGTCGACGCCTACGAGAAGAAGGTCGCGACGCTGATGGAGCAGGCCCACGGTGCGGGCTTCGCCACGGGCAACGTCTCCACGGCCGAGATCACCGACGCGACTCCGGCCGCCATGTTCAGTCACGCGCTGCTGCGCGGCTGCCAGGGCCCGGTCTACTCGGACGCGTCATGCCTGCCCAAGAAGGCCGACGGGACCTACGAGAACAAGCCCGCCGATCAGACGCTGATCACGCCGATCGCCGAGCAGATCGCCCGCAACGGCACGGCCGACGTGATCCTCGGCGGCGGCCTGGCCCGCTTCGAGCCGGACGACCAGAAGGCGCTCCAGGCGCAGGGCTACCAGGTGCTCGGCAGCTTCGGCGACCCGGCGCTGCCCGCGCAGACCGCCGCCAGCCAGAAGGTCGCCACGAAGGCGGACCTGGACGGCGTCAAGAAGGGCAAGGTCGTCGGCCTCTTCAACCGCGGCAACCTCACCGTCGAGCAGGCCAAGGCCCAGCTGCCGGCCGGCGCGCCGGAGAAGCAGGAGCCGACGCTGGCCGAGCTGACCAAGAAGTCGCTCTCGCTGCTCGACGGCCGTTCCAAGAAGGGCTTCCTGCTTCAGGTCGAGGGCGCCCAGATCGACAAGCGTTCGCACGCCAACGACGCCGCGCAGACCCTCGCCGAGGTGAAGGCGTTCGACGACGCCGTGAAGGCCGCGGTCGACTTCGCCAAGAAGGACGGCCACACCCTGGTGGTCGTGACGGCGGACCATGAGTGCGCCGGCTTCAACATCATCGAGAAGGACTCCTTCACCAACGCGGAGGCGGCCGCTCCGCCGGCCAACACCGACGCGGGCAACCCGGCCAACAACTCCACGCCGTCGCGTTCGTCCTCGGCCAACATCAAGGATTCGGCCCGCTCCTCGGGCATCGTCAACGGCGCCGGCGCGGGCGACCCGAAGAACTTCGGCCCCGCCACGTTCCGTACGCCCGACGACCCGGCGGATGTCAAGGACGGCAGCCCGGAGGCCAGCCTGTGGCTGTCCTACCTTTCCGGCAACCACACCGGCGCCGACGTGCCGATCTACGCGTACGGCCCTGACGGCAAGCGCTTCGCCGCCAGCCAGAACAACACCGAGCTGTACGGCAAGATGTACCGCTCCCTGTTCGGCATGGCTCCGCGCACCAGCTGACCTCACCCGCGGGGCCGGGTGCGCGTTCCGCGCCCCGGCCCCGTGACCGCACTGACCGTACCGACTGTTCCAGACGCCCCGGGAGTACGCCCGATGAAACCGCTCACCCGCACCACGGCCGCCGTGCTCGGCCTCCTCGTCCCCGCCCTGGCGGCGCTCACCGGCTGCAGCGGCAACTCGGCGGCCGACCACCCAGGTGCCCCGAAGCCGCGCACCTCCGCCGCCGGAGCAGCCTTGCCCGCCCCGCGCTCCGCGCCGGCTCCGGCGCCCACACTCTCCCCGGCCCCACACCAGGGCGAAGTCCGCATCGAGGACGGACCGTTCACCGACCGGGTGCGCCTCATGGGCCTGACGCTCACGACCAAGCCTGCGGTCACCGGACACCTGGCCATCACCTCAGACGTCAGCGACGTCCTCGCGCTGGAACTGCGCGCCGCCTACTACGACTCCCACGGCCGCCTGCTGGGCACCGGCACCTTCCAGTACCAAGAGGAAGGCGAGGACGCGCACGGCAGCCATCACCACGACGGCCCGCGTGCCGCTGGCGACGGCATCGACTTCACCGTCCCCGCCAAGCACCTCTCCAGCACCCCGGCCTCCGCGGTCGTCTCCATCCCCACACTGGTCAACGAGTAGCGCGCAACCGGACCGGCCCCTGCGCCGCCGTCAGGAGTAGAGATCCGTAGACGCGATCAGCCTCGCGGCGCGGCTTCGCGCCGTATGGCATTGATCGGCGGTGACTTCGTCAGGCCACCTGCGGTGGTTCCACCAGATGCAGAATGCGCCCACAGCGGCAGAAACACGCGCCAGGAGCCGAGGCGAAGGTGACCGTCGCCCACGGCGGGACAGACCCGCGCGTCGAGGTCACCGGGACCCGCGGCACCTCGAGCGCATCGGCGGTTTCCGGCAACGATCGCGGCCACCTCGTGTTGCGCGAACGCGCGGCTCCTTGCTTCCTTCGTCCTCGTCAACGTCCTCATAGGCGTGGTCATCACCTCCCTCGACGAGGCACGGGAGATGGAGAAGGAGAACGAGGCGGTGGAAGGGTCGCACCCGGCGCCGGCGCAAAAAGAGCAGCGCCTACTCCTGGTCGAGCGCATCGCGGCGGCCCGCCAGGCCCTGGACGCCCTCGAACGCGACTGCGCCCAGGCCGTGCCGTTGCCCGCCACAGAGCCAGTCGGCACCGCCTCGTCCGCCAGAGGCCTCCCGGGACCGCCTGGTTCGCCGCCCGACCGGCACGACGGATGCTCGTACTAGGATCCTCGGATGGCGAAGCGCGCGGTACATCGGCGGGCCCGGAAGATCCTGGGCGAGGAGCCCGTGGCCCTCGTCTGGTGCGAGATCCACAAGCCCATCCCCATACCGCCCGTAGACGTGCACCGCGCGGCGGGTAAGGGACGACTGAAGCCTGGTCACCACTGGCTGCTGTACGTCGGGGCCGTAGCTTTCTTCTTCGTCGTCATCCCGATGATGCTGATCGACAAGCTGGCAGACCAACTTAAACGGTTGTCCCGGACGCGGCAGCGCGGCGGAGCGCAGGCCGGGCAGCCGCAGAGTCCGTCTGACGCCCGCGCATCCGCGTCCGATCGCGGCCGTGCCCGGGATCGTCGACAGGACCCGGCCAACGGCGTCTTCGACGGCGACTGGAACCTGACCGCGGGCCGACTGCTGCTGCGCTGGTACGGGCACTCACGCAACCCCAAACGCCTGGTCATGCTGGCCCGCGGCCGTGTCTGTATCGCCGCATCCCCTTGCCGTCGGCTGTCGCCCACCAAGGCCGACGACTTCCGGACCGTCGTGGAGTTCCCCCTCGATCAGGTCCGGGTCGAGGGTGAGGCAGGCCAGCCGCGCGGATTCGCCACTTTCAGGCTCTGCTTCACCGACGGCTCCTGGCTGGAGGTAGGACGGCTGGCCGAACCCGAGGACGCCGACCACTTCCTTCGCACGGTCAGCGGCTGATCAACCGTCATGGCGCCGCCGGACCCAGGAGTGAACTTCACCCAAGTCGCCTGGGGTGTTCAGCGCCCACCCCAGATACCTGATAGATGCCGATGCGACTCCCACGCCGTTACACCTTTGACTGAGGGCCATCCGGGCGAGCCGCTTCCGCGAGGGGCCGTACCCGTCAGAGAAGCCCCTCAACGCCGGCAGGCATGTGCGCGCTGAGGTAAGGATCATTCGGGAAGGTACGCCCTCTGCGTCCCGCCCGAGGCCGATCCACAGGTTCCGAGCATTGCTCGCGAATCTCCGCGGCCATGCGGGCTCCTGCGGGGCGGTCCGTACGCCCTCGTGAACCGCTTCGCCGCCCGTCATGACACGCGGCTACCCGGGCTCGACCGCTCCATGCCCGGGGGACGTCCAGGCGGCGAGGCCGTCGAGGACCAGGCCCAGGCCGAGTTCAAAACCGCGGTCGTCGAGCTCGGCCAGGCCGGCGCCGGTGGCCGCGGCGCCGGTCAGGGAGTCGGCCAGGGCCGGATAGTCGGGCCGGTACTCCTCGGCGGGGCGGGTGAATCCCGCGGTGAAGGTCTCCAGCGCCGAGCCGAGCACCAGATAGTCGATGGCGGCGGCGGCCTCGGCCGCGCGGCCCGGCGTGCAGCCCGCCCGGATCAGGGCTGCAAGCAGCGCGTCGTAGCCGCGCAGGGCCGGGGCTGCCTCGACCGCGCGCCGCGCCGCCGGGGCGATCGCGTTCGGGTGGCGCAGGTAGACCTGGCGGTAGCCGCGCGCGTAGGCCGAGATCCCCTCCCGCCAGTCGGGCCCATCGAGCGGGCTCAGATCGATCTCCTCGTTGATCAGCTCCGAGACCGCGTCGAGGACGTCGTCCTTGGACGCGACGTGGTGGTACAGGGATGCGCCCCTGACCCCGAGCCGGTCGGCGAGCGTACGCATCTTCAGCGCCTGGGGGCCCTCCTCGTCGAGGAGTTCGAGGGCCGCGCGCGCGATGTTCCCGCGGCTGAGCAGCGGCTGGTTCGGTCGGCCCACGTGTGATCCCCCTCGTCATCGGCCGCCAGATTACCCGTACGGAGGGGCTTCCCAAGGGGTCCGGGCCGGGTTAGGGTCCCCGCATTCCCGCAACCTAACAACGTTAGATTTAGCTTCCGGGACGCGTCGACCGATCGGCGCGTCCCGCTTTGCGAGAGGTGCGCCATGCCCGACCTTGCCCCCGCACGCCCTGAACCGGGCGGCGCAGGTGCCGACACCGGCGCCGGAACCGGCCCCGATACCGATGCCGCCCGCTTGGCCGATCTCGGCTACACCCAGGAGCTGAGCCGCAGCCTCGGCATTCTGGGGAACATCGCCATGGGCTTCGCGGTCGTCTCGCCTGTCGTCGCCCTGTACGCCGTCTCGATGGTCGGCACGATGATCGCCGGGCCCGCCTGGGTCTGGGCGCTGCCGATCGTGCTTCTCGGCCAGTGCCTGGTCGTGAACGTCTACTCCGAGCTGGCCTCCCAGTGGCCGCTCGCCGGCGGCCCGTACCAGTGGGGCCGACGGCTGCTCGGCCCGTCCTTCGGGTGGATGAGCGGCTGGGTGTGGCAGTTCGCCGTGATGTTCGGCAACACCACCGTCGCGTACCTGGCGGCCCCCTGGGCCTTCGCCCTCGTCGGCGCCACGCCCACGCCGGGCTCCCTGGTCGTGGTGGCCGCCGGGATCCTGCTCGGCTGCATGCTGGTCAACGCGTACGGGATCAGGATCCTGAGCTGGTTCGTCTCGCTCGGCATCGCCGCCGAGGCCATCGCCTCCGTTCTGGTCGGCTTCGCGCTGCTGCTGTTCTTCCGCCAGCACGGATTCGCGCTGTTCACCGAGACCCTCGGAGCCGAGGAGCTGTCCGGCAGTTCGACTGTCGTGGCCTTCCTCGCCGTCCTGGCCGTCGCCGGCTGGGGCTTCATCGGATTCGACGCCTGCGTCTCAACCGCCGAGGAGACCAAGGACGCGGGCCGGCAGGTGCCCCGCGCCATGTGGTGGGCCCTGCTCAGCGTCGGCCTCGTGGTCATCCTCAACGCGATGGCGGTCGCCCTCGCCCACCCTGCGCCGCAGGCCGTCGTCGCGGGCGAGGACCTCGACCCGGTGACCACCGCCGTCACCACGGCCTTCGGGTCCTGGTCCGACAAGCCCTTCGTGGCCGTGGTCCTCGTCGGATTCCTCGCCTGCGCCATGGCATCCCAGGGTGGGGCCGCCCGCGGGGTCTACTCGCTGGCGCGCGACGGCGTCTTCCCCTTCTCCCGCCAGGTACGAAAGGTCAACAGCCGCCAGGCCCCCATCGGCGGACTCGTCGCATCGACCCTCGTCAGCTGTACGGGACTATTGCTCGGCCTGAACGCCACCGCGATCGGCAGCCTGATCGCCTTCGGCACCGCGGCCACCTTCCTGCCCTTCTTCCTGGTCAGCCTGGCCGCCCTGACCGCCCGGCTGCGCGGCACCTGGGTCCCGTCCGGCCACATCCAGCTGGGCCGCAAGGGCACCTTCCTGAACGTGCTGGCCGTCCTCTGGACCGCCTTCGAGGTCGCCAACGTGTGCTGGCCGCGGGCGATCCTCGCCCCGCCAGGAGCCCCCTGGTACCAGATCTGGGCGGGCCTGCTGGGAACCGGCGTGGTGATCACCGCCGGGCTGGTCTACCTGGCGGTGAGGAAGCCGCAGGACGCGCTGCGCGCCGCCCAGGTCCGCAAGGATGGCGGCCGGAGCCCGCTTTAGGAGCGAGGTTGGGCCATCACCGGCGTGACCAGCGGTTCCCTACCTTGCGCCGAGTCGGGCGGTACGTGCCCCTACCCACCCCGATTCCCCGTGAGTCCCCTCCGGTTCTTACACGGATGTGGCACGACCGCTCTTCGTCCCGAAGCAACGCAGGCGGGCTGGCACGCGGCACCAGGCTTCCCGTCCTCGAGCGCGGCCAGGACGCTGGCCCGCGTAGTCCACGGCCGCGTGGAGGTAGATCCACGTCACCTCGCCCGCGCGCGTGCCCGAGGATCTCCTGTGTGATCACCTCGGGCACGCCGCGGTTGTGCAACCGGCTGGCGAAGGCGTGGCGGCAATCGGAAGTCCGGCTACCAGTCCGTGTGACTCCTCCCCCTCGTAAACGAGGGGGCTTCTCGCTATGCCGGTTGGGCTTCGCGACGGACCAGCCCGGCCCGTAGAACGTTCAGGGCGCCCA
>NZ_JBLVKW010000134.1:0-12620 GCF_048270745.1 Streptomyces sp. NPDC056231 | reverse complement strand
GTTGCGTTGAGAGGCGCACGGCGGGTTCGGCGAGAGGTCCGGAGAAACGGACCGGGAGCAACCCCGGCACCGCGCTCCGGGCCTACTCAGCGGAGTTGTTACGGCGAATGATTTTGCAGTTCGATTCGGAGGCGTCGCAGAGCTGTCGGCCGGGACAACCCGTACTCGGGGGTGCCCCGGTGCGGGTGTGCAATCGGCTCCGCACCCGGACGTGGCAGCCGGGCCCGGCGCTCGCGACCGTGCCCCGGGCTGCTTGGGCTCAGCCCAGCGCGTCCATCAGGGCGGTGACATAGGCATTCAGCCGCTCCTCCACGGCCCGCGTTGTCAGCTCTGTCCTCCCTGCCTCACGCCATGGCTGCGCCACCTGCTGCACTTCTGCTGAGCACGCCAGCCCGTCCCGTAACCGCCTTTGCAGGCACCGTGGCCCGCCACAGCGTGCCCGACCCCGGGGCCTTCTTCGAGGTGCTCGAGCTCCTGGTCGGCATCCGCGTCCAGCTGCCACTGCCCATGGCGGACACACACACCCGCACCCCACCGCGCACGCACGTGTCGGGGTCGGCCGAGGATCACACCTCGGTCGACCCCGACCCCGGGAACTGTCTCCCTGGCTGGTCGTCAGCCGCGCGTCATCGCGAAGACGTGCAGCGTGGGCCTGCCGGGAGCGGCTGCGGTGCTGACGTCGGGCAGTTGGACGCTGACCGGTGTCTTGCCGGACAGCAGTGCCACATCCACGTAATAGACGTAGCCGGCATGGTCATACCTCTGGTTGTTCTGGCGGTTCTGGTACGCCGTGCTGATGGCGACGTCACCGGTACCGCCGAACCAGTCCTGGCCGCTCAGGGTGAACTGCTGGCTGGTGCCGTCCGAGTAGTGGATGGTCGCGGTGCCTCCGGCGGGGCCGTAGCTCGAATCGACGAGGAAGCCGAGTGTGCCCCCGCGGGTGCCGTTGATCGCCACGGTCTGGCCGGAGGAGACAACGTTATCCAGGCCACCGGTGGTGACCGTGCCCGTGGTCTCGTTGCCGCTGGCGGTGGCGGGCCAGACGAAGTCGAGCCCCTTGTGGGAGATGGTCGAGCCCGCGGTCACGCCGGCTTTGCTGAGGACCTGTGCGGACAGGCTGCTGCCCCATCCGTCGAGATCACCCACATTGGTCGCGGTGTCCTGGGTGACGACCACACTGTTGAAGGTGGACGCGAGGTCGTCCACAGCGTTGCCGAGCCCCATGGCGTAGACGTGCAGCGTCGGCGTCCACTCGGTGGCAGCAGAACTGACATCGGGCAGCTGGACGCTGACCGGTGTCTTGCCGGACTGCAGTGGCACACCGACGTAGTGGACGTATCCGGGAGCGTCGTACTTCTCGTTGCCCTGACGGTTCTGATAGGCGGAGCTGACGGCGACCTCACCGCTGTCGCTGAACCAGTCGGGGCTGCTGAGGTCGAACTCCTTGCTCGACCCGTCCTTGTAGTACAAGGTGCCGGTGCCCCCTGCGGGGCCGTAGCTGGCCGAGACCAGGAAGCCGAGCGTGTCACCCGTGCCGCTGACCGCGATGGTCTGACCGGAGGCGACCATGTTGTCCGGCTTCCCGGCGCCGGCCGTGGCGGGCCAGGTCAGCGCGACACCGTCGTGGGCGATCGTGGAACCCGGCGTCACCCCGGATGCGGCGAGTGCCTGCGCGGAGAAGGTGGCCCCGCCGCCGTCGATGTCACCGGCGTCGTAGCGGTGTCCGTCCGGCGACAGCGGCAGTCAGCTCACCCACCCGGCGGCGCCCTCGCACTGCTGCGACCATGCCCGCATATTCGACGGCCTCCGGGGCGACGCCCTGGCAGTGTGCCCACAAGGTGCTGGTCAGAGCACTTATATCCACCCGAAGCATCACCGAAGGACTGCATGAACACCGGCTTTGACGCCACGGCCTGGCGCTACGGACCGCTGGCAACCCTGTTCTACGAAATCGACAAGCCGGTCGGCACCTCGTTCGGCGACGTCGAGTTCTACGCCGACCGCCTGCGGAACGTATCCGGCCCCGTACTGGAACCCGCCGTGGGCACGGGCCGCATCCTGATCCCCCTGCTCGAACGGGGACTGGCCGTGCGCGGCTACGACACCTCGGACGCCATGCTGGGACAGTGCCGCATCAACTGCGCCCGGCGAGGACTGAAGGCCGATGTCTTCGAAAGCGACATGACCATGCACTGCGAACCCGGCGCCTTCGAAGCGATCGTGATCCCCACCGGTTCCTTCGCCCTGCTTCCCGACCATGACAGCGCACAGACCGCGCTGGCCGCCATGTACGCCAGCCTGGCTCCCGGAGGTCGGCTGATCGTCGACGTCGAACCGCCGTCCCTGGACACGGCCCCCGACACTGGACCGGTCCCGCACCAGTGGAACGGCAGCGAACTGGTCACCCTCACCACCTGGCGCACGCACGTGGACCCGGTCGCCCAGCGCACCACCCGCTGGCTCCGCTACGAAGCCTGGACGAACGGCGCCCTGACACGCACCGAACTCCAGATCTTCTCCCTGCTGTGGTTCGGGCTGCCCCAGTTCACCGCCATGCTGCACCAGGCGGGCTTCACCGACGTCACCGTCCACGGCGGCTACCGAGCAGACACTGCACCAACAGCCGCAGACAACGTGTGGCCTTCGAGGCCACCCACACGTAGCGCGCCTGCCCTCACCGGAAAGCCGCCCGGGCAAACGTTGCTTGATACGGAGTGTCTTCAAAGTCCCGTCTGCCCGGCGCTGTGTGGTGCGCACCCTCCCTAGGGCATTCCGGGAGGGACGGGCTCCGCGGTACCGCGCCGCGCCACGAACACGAACTCCTTGCCCGGCCGGTCGGGTGCGTCGCGCACGTCCTCGACGACGAAGCCGTGCCCGTGCAAGTCCCGCTCGATCTCCGTACGTTCGCGGAAGCGGAGTGTCGATTCCGAAGTCAGTACGTCCCCGTCCGCAGCGAACACGTGCGTACCCCGGAAGCTCACCAGCGGCAGGCTCACGTCCGTCAGCTCGGCCCAGGTCTCGACGTGGCCGACGCCCGGGATGTCCGTCATGCGGTACGTGGTCTCGCGCGTCCACTCCGCCCACTCCTCCCACACGCGCTGCGCCGGATCGCGCGTCTCGAAGACAAGCCGCCCGCCGGGCCGCAGCGCCTCGTACGCGCTGCGCAGCGTCGTACGCCACGCCTGCGGATCGGCGATTGCCTGGGCGACGTTCCCGGTCATCGTCACCAGGTCGATCTGCATGGGCGGCAGGTCCCGCGCGTCGCCGTCGAGCCAGCGCACCCGCTTCGCGCCCGGCTTGCCACGCGCGACGTCGACGGACGCCCGCGCGGGATCGATCCCGGTGACCGTAATCCCGCGCTCGGCGAGCAGCAGCGCGAACACGCCCGTACCGCACCCGATGTCCAGCACGGACCGCGCGCCGAACTCCTCCGACATCGCGAGATACGCGTCGAGATCGCTGCGGTCCGGATCGAGTGGGTCGTAGATGGCGGCGAGGCGCGGATGCCCGAAAGTTGCGTCAACCATGGAGGCGAACGTATGTGGCCCCGAGCCCACGCGGCCACTGCTTTTTCGGGTTACGGCGCCAAGCGGGCGCGGCGAAGTGCGCCGCTGACCCCGGCGCCCCTATCGGGTACGGCCGTACCGAAGCGAACCTCGGCCAGGCCGCTTAGGATTCAAATGTCACGCCCACATCAGGAGCGAGGCAAGGGTGACGGCCGCTTGGTAGGACTGCGGTCTTGTCGTAGCGGGTCGCGATGCCACGCCACTGCTTGAGGCGGTTGAAGCACCGTTCCACGACGTTGAGCTGCTTGTAGAGCTGCTTGTCGAAGCGGGGCGGGTGTCCGCCTCGGCTGCCGTGGCGGGCCCGGTTGCGCTTCTGGTCGGCCCGCTCGGGAATGGTGTGGGCGATGCCGCGCCGCCGCAGTCAGGTGCGTATCGCGCGGATGACGGCCAGGACCGCGGCCCTACCGACGGCGCAGGCCCCGGAGCCGGACGCGTCCGATGACGAGCGCGGCCGGGATCGAAGGCTGGGCATGCGAGGGACCCCTGCGGTGTCGCCGGGGTCCCTCGCTGTGGGTTCGATTAGCGTCTGGAGCGCCTCCCCCCCCGCAGGAACGAAGGAGATCCACCATGGCCACGGTTGCAGACCTCCAGCCTGACCCGAGTCAGGCCGTGCGCATCGTCAGCTACCGCCAGAGCAGCAGCGGCGTGTACCACGACGGGATCGTGCGTGCGGTCGATGCGTGAACGCCGACGAGAACCTGTACGCCGTCACCCTGTACAGCAAGACGTACAGCCGTGAGTCCACGGTCTACGTCAACGGCACAGACCAGGTGACCGAGCCCACCCGGACGTCGGGACCCGCGAACACTGATCGGTCGTACGCCGATCGCTGGCGGGAATTCGACCAGCAAAACGCCGGGTGGCGCCCGGCGGACGAATAGCCATCCAGGCGGTGGCCAGGGATTTCGCAGCTTGTGTGGCGTCCCTGGCCAGTCGGGCGCCGTGGCCCCCGACGAGTCCGCATCAGGCGGTGGACGCCGGTCGACGTCGCCCGGCACGTCGCCGAGCGTGACCCCGCCGCTCGACGGAAGCGTTGGGGCTTCAAGGTCGTCCCATGGCCTCTTTTGAACTTCTCTCGATCTCCCGACCTGGACGCGCGGCGGCTGAGTGCGGGGCAGTTTGTCCGTACATGCCAGGCGGCGGATGGCGCTCGTCGTTCAGGAGAGCACGACCGGCTGGCCGGTGAGGTGCACGCCCGCGTGTTTCATCTCGTCTACGGCCGCGCGGGTGGTGTCCGGAGCGACTCCGGCGGTGTAGTCGAGCCGGACGCGGACGGTGAAGCCGGCGCGGATGCCGTCCAGTGCGGTGGCTCTCACGCAGTGGTCGGTGGCGATGCCCACGATGTCCACCGCCGCGATCTTGCGGTCGTGCAGCCAGTCGGCGAGCGAGGTTCCGCCCTCGGTCGAGCCTTCGAAGCCGCTCTTCGAGGCCGAGTGGGCGCCCTTGTAGAACACCTCGTCGACGGTGCCGTCCGCGGTGACGGGCGCGAAATGGGGGTGGAAGTCGCCGCCCTCGCTTCCGGCCACGCAGTGGACCGGGAACGAGGTCGAGAAGTCCGGACGGTCGGAGAAGTGCCCGCCCGGGTCAATGTGGTGGTCGCGGGTGGCGACCACGTGCGCGTACGTGCTGCCCGCCGAACGCCGCACCAGGTCGGCGATGGCCGCCGCGCGGCCCGCACCGCCCTTCACCGGGACGCTGCCACCCTCACAGAAGTCCTTCTGCACATCCACCACGATCAGTCCACGTCGCACGGCTCGTCCCCTTGGTCGCGTGATACCGGCCCGCAGACATGATGTGCACACAGACCCAGACCGCCGTCGGCTGCGCTGGGCCGACTGCCGCGCCCGACCACCCGACGAGCGAACCCCCCAACCCGACCGCTCGCCAGGGCGGGGATGTTCCACCAGCACGAGGTGATGGCGTAGGCGTCCGCGAACATGGCGCGGCCGCCCGCTCCCAACCGCCGCTCCAGCTGCAGCCGCAGCTGGTGTGCGGTCACGACTTCGG
Organism: Streptomyces sp. NPDC056231; assembly: GCF_048270745.1. Taxonomy (NCBI): domain Bacteria; kingdom Bacillati; phylum Actinomycetota; class Actinomycetes; order Kitasatosporales; family Streptomycetaceae; genus Streptomyces; species Streptomyces sp. NPDC056231. The sequence goes on along the minus strand of NZ_JBLVKW010000134.1, from coordinate 7,047 downwards.
GCAGCGCGGTCAGCCGATTCAGTCCTCACCTGCATCTTCCCGTACATCTAGCCGGGCCCTGACTACCGGCGCACCTTCCTCTTCCGCATCAGTGTCAAATGACCCGTCATTGCGCATGCCGGGAGGTGCCTCAGTCCTCGGCGCGTTGATCCACATCATCTCCGCAGGCTGATTGCCGTTGGGACGTGGATCTGCACAAGGCCGGCTTCTGCCAGGTCTGCCACGAGGATTCGGGCGACCCCGAGAGGGATGCTCAGCCGGTCAGCGATGGGATGCGCGTACTCGTCGGTGTCTGACCGGCAGTGAACTGGGCTTCAGGTTGCCGGTCTGCGGCATGACAGTCTGTCCGCATCCCTGCGTACGGTGCATCTGTCGACGCCCCTGCACCGGAGGAACGGAATGTATCTGCTCCCTCTGCTGCTGGGCGTCGGGCTGATACTGGTCGGGCTTGCGCTGGCGACGGACCACCGCGGGATCGCCCAGCGGATCGTGGACACGTACCTCAATCCTGCCCACGCAGCCCCCAGCCTCCTGCGGACCTTCAACCGACTGGGATTTGAGCATCCAGGGATGGACTTCCTCCGCTACGCCCCACTCCAGTGGAGGTTCGTGCGGATCTGGGGTGGGTTTCTATCCGCCTTCGGCCTCGCGTTCCTGGCCGCAGGCGTTGTACTCCTGGTTCGCGCCTGACCGCCGCTATGCGGGCTTCGGACCGGCGCGCTCTTCGATGAGATGTTACGATCCGTAATCGCTCCACGGAATCTGCGCCAGAACCGTTTCTCGTGAACATCGAACGTGACACAGTCCGGGTGGCCAGGGACGATCACTCCATCGTGTCCCGGATTCGTATGGATCTCACCTGCTGCCACAATTGCCCTCGTGCAGCCGCTGCCGATTCCCTGCCCCGCCCACCTCATCCCGGACGCCACCGGCACCGACGCCTTCCACGACGTCTACCGGAACGCCATGGCGCACAACGCCGTATTCGTCGCCACCGAATCCGAAGCACGCCAACGGTGGACCGTGAAGGCGGACACGCTCACCGTCGGCTCCGGCCACGCTGTCGCCGACGCCGTCAACGATGCAATCCGGGCTGCGATCGCCCGCCTGATCCAAAGCCACGAGGTCGATCTGGACGCCTATACGGGACCCGTCTACTTCATGATGCACGGCCTGCGGAGCGAAGAACGAGCCCGCGAACTCGCCGCTGCACTCCACGCCGCCCTCTACGGAGACCCGGAACCTCTGGCCCGTGCCGTCCCTCTCACCCGCTGACTCGCACGCAACCACCGAGGCCGACACCTCTGCATCAACGGCCGTAGGCAGCCGAGAAGCAGCTTCTGAGGACACGCACGCCTTCGCTATCGTGGCCGCCGCCTTCGGCCCCGTCGCACCGTGGCCACCTTCCGCCGACAGGGCCTCGCTCTCGGCGCGCCCTGGAAAGACGTCCGCGGGCCGCCTCTGAAGCACAAGGGCTTCCCCGCCCCGGCTCCGGTTCCGGGCCCGGGCGGGGACGGCGACAGGCCGCCAACCCTGCCTGGTCTCAAGCTCATTGAGTATTGCGCTCAGCGCATTACGATTGGGATCGCTGCCGAGACCGGGTCCGCTCGCATCATCAGCCAACTCGACCGCCTCGACCAGGTCCTCGCGCCCCCGCGGACGGGGTTGCGTTCGAGAGTGCGGTCACCCGGCTGCCCGAGGCGGTCGCCTGCCACCACATCACCGGCAACTTCGACTATCTGCTCCAGGTCGAGGTGGCCGACCTGCCCGCCTACGAGGACTTCCACGCCGACAAGTTGGCCAGCCTGCCCGCCGTGGCCGAGATCGTCCAGCTCGCCCTGGACCTACTGGCCTGGCTGCCGATGCTCGCCCTGACCGGCAAGCCCTAACTCTGGGAGCCCCGGCGGATCCGGCTTCGCCCGTTCTCCGCCGCGGCCCAGTTGGTCACCACCGCCCGCAGGCGACACCTGAGATTCGCCCGCCACTGGCCATGGACCGACGCGATCACCAACGCGATTGAGAGGCTCGACGCGCTCCCCAGCCCAGGCTGACCTGCCAAACCATCTGACCGGACGAGCAGAACCCCATGACCGAAGCCGTGGAACCCGGCGCCCACCCGACGCGAGAGCCGGGCCGTCGCCCTGCCCATCACCGGCCCGACGAACCGAAACGGGCCGCCGGAGAATCCGACGACCCATCATGAAACTTTGAGCTAGTGCGTGTTGTGGAAGTTCTCCGGCGCCGTCGGAGGTGGCTGCAAGGCAGCGCTACACGCCTGCGACCTGCGTCTCCTGCCGGATCCCCGGCAATCCGACACGCACCCCGCGCTGCCACAGCGGCATGGCTGGCTTGACGCATTCCCATATCGGAATACGATGGCTGACATGGCACGGGCCCCGACGACAGCAGACGCGTTCAACGCCGTGGCAGAACCGCAGCGCCGGCGGATACTCGATGTCCTAGCCAGCGGTGAACGCACCGTCACCGCCCTGGTCGAGGAACTTGCGCTGACACAGCCGCAGGTCTCCAAACACCTGCGCGTCCTGCGGGACGTCGGTGCCGTGGACGTCCGGGAGGACGGCCGGCACCGGCTCTACCGGCTCAACGCCGAGGCACTGAAGCCGATCCACGACTGGGTCGGTAGATACGAACGGTTCTGGTCGGTGCGGTTCGACCGGCTGGACGCCGTCATCGAGGACCTCAAGCAGCAAGAGCACCACGACGAGAGAACGGAGAACAGACCATGACCAGCAACCGCACCGCGACCCTCACCCTGCCGGCGGACGACCAGATCCTCATCACCCGGGACTTCGACGCGCCCCGCCGGCTGGTCTACCGGGCGTGGACCACGCCTGAACTGGTCAGGCGCTGGTGGTGCGGCGAGCGCGGCACGATGGACACGGTCGAGATGGACTTCCGTGTCGGCGGCAAGTGGCGGTACGCCATGACGGCCAACGGCGGATTCGAGGTCGCCTTCCACGGCGAGTACCGCGAGATCGTCCCCGAGGAGCGGATCGTCTGGACCGAGGTATTCGAGGGTGCGCCGGGAATGACCCCGGAGGAGGCGGAGAAGAACGCCGCGGTGAACACGGCCGTCTTCACCGAGAAGGACGGCCGTACGTCGCTGTGGATGCTCACCGAGGTGCCGGACCGCACCATCCGCGACGCGATCATCCAGTCCGGCATGGAGACCGGCATGCAGGAGCAGATGGCGGCACTGGAGAAGCTGGCGACCTCGCTGGCCAACGAGGGCGTGTTGTGAAAGTGCTGGTCACAGCCACTCATTGATGGCTGCGACCAGCACGGTCGCTTCGTAGCGGACGGCGAGTTTCTCGTACCGGGTGGCCACGGCTCGGTGGTGCTTTCCACCGTCAGTTCGGTCTGGATCCGGGTGTACGTCTCGCGTTCCGTTCGTCGCCCGCCCATTACCTCCGCGCCCGCCAGGGCGGTACCGATGTGCGCGGCGAGGACTGGTTCCAGGCGGGCAGACAGCCTTACCTGGCTGTCCTCGTCGCCGATCGCCGGGTTGGGGTGCTGCGCCAGATCCCAGCAGGCGTACGAACCCGGATACCGCGCGGCCAGCGCGCGGCCGCGGGTCACGGACGACGCAGCCCTCGACTGAGCCGCTCCTGAACCCGTGATGCTTCGACGCCGCTTGGCACGGGTTCGCCGGTCACGAGCAGTCGAACCAGTGCCCGATGGGGCGGTCCGGGCAGGTTCGGCACTCGAAGATGTACACGCCTCCGACGTCGCCGAGGCACAAGCCTGCGGGATTGTCCGCGGCTTCTGTCCAACCGCTGTCGGTTCTGTCCTCCACCGGCAGCCACGTACGCCAGGACTCTCCGTCGAATTCCTCGCTCGCGACGGTCAGCAAGTGCTCCATGCGCCCGCCGCAGGCTTCGCAGTCGGGCCAGCAGGGTTCCTGTGTCCAGCCGGGGTAACCCCCCAGCTTGATCCCGGGCGCCTCAGCCAAGTGATACCAGTAGTCCAGGCCGGTCGTTGCCTTCAGCTCCTTGAAACGGGCCTGCAACGCGTCATGCGTGTCCCGGGAAAGGTCCCAGCTGGGGTACTCGGTCACCTGCTCCGGGTGGACCACACACGGGTCCGGATACCAGTCCTTCGGGAGGTCTTTCACCGGCTCCGGAGTAGGCAGAATGTCTTTGATGACTCCAGAGTCCCTCCAGTGCACCTGCGGCAGGGGGTAGCAGTACTCGCCGTGCGCATAAGGGCACCACAGCACCTGCAGCAGGTCGGTTCCCTCTGGGAAGGGGATTCCGGGTGCGTCGGCCGGGCGGACCTGGACGATGGGAACCATGGGCACGGCAGCCTGGACCTCGCTCACGGTGTCGGGGTCGAAGTGCTCCTCTATGCAGACCGGCCATGGCTCTGCCGCAGGCCACAGCAGTGGCCCTCCAACGGAACTGTCGTGGTGCGAAGGGGAGCCGGCGCGCGGGTGAAGGCGGACGGACTCACGGCGGAAGGGGACCAGCTCAGGGAAGAGCTTTTCCACGTCCACGGGGCGGGCAGGGGTGCGACGGATCATGCATCGGACTCTAGGACCGGGGACTGACAGCCACCCTCCGTAGCGGGCGCCGGCCCCTGGGAACGGGCATGCCCGCTCGCAACGGCGTATGCGATCTCTCGGTTTCGTGTCAGTGAAGGGTGTGACAGTGGCGGGTTCCCCGTTCACGAGCGCCGCGTCGAACTTCTCCTTGCCCGCGTTTTCGATGACGACCGTGATCCGCTAGGCCTTGTTGCCCTTCGTGTGCCCGGCGGCGTACGCGTCGGGGGTGTACGAGGCCGCGTCGCCGACCGTGACGGTCAGGTCGTCGCCAGGGCGCAGTTTGCGACCGGGCGCCCCAATCACACGGCTGGTGGTTCCAGGTCGACCCCGTCACGGAACCGGAAGCTGCAGCTGGAGCTCCACGTCGGCGAGCCCGGGGCCGGTCCTCGGACGCGACGCCGGGTTCTGGCGCCGCGGCACCGGCGTCCGCGCCCTGCGGAACCCCGGCCGTCGCACGGCGAGGGTGCGCATCGTCACCCCCAGGGCCAGGGGGCGGCGCCTCCGTGGCCGGCGTCCTCCGTCAGTCGACGGCCTCGCGGATGCGGGCCGGGAGGGTGTCCCAGGGGCGGCAGGGGACCACGGGGAGGGCGTAGGTGCGGGCCTGCTGGGCGAGCCAGTGGGAGTAGCGGGCGCTGACGTCCGCGCGTTCCGTCTGGTCTCCGTCGTCGGGTTCGCGGGTGGCGTAGTTGACAGCGATTTGCCCGGGTTCGTGCTCGTGTAGGAAGACCGCCCGTACGCGGCGTCCGGCGGCCCGGCCGTCCTCGACGGCCCGCGCGGCGGCGGCCGGGGTGAGGTAGTCGCCCTCGATCAGGGCCGGTGTGTCGACCGTCAGGCGGTTGTGGACGACGCCCAGGACGGCGGGCTCCAGGGCTTGTGCGGTGGCGATCTGCAGGGCCAGTACCTGATCGTTCGTCAGGCGGGCTGTGTCAGGGGAGTGGTCGAAGTGGTGGAGGGCGGGGTGGTGTTCGGCTGTGGTGATGGCCTGGACGGCGCTGACGACGTCGTCGAACTCGACGATGAATCCGTCCGTCCCGGCGGCGAGCCGGGCGGCGGCGCGGCTCTTGCCGATACCGGAGGCTCCGCCGAGCAGCAGTATGTCCCATGTCGTTCCTGTCACGGGGTGACCGTATCCCGCGGCTGCCGGCTTGTGCCGCGGGTTTCCACGATGGCCGCGGCTTCCGGCAGGGCGGCTCGCGGGTCAGGGCAGGCCCTGCGCCTCGGCTTCATGATTCACCCGAGCTACGAATCTCTCGATCCGGTTGTTCAAGGCGTTGTTCTTCAACGTGCCGTGGTAGCCGCGAGGGTCAGGGAAGTCGTGGTGAGCGGCGCTGAGCAGGAGTTCCCTCTCGGGCACCATGCGTTCCAGAACGCGGATGGCCTGGACAACCGGCGTGATGGCGACCCAGGGGACCTCACGTTCCTCGCCGTCGGAGACATGATTGCCGTCATCGTCGGTGACGTTCTTGTAGTGATGGCTGCGGATCAGGTGTCGTCCGACGGTGTCGTCGGCGGCGGGTTCGAGGTCGGGGCAGCACCCGGACCGCAGGCCCTGGACTACTGGCGAGAGGGGGTGAGCAACTGTTGACTCCCGAGGCCGTTTGAGTGTGCGTAACCAAATTTCCACCCCGAACCCGCACAAGCCCACCTGGACCACGTGCGCCTGCTGCAGCACGCTGTCCAGCGCTGTCGTCCCGTCCATGAACCGATCTCTCCCCGCCTGGGCCGCAGGGGCACAGTCCGCCCGATTCCACCGCAGCTCCCGACCGCATCGCAACTCGGTTCCCCCGCGCCCGCACTTCAGCTCGCACGCCGCCAGGCGGATCCCTCCGGGGTGAAGGTGAAGCCGTCCGTGAACAGGGTGCCGCCGTCCCGGAAGACCCAGAGAACGGGTTCGGCATGGACGGAGGCCGGCGACGAGCTCGGACTCGGGGCGAAGCTGTTCCAGGGGTGGAAGCAGAGCAGGGTGTCGTCTCGTGGCTTGTCGTTGACTGATGCGCAGTGGGCGCAGCTTGGGAATCACCCAGCACACAAGTTGATACAGGATGCTTGAGCTGCGGAAAGGCCGTCCCGTGCAATCCGAGACAGCCCATTGGAGTGACCGGGATAGACCGCGGGTCGCTGACCGTCATACCGGTTGCGCTGAAGTTCTAGAGGCACGCCGCCGACTGGGGGCGGTTGCTGTGGTTGCTGTACTTCGCTGCTGTACCGCAGCGGGCTATCCGCTGAGAGCGTTCGCGAGAGCCACGAAGATGCCCACGCCGAAGACGGCGAGGGCAACGAGCCCGACAACCACCAACGAGCAACACGAGGCGACCGCCACCATGACCCACGCCCGCCCCACGGCCCGGTGATAGTCGGTGTCGTCGTCCCAGTTCTGATCAACCACTTTTGTCAATCCCCTGGAAACGTAGAGGCCTTCCTTACGCGGCTTGGTCCTGCTGATGGTGCTCGGCGCGTGCTTCGCTGATGGTGCGTTCGAACTC
>NZ_JBLVKW010000133.1:0-12786 GCF_048270745.1 Streptomyces sp. NPDC056231 | reverse complement strand
TGCCCGCCGCGGCCTGAAACAGTCATCAAGACCGCACCCCGGAACACCCCGGCACAGCGTCAGATGATCAAGCACCCGTTAACGTGACAACATCCACGGGATTGGCCTTCGAGTGCTGCTGGTTACTTGTCAATGTTGTGTTGCCAGTCGTCGGTCGTGAGCGACAATGCCCGCACGAAGGCGGGGGAGGCAGCGTGGATCGAGATGCCACGAGGGTGTGGTGGGTAGGGCTCGCTAGCCGGGTGGCTGTCGCCGTGCTGGCGTCGGCCGTCCTCTCACTCCTGACCTCGGCCGTTCTCATCGGCTTGCCTCACGGCTGGAAGACGGCAACGTCCTGGGCCGACATCACACTGCGCTCATCATGGATCGCCGGTTTCCTTGTCTCGGTCGCTGTCGCCACACATCTGGTGATCCACTTCCGTCGCCGCAGGCGGCACCGCAGGCACGATCGCGACCGGTCCCGTTCCTTCAAGAGGGGCGGTCATCATCGTTGACCCGGGACCGCCTCCAGCTTGCTGAACTCGTCAATTTTTTTCTGGCACGGAGGGCCTGCGGCCTTGACCGAGTACGGATGCCCTTGAACCGGCCGTACTCGGCGCCTTGCTTGGCCCGCCCGTAGACCCGCTTATGGGTGGAGTCGACGTCGATGAACGCCTTCTTTCCAGAGCCGGGCAGCAGTGGAGTGTGCGCGGCCAGCGCGGCCAGGAATCCGCGGTGCACGGAGTGGAGTTGGAGAGCGTGGCCGTGGGTGAACGTACGGAGGAAAGTGCCCAGCGTGGACGGGGCGCGAATCCCGCCGAACAGGGCCGGCATCGCGCCGTGCCGCAGCACGTCCAGGTCGTCGATGCTGTCCGCACCCGCGGCCATCCCGCCCACGATGCCGGTGACCTTGGCATCCGCCGCAGCCCCCGCACCGTTCCCCGCTCCGGTCAGCTTCACCTTCGCAGCCACCAGCCGCGACAGCCCGCACCGCTCGGCCAGCCGCATCACCGGAACCAGCCCGGCATACGCGACCAGATTCGGGTCATGGAACGCAGCGGAGACCGCCGCCGGAGTATGGAAAACTTGCATCTACGAGGTGCCTTGCTGATTGTGCGTGCTGGAAGCGTCAGAACTCCCATCATCGCAGTTCAGCAGGCACCTCTTCTCGTTTCCTCATCCAGAGGACGCGAGTCACTGGGCGGATCGAGGCTAAGCTGAGTCAGGCGGCGGAGGGCCGCGTCTCGGTCCAGTCGACCATCAGTCTGCGTTCGGCGAACAGCCACCCGCTGTCCTGCTTGACGAGTTCGTCGAGATAGCGGATAGAGGCGATCATCAACGTACGCTGCCCGTCCTCACCCACCGACAGGTGATACGCCAGGCAATAGCTCTCGGCCGTTGCCCGGACTCCGTCCAGCGAAACCGTGCTCTGCCCGTTGAAGTGAGTGGTGGTCTCGTAAGTGTTCAGATTGTCGAAGACCGGGGCCAGCAAGTCGCGGCCGTGCAGCTCCTGAGTCGGCTCGGTAGCCGTGGCGTCCATGAACACGAGGAAGCGGGTGTCGGCAGTGAAGAGCGCCATCTGACCCTTCGCGTCGCGGCGGTCCGCGCAGTGGGCATAGGCGTCGATCAGTTCACGGATGGCCAGCCGGTCGGCGGTCTCCTGGGGCGATATGGCGGAATGGAATGCCATGTCGTTCTCCTTCGGGTAACTATTTGACGGATGGATACATAAGTCGTGTCGGCGTCATGGCAAGATGTCGGGAAGGGTGTGGCCGCGCCGCCACACACACCCGTGGGTCACGTGAACGCCCCGGGCGCGCGAGTCGGTGATCGCGGAACTCGCGGCGCCTCAGCCGTCTCGCGGGCTCGGCATCAGCGTCTCCGTAGACGTGAGGATCGAGGAGCCGGAGTCACTGGAGCGTACGGCTGGCAAGCTCTGCCGGATCGTGGGTTTGCGGCGCCAGCGAAGTGGCGGTCGATCACCCTGTCTTCGTCGCGACGGCCCCGCTCCCGCCGCCCAGCCGGTTGATTTCCGGGCTGTACAGGATCCGCTGCTCGACCGCTCCGGGCCGGGTGACGGCGAGCATGGCGCGGCCGATGTGTTCGGTGGTTGTGGTGTGACGTGGAGCGAGGCGGTGCAGCAGCGGGTAGATCCAGGAGGTGAGGGCGTAGAGGACGCGGTACACCGGGGTCCTGGAAACTGCTCCGTGGCGGGGGCGAATATAGGCGGGTCGGAACATATACGCGTTCATTGGCATGGCCAGTAGGTCGTTCTCGGTGCGGCCCTTGACACGGCCCCACATGCTCCGGCCGTGTTCGCTGCTGTCGGTGCCCTCTCCTGAGACATAGGTGAAGGTCAATCCGGGGTCGGACGCGGACACGGCACGCGCGGCAGCGAGGGTGTAGTCGTAGGTGATGCGGGTGTACTCCGCCTCGTTGCGACCGGCCGAGGAGATGCCGAGGCAGTAGAAGCAGGAGTCGAGACCGACCAGTTGCCCGGAGATGGCGGACAGATCGGTGAAGTCCTGGTGGATGACTTCCATCAGCTTGGGATGGCTGACGCCCAGCGGGCTGCGGACCACCACCAGTACACGCGTGACGGCGGGGTCGAGGAGACAGGCGCGCAGTACGCCTTGTCCGATCATGCCGGACGCGCCGAAGATGACGACTTTCACGGGCAGACTCCAGGTAGAGGGTGAAGGTTCAGGTCCGCAACACCGCGGGGGCGGTCGCGACGACGGTGGAGCGCCGGCGCTCACGGTCGATGCCGGCGCCCACAGCGGGCGTGAGCGGGGTATTACTCAGGAAAGCAGAAGATGACGGGGAGGGCTCTGCGGGGCCTGTTCAGGTCCTCTCTCGGGACGGCGGGTTCGGCAGGGACGCCGGGAAGGTGACGAGCCGTTGGCTGTCGGGGCCGGGCCGACCAGTGTGCGACGTGGTGCAAGATTTCGGTGCGGCTGCTGGACGCTGCGGTGCCGCCGTATGGTGTCAGGCACCCGCCCAGATACGTAGGCGTGGTCTTCGAGCGGCTTTCGCGTGCTCAGACCTGTTACGCCTTCATCTACTCGGCGGTAGCCAGCAGCGGAGCGATGTCGTGGTAGAAGACGCGCATGCGCCACACTTTTCCGTCCCGCAGAGTCCAGTGTTCGGAAATGTGCAAATCATCTCCCTTGCTGGACTGTGCAGTCAGCAAGGCTGCAACGCGATCTCCGTCGGCCGACAGATTTTCGAGCCGCATGGTGCTGAAATCGACCGCCTTGCTCAGTAGCGGGAGCACCTGATTCCTGAACGCATCCGGGCCCCGGTGAATGCCGCCCCACGGCAGCGCCGGAGGTACGCTCTCCTCGAAGTCCTCGTGCATCGCGGCGGGGAACGCGTCACCGTCACCCCGGAACGCTGCTTCATACAGTTCGCGAACGATTTCCAGACTCGTTCGAGCACTTGCTGTCGCGGTCATGGTAAATACTCCTTCTGCGTTGTGAATTCGGGAAGCCATTCGGCCGGACGTTCCGAATGACCGATCGCCCTGGGGGGCGATCTTCCGCCCTCCTGGCCCCAGCGCAGTGTCGCCGGTCAGCCCTGCGCGATCCGGGAGACGTGCTGCCAGTCGGCCCAGGTCTTGAGGCGGTCGGCGTAGAGGGGCTCGATGATCTCGATGGGCTCGGTGCCGAGCAGCACCCGCAGCGGGGGGTTCTCGGCGTCGACGATCTGCAGGAGGGCGGCGCCGGCGTCGCCGGGTTCCGCGTAGCGGGCCTCGCCGAAGCGGGTCGCGATGGCCTCGCGTACCTGGTCGTAGGCGGCGTTCGGCTCGGCCTGTGTGGCGGAGGAGCCGCCCCAGTCGGTGGCGAAGCCGCCCGGCTCGACGATGGTGACCTTGATCCCCGCGCCGGCGACTTCCTGGGAGAGGGAGTCGCTGAAGCCTTCGAGCGCCCATTTGGAGGCGTGGTACGCGCCGAGCGACGGGAACGCGGCGATACCGCCGACGGACGAGACCTGCACGATGTGGCCGCTACCCTGCGTGCGCAGGATCGGCAGCACGGCCTGGGTGACCCAGAACGCGCCGAAGAGGTTCGTCTCCATCTGGTCGCGCAGCTGCTGCTCGGTGATCTCCTCGACCATGCCGAACAGTCCGTAGCCGGCGTTGTTGACCACGACGTCGAGGCGGCCGAACTTCTCGTGCGCGGCGGCCACCGCAGCGCCGGCGGCCGCCTTGTCGGTGACGTCGAGGGCCAGCGGCAGAACGGCCTCGTCGCCGTACTTGGTGACCAGGTCGTTGAGCGCTGCGATGTTCCTGGCGGTCGCGGCGACCTTGTCCCCGCGCTCCAGTGCGGACTCGGCGAACGCGCGGCCGAGGCCGCGGGACGTACCGGTGATGAACCAGACCCTGCTCATGACTCCTCCTTGGGGGATGGCCTTCCGGGGCTGTCCCGGCGTCTCATTCACTCTAGCCCAGAAAGTTAGACGAGTCTAAAAATACACTCGTCTAGGAATTAGGATGTACGATGAACTCGTGGGAGGAACCATGAACCTGCGCGAGCGCAAAAAACTGGCGACCTGGCGCGCCATCCAGTCCGCTGCTCTGCTGCTCTTCGACGAGCAGGGCTACGAGGCCACGACGGTCGAGCAGATCGCGGCGACGGCGAATGTCTCGCGCGCCACCTTCTTCAACTACTTCGCCAGCAAGGATGCTGCGGTCCTGGATCAGGATCCTGAGGAGCGGCTCAACTGGCAGGCCCTGATGGACGACCGTCCTGCGGACGAACCGCTCTGGGACTCACTCACCGCGATCCTGACGGGGTTCTGCGAGAGTCTGCGCGACCGCATGCCGCTGCAGCGTCGCCTCAAGGCGCAATCGCCCGCCTTTGCGCAGTCGGCCCAGAGCTTCGGCGAGCAGTTCTTCAACGACCTGAGGCACTGGACGGAGTCCCGCGTCACTGGCTCCGACAACCTGACTCCCATCCTGCAGCTGAACCTCGCGGTAGCCGCCACGATCACCGCCTATCAGACCTGGCCTGCGGAAGAGTCCTTCGACGGGTACCTGCGACGCCTGGAACGCTGTCTCCGCCAGGCGGGCCCCGGCACGCCCAGCAAGTGACACATCCACTGCACCGCTGCGTCCGCGTGCAGTCGGCCGGGCCGCGAACGGCTGAGGGCGCGTGGTGTGAGTCTTCCCTCGTAGCGTAGAGACCCTGACTGCAGGGGAAGTTGGGAGTCATGGCGGAGAAGAGGCGGAAGTTCGACGCGGAGTTCCGTGAGGGGGCTGTGCGGATCGTGACCGAGACCAGGAAGCCGGTCGCCCAGGTCGCGAAGGACCTGGGGATCAACGAGACGACACTGGCCAGCTGGGTGTCGCGGGCCCGCAGGGCCGGCGGGGCCGGTCCGACGGGCAAGAGCGAGGAGCTCGCGCGGCTGCGTCGGGAGAACGCCCAGCTGAAGAGGGACGTCAAGGAGCTGGGGATGGAGCGCGATGTCCTCAAACGCTGCATGGTCTTGTGGGTGAAGTAGCTGAAGCGGACCCGGCGGCCGTCGTCGGGGTGATCAGCGACCAGAAGACCGAGCACAAGATTCCGCACCGGACCTCCTGCCGAGCGCTCGGCGTGTCGGAGGCGTGGTTTTACCGGCCAGCCGCATCACCGGGCGCGACGGCGACTGCCTCAAAGGTGGCCCAAGGGGATGCGGCTGGTCGTCCACAAGGAACGCCCTCACCCCGGCGTCCAGTTGCGTATCACCGACGTGGACGGGATACGGATCACCTGCTTCGCCGCCAACGCCGAGAACACCCCGATCGCACAGCTGGAGCTGCGACACCGCCAGCGCGCAAGAGCTGAGGACCGCATCCGGGCTGCCCGTGACACCGGCCTGCGCAACCTCCCTCTTCACGCCGCCGCGCAGAACCAGCTCTGGCTGGAGATCGTCCAGATCGCACTCGACCTGCCGGCCTGGATCCCAATGCTCGCGCTGACCGGCCAGGCTCGGCGGTGGCAGCCCAACCGCTGCGGCAGCTCTCCGCTGCCGCACAGCTGGTCACCACCGGCCCCGCTGCTGCCTGCGGCTCGCCCGTCACTGGCCCTGGGCCGACATGACCACCAGCACGTTCGAGCGACTGCGAGCCCTGCCGAACCCTGGATGATCAGCAGAGAGGCCGACAGGGTTCGACGTGCGCCGCCCCGCTTGATGGGCGAGCCTTGACCCAAGGAGCCATTTCGCGTCTCGCCACGCCCGTGCCCGGGTAAGGAGACACATGGTGTCCGACACTCTCGCCCGGCTCTCCGCGCCCGGGGTGTCGATCTGGTTGGACGACTGGCGGGTCACGATCGGGGTCGACCCGCGGCTGGCACATGACACCGCGCGCACCGTCGCCGAGGCCCGGGCGCTGTGGTGGCTGGTGGACCAGCCCAATTTGTTCGTCAAGATGCCTGCGGTCAAGCAGGGCCTGGGAGCGATAGGCGGGTGTCTGGCCGAAGGCCTCAGCATCAATGTCACGCTGCTGTTCTCCCTGGACCGCTACGACGCGGTGGCGGAGGCGTTCCTGATCGGGATGGAACGCGCGCAGGACGCCGGGCGCGACCTGTCCAGGATCGCGTGGGTGGCGTCGTTCTTCGTCTCGCGGGTGGATACCGAGATCGACCGGCGGCTTGACCGGTTGGGCTGCGTCCGGCCCGCCGCGCTGCACGGGCGCGCGGCCATCGCCAACGCCCTCATCGCGTACGAGCACTACGCCGACGTGGTGCAGGTGCTGGAGGACGAGGGCGTGGAGAGGTTCGACGCCAGCTGGAATGAGCTGGTTGAGAAACTCGCGGTCAGCCCGCACGAATCCGCCAGCGGCCGGCCCCACGGCACAGACCGCAGCGGGGAGAAGGTGTGATGGTGCAATCCACGTTCGTGATCGTCGGGGCGAGTTTGGCCGGAGCCAAGGCCGCTGACGCGCTACGGGAGAACGGCTTTGAGGGCCGGATCCTGCTCATCGGGGACGAGCCGGACCCACCGTATGAGCGTCCGCCGCTGTCCAAGGGCTACCTGATGGGCAAGCAAGACCGCGAAACGATCTTCGTCCACCCGTCGCAGTGGTATGCCGATCAGGGCATCGATCTGCGGCTGAACACCGTCGTCACGGCCATCAACCGCGATCGGAAGGCGGTCACCGTCTCCGATGGCAAGACGATCGGCTACGACAAGCTGCTGCTGGTCACCGGTGCCTCCCCGCGCCGCCTGGCCGTCGCGGGTGCGGACCTCGACAGCGTGCTCTACCTGCGCCGTGTCGGCGACTGCGAGCGCATCCAGCGCACCTTCCGCTCCGCGTCCCGCATCGTCCTCGTCGGCGGGGGCTGGATCGGCCTGGAGGTGGCCGCCGCCGCACGGGAGGCAGGCGTCGAGGCCAGCGTGCTGGTGGCAGGCGAAGTGCCGCTGCTGCGCGTCCTGGGCCCGCAGATCGCGCCCGTCTTCGCCGACCTCCACCGTGAGCACGGCGTGGATCTTCGGCTCGGTGCGCGGGTCAGCGAGATCGTCGGCGAGGGCGGGAAGGTCGCGGGCGTCCGGTTGGCCGACGGCACCCGCATTGACGCGGACGCGGTGGTGGTCGGTATCGGCGCCACTCCCAACATTCAGCTGGCCGCCGAATCCGGTCTGCAGGTCAACAACGGCGTCGTGGTCGACGCCTCCCTGCGGACCTCCGACCCGGACATCTACGCGGCGGGCGATGTGGCCAGCGCCCTTCACCCGATGTTGGGCAAGCACATCCGCGTGGAGCACTGGGCCAACGCCCTGCACCAGCCTGGGACGGCCGCGCGGTCGATGCTGGGCGAGCCCGCGCTCTACGACCGCGTCCCGTACTTCTTCACCGATCAGTACGACCTGGGCATGGAGTACGCGGGCTACACCGAGCCCGGTAGTTACGAGGACGTGGTGGTGCGCGGCGATCTCGCAAGCCGGGAGTTCATCGCCTTCTGGCTGGCCGGCGGTCGCGTGCTGGCCGGCATGAACGTCAACATCTGGGACGTCAACGACGCGATCCAGCACCTGGTCCGCTCTGGCGAGCAGATTGACCGGGACAGGCTCGCCGACCCGGATTTGCCGCTGGAACAGCTGACTTCCGGGTGACGTACAGCCGCAGGCCGCTTCACGGGCTCGTCGGGCGCCCGCCCACAGGGGTGGGCAAGCCGGCGAGGCCCAGCGAGGCTGAGTCCCCTGTTTCATGCCCACTCACTCCGGCCGGTCGCGGCGCTTCAGTCAGCTCCGCATCGGTCAGGTCCGACGGACCCCGGCGTTGCCGATTCGGACGGTTGCCCGCGTTCCCATACCCGATGTGAGCCGCCGAGTCCTCGGATCACATGACCGGGGGCGTCGGATCGACAGGCGATCGCGGCTCCGGCGCGCATGACGCCACTGGTGCGGGTGTCGGCTGACGGTGCAGCAGGTCTTCGGTCGGGTCGAAGTGCCGCGTTTGTCCGCCTTCGCTCGCGGTCCAGTACGGACACCGCAGAATCTCGCCTGGCTCCAGGCGTACTGCTACCCGCCGTCGCAGTGAAACAACGAAGACTTCGCTGTGGGATTTGTTTCGCTGAATGGAATCTACTGACCCCCACCTAAAGTAACCCACCGGGTTATGCCTCTTCAAATACGCCCAGAAGGCATAACCCATTCGCCTGTCTGCCTGAAACAGGCCGATTCCGGATCGGTCTTGGATCACACCCGCCCATGGGGCGGCGAATGCGTAGAAGGAACGATGACCACGAATGCGAACTCCTCTGTGCTGGTGCGGCGGTCGCGCACGTGCCTGGCCGCTGTCGCCCTTGCCGGAGCGCTGGGACTGCTCAGTGCGTGCGGCGGATCGTCACAGCCCAAACCAGCGGGCGCACTGAGTCCCGGCACTGGCCAGACCCTGCCTGGAACGCCCGGTGTCTCCGGAACGGGCGGTACGGTCACCCCACCACCAAGCACGCCCTCGACCTCACCCACCGCCGGCCAATCGTCCGCTCCGGCCTCCGCCAACGCGGTGACGATCAAGAACTTTGCGTTCTCCCCGGCCAAACTGACGGTCAAGGCGGGCACGAAAGTGACCTGGACCAACACCGACCCCGACACCCACACCGTCACCAGCAAACAAGGATCGGGCGGGCCGCTGAAGTCGGCAGCCCTAGCCACCAACGCCACCTACAGCTACACCTTCACCAAACCCGGCACCTACCCCTACTACTGCACCATCCACCCGTTCATGACCGCCACCGTGGAGGTGACCCCATGACCGAACCCACACACGACTCCAACGGCGACGGCGAGCACGGCATGAACCGCCGCCAGCTCATGCGGCACTCCGCCTGGTTCGGTGGCGCCGTCATCCTGACAGTCACCGGGGGAGAGGTGATCAGCCATATCGCCGGTTCGCAGGACCCCACCCCGGCAGGCAGCGCAGACCTGCGATTCGTGCAGGTCTCCGACAGCCACATCGGCTTCCATGGCCCGCCCAACATGAATGTCACCGGAACGTTCACCGCAGCGCTCACCCAGATCAACTCACTCGGATTCCGCCCCGACTTCGTCATGCACAGCGGCGACCTGACACACCTTTCCACCCCCGCCCAATTCGACCAGGTCAAGCAGATGCTGTCGCAACTGCGCACGGACCGGATCTTCACCGTGCCGGGCGAGCACGACTCGATCGGAGACAACGGACGCGCATACCGACAAATCTTCGCCAAAAACACCCTCGGCGACGGCTGGTACAGCTTCGACACCCACGGTGTGCACTTCATCGCGCTGGTCAACACTCTGCACCTTGAGCAACTCGGCCACTTGGGCACCGATCAGATCGACTTCGTCCGCAAGGACATCGCCGGCCTGTCATCGGACACCCCAATCGTCGTCTTCAGCCACATCCCGTTGTTCGCGATGTATCCGAAGTGGGGCTGGGGCACCGACGACGCGGTGAAGGTGCTGTCGATGCTGCGCCGTTTCTCCTCAGTCACGTGCCTCAACGGGCACGTCCACCAGCTGTTCACGAAGACCGAGGGCAACATCACCTTCCACTCGGCCGCCCCCACCTGCTACCCGTTTCCCAAACCCGGCCAGGGCCCCGGCCCCATTCCGCAGGTGCTGCCCGCCGGACGCCTCAAGGACGCACTCGGCATCCGCACCGTCAACTACCGGCAGGGCAGCCACGCACTGGCGGTCAAGGACGAGAAACTCACATGACCCCCCTGGAGCCTGCCCGCCCTCGCACTGCGCTTGGTGCTCGCCGCCGCGATCGCCATTGGCGCGCTCGCCGGGTTCGCCACATCCCGGACCATCGGGTTGTTCGGGTTCACCGAACGCGGCCTGCAGCCCGCCCCGCAGGCGCTGCTCAGCCTCATCGCCGAGACGCTCACCCTGCTGACGGTCGTGGCCTGGCAGGCGTTCGAGGTCCGGCGAAACCGTCGCACCCGGCCGTACCATGACGCGACCAGCCGAGTGCGGCCCGACCTCCGGACCATGGCACCGGACAGGTGAACCAGACACCGACGCGCCTCCGCCCGGACAACGCGCTCCGATCACCGTCGTGCACCTGCGAAGGGCCGTACTTCGGCGATGTCCGCCCGCTGGCCCTCGTCGTCCCGGCCGGTGCCGTAGGCGGTTCGAAGACTCGGGCACCTATGGCTCTACGAACACGGCCCATTCTTCACCTGGGTCGGCGTGTCGCTCTCATCGGCCGTCCGGTCCAACCGCTCTCCTTGATCCGCGTACCTGCTGGCGTGCCGACTGGACCCGGACGGGACTCTTCGGACGTACTGGCGAGATCGGCCCGCAACGCCTGGAGAACCTTTTGAGAAACCCTCGCCTCGCGACCGGCTCGGTTGCCGCTGACGCCATGCGTGCCACGGTGCACATCGGTTGCTCCGGCGGCAGAAGGACGACGATCGGCGTGAGCCCGCAGCCCGCACCGGCGGCGGTCGCATCCGCCCGCACCGATCCTCGCTTTGCCTCCGGGTCGTCGGTCCGCACCACCGGCACTCCCAGGGCCGCGCTCGGTACCACGTGGTGTGCCGTACAGCTCCAGGGCGGCAAGACCGAGAGCGGGGGCGGCTGATCACGTGGACGGCCTCGCTCCCCCTGCCAACCACCGACGGCGCTACGGCGTCCTGTGGATGCTCCTGCCCGTGGCGGTCATGGTCGGCCTCTACTGGTACGGCCGGGTACACACCCCCGCCTACGAGAACAGCATCTTCGGGCAGCGCGGCGACGACGCCAGACTACTCAAAGCCCAACTCGGCTCCGCACTGCTGGGCCTGGCGCTGATTCAGCTACTTCTCGCCCTCTGGATGTACGGCCGCCTGCCCGCACTGCGAACCGCACCGCACCGGGTCAACACGACGCACCGCCTCATCGGTCTGACCGCCTTCCTCCTCTCCCTCCCCATCGCTCAGCACTGCATCACCACCTACGGCGTCCAGCTGACCGACACCCGCGTGGCGGTGCACTCGCTCACCGGCTGCTTCCTCTACGGGGCCTTCGTCGCCAAGGTCATCGTGGTCCGCCATCGCCACTGGCCCAGCTGGGCACTCCCTCTGGCTGGAGGCACCCTCGTCACCGCGATCGCCCTGATCTGGTACGCCGCCGCCCTCTGGTACCTGAACGGCTCCCAGGCCCCCGGCCTGTGAGCAGAGCGCGAGACGTCTCTGCCGACGGCCCACGGCGGCCCCGGCCGAACCGACAACACCGCGGTGAGCGACACACTGCCCACCGCCCCCCCAGCACAATCGCGGCCTGTGGCCGCGGCCTCTGCCGGGGTGGTCATCTGCTTCGTCTACGGCCACCACGCCGCAGGCAGGCTTCTGCGAAGGGCCTACGGACCAACCATGCCCGTCTCCGACCCAAGCGTTTCTCCGCTGCTCGCTCTGCGGGCAACCGGCCGCTGGCTCGTGCCCGAGTGGAAGCGGCCGTAGGCGGCGCTTTGGCCTCGCCGTCGTACCAGTGCGAATGGCGGGGCTCGTCGGGCGCCGACCAGCAACCGGTGTAGCCGACTGTAGCCAGATGGCCACAGATCGGAGTTGCGGCGTGCTGGAACCGGGTGTGTCAATTTAACGGCTCTGGCTCACATCCGGTGGTGACTGAAAGTCACGGCGGCGACGAATAGGCCATCGATCACGAATCCGCAGGTCCGTGCACCACAGCGGTCGTTCCCTGGGCCGACCGGTCGGCCCGGCGTCTGTCCGTGAGAGTCCGGCGCGATAAGCTCTGCGCCCCCGATGCGCTGCCATCCGCTTCAAAGCATCGAGGTCAGAGCACCGGCCGCACTCTCTGCAAGGTAGAGATACCCCAAACTCACGATCCGTCACCACCGGATGTGAGCCAGAGCCGTTGATTAGACACTCCCTGTCGTTTGGACGCCGACAACAACGTCACGTACCTGGAGGAGGCCAACGGCGCCAAGACCGCGTACTGCTACGACCAGAAGACGGGCTACCCCCTTTGGTCGCGGGACGCGGAGAACAACAAGGGCGGCGTCCCGCCATCCTCGGACTGCGCCCCGGGCACGTACCCGGCGAACTCGCAGCAGTACAGCTACCAGACCCGCCTGGACGGCTTCTCCGCCGACCTGTTCACCAAGACCTCACCCGAGGGCCGCAAGTGGCAGTTCGGCTATGACTCATTCGGCAACCTGAAGACGGTCACGGACCCCAAGGGCGTCGCGACCTCGGCGGCGGGGAACTACACCTCCGCCTACGAGTACAACTCCTACGGATGTTGTCACGTTAACGGGTGCTTGATCATCTGACGCTGTGCCGGGGTGTTCCGGGGTGCGGTCTTGATGACTGTTTCAGGCCGCGGCGGGCA
>NZ_JBLVKW010000132.1:0-12851 GCF_048270745.1 Streptomyces sp. NPDC056231 | reverse complement strand
GGCGCCCTGAACGTCCTACGGGCCGGGCTGGTCCGTCGCGAAGCCCAACCGGCATAGCGAGAAGCCCCCTCGTTTACGAGGGGGAGGAGTCACGGGATGTCAAGCAGATTCGCGACCTGCTGCTGCGCCCCGTCGGGGGCGGCGGGCCGGCCGTGCGCAGCGCCCTCGGGCATGACGACCTCATCGTGATGGGCGGCTCCTGCCAGCGCACCTGGGAACACGCGATCCCCAAGTCGGCGCGGGCGTCAGGGCCCAGGATCAGCCTCCAGTTCCGGCCGGACGGGGTGCGTTGAGCCGGCACCCGACCCCCCGCCCGCCGCCCCGGCGACCCCGCCGGAGCCGACGTGACCTGGGGGAACACTAAGTCGCGGACCCCGAGCGCGAGTTCGGATCTGCATGTGCACCGGGCCCGGTCCGTGCCCGCGTCCTCCGCGCCCGCGGACCGTGGGGGGACATGGACTTGATCCCACCCCTTGTCCCGCCGCCCGTCGGCACCGAAGAATGCGCACGGCAACCATCGGCTACAGACGTCACATCCGGCGTCGGCAAGGGGGCTCCACCCAATGTCACCCGCAGCACCGATGACACGTACGACACGTCGCTCACCGAGGATCGGCAAGGCGCTCACCGGCGCGGCGTTCGCGCTCGCCCTGGTCGGCGCGGGCGCGGCACCCGCCGTCGCCGGGACCGCGAGCGGGGACGCCGGCACCCGCGCGAGACCGAACGACGCGCCCGTCACGTTCGCCGGCACCGTCGCGCTCAGCAACTGTTCCGGCTCCGTCGTGCGCACCCCGCAGTCACAGCCCGACGACCCCGCCCTCGTGCTCTCCAACGGGCACTGCATCGAGGGCGGCTTCCCGAAGGCCGGCCAGGTCATCGTGGACCGGCCGTCCATCCGCACGTTCAAGCTCCTCGACGAGGACGCCGGGGTGCTCGGCACGCTCCAGGCCGACCAGATCTCGTACGCGACGATGACCGACACCGACATCTCGCTGTACCGGACGACCACCACCTACGCCGAGATCGAGAGCAAGTACCACGTACGGCCGCTGCTGCTCGACCCGCGCCACCCGCGCAAGAACACCGAGATCACCGTGACGTCGGGGTACTGGAAGAAGCAGTACAAGTGCTCCGTCGACGGGTTCGTGGACCAGCTCAAGGAGTACTGGTGGACCTGGAAGGACTCGGTGCGCTACACGCCCGGGTGCGAGACCATCGGCGGCACCTCCGGCTCCCCGGTGATCGACGACCACACCGGACGCGTGATCGCCGTCAACAACACCCATAACGAGGACGGCGAGCAGTGCACGCTCAACAACCCCTGCGAGGTCGACCGCAAGGGGCTCATCATCGTCCGCTACAACGCGCGCTACGCGCAGGAGACCTACGGGATCGTGCCGTGCGTCGTCGACGGCAGCAAGCTCGACCTGGGCCGCGAGGGATGTGAACTCCCCGAGCCCCAGGCCTAGTACGCAGAGGACGTACGCCGTACGGACCGGCCGCGAGCACGTCCGTGCGGCGGCGTCCTCGATGACGAACCGCCCGTCGATCAGCGCGTGCGGGATGCCCACCGGCAGGGTGCGTGGCGCCTCGAACGCCGAGCCCGCTGCCACCGTGCCCGGGTCGAAGAGCAGCAGGTCGGCGCGGTAGTCCTCGCGGACGAGCCCGCGGTCCGGCAGGCGCAGCCGGGCCGCCGGACGGGACGTCAGATGCGCCACCGTCTCCTCCAGGGACAGCACGCCCGCCCTCGATCACCTTGAAGACGCGGTCGCGGGCCGGTAGATCCGACTGCGCGACTTCCACCGCGGCGGCATCGACAGCGGCCAGCCGGTACCGGTGGCGCATGGCGTACCTCGGCGATGAGGTTCGGCTGGACGGTGACGTAACGGGGCTTGTTCCCAGAGCCGCATCCAGCGCTGGTCTGCTTTCCCGTCCACGGGTGCCCGGGCCCGCCGGGGCCAGCGCGGCCCCCAGCTCGCGCCGCGCGGCGGGGCCTGGACGGGTGCGGCGAGGGCGAGCGGCACGGGGAACTCCACCCGCCAAGGGTGACCCGGCACCGTGAACTAACTGGGGAGGCGAATGCTCAAGCGCGCACGCTGCGAATCGTCGAGGAAGCATTGAAAAGCGGGGACGGCACGCTGCGGCTGATCGTCTTCATGGGAGCGGTCACCTGCGCCGCACTCACCCTCGGTGGTGGCGCCTGGCTCGCGGGTCTGCTGCAGCGGTGCTGAGGCGCGATCCAGATTTCTCGGAGTTCGGCGGTCTGCGGATGTCGAGAACGTGCCACCGGCTCCGTCCCAGGGACATCAGCGGCCACCACCGGCCGCGCGGGGAAGAAGGAGAAACCAGCATGGCGATTCAGCGGATGGACAACGTCGGCATCGTCGTCGAGGACATGGATGCCGCCATCGCGTTCTTCGTGGAACTCGGTATGGAGCTGGAGGGCAGGGCGGAGGTCGAGGGCCTCTTCGCCGACCAGTGCACCGGACTCGACGGCGTCCGCTGTGACATCGCGATGGTCCGGACCCCGGACGGTCACAGCCGGCTCGAGCTGGCGAAGTACCGCAGCCCCGCGGCGATCAGCGCCGGGCTGCGCAACCGGCCGCACAACATTCTGGGCACGCACCGCGTCATGTTCGCCGTCGACGACATCGAGGACACCGTTGCCCGCCTGCGCCCTCACGGCGCCGAACTCGTCGGCGAAATCGCCCGGTTCAAGGACAGCTATCTGCTCTGCTACCTCCGCGGCCCGGAGGGCATCATCGTCGGACTGGCCGAGCAACTGCGCTGATGGTGTGCTGAGCCAGCACCATGGGCCTTCCGCGTGCGTTGTCAGAGGCAGCGGTCAGGATGACGGTCATGACAGACGGAACGACGTGGCTCGCTGACCGACAATCCATCGCGTTCGGGGGCTACCGCGTGGTACTCGCCTGCGGGCTCTCCCCGCAGGAACTCGTCAAGCGCCTTGCAGCGACCCTGCTGTACGACACAGAGCACATCGTCGTGCCGGTCGGGGACCACACGGGGGCCTCACTCCTGGAGCTCATGGACGACCACTACGACGTCGGGCTGCGCCTCGGCTCCGTGGGGGGCTGGACATACGCGGTTGCGTACGGCGAGCGCCTCACGGCCGCCGGTCTCCCGGACCCGGAGCGGAACCGAAGGGAGGTCCACCGCGCCGCGCTGGGCGTTGTCGAGGAGTTCTTCGGGCTCTCGCTGCCCAGGGATCCGATCGTGAGCGGGGCGCTGCCGGCCGTTTTGCTGGAACCGGCGTGACCCGCAACCAGGCCGACACAACCATCGGGTGTTCCTCGGAGCCCTTCACCTCACCGTGAGGGGGCGAGTGCCTTCCAGAAGGCGTGGTGGTGGTCGGCCGCGAAGTCGGTATGCCCGATGCGGCCGGACGCGAGCCGCTGCACGTACGGGCCGCGGGTCGTGAACCGCTTCCACGTGGGCATGCCATACCCGTTCATCTGCCCAGTGCTCGCAAACCGGCTCCAGTAGTCGGTCACTGTGTCCGACAGCCCGGCTTGCGCGGCGTCGAGCGGCTCGAACAGGTCGTTGTCGAACAGGTAGGCCAGGTCGATCATGTGGCCGGTACCGAGCGAAAAACTTGCCGGCCGCGGCACGCCCTTGAAGTACGGGGCCACGGCCTCGGCGAAGTCGTAGGCGTAGACGGGGGTGTAGCGGGCCAGCGCGCGCTGGGTGTCGAGCGCCGCGGCCGACCACTCCGAGTCGGTCAGCACGGCCGACATCGCCGCCCCGGGCGCCGGGTAGTTCGCGACCGGGTACTCGGCCAGGACCGCGGGAGCATCCTTTCCGAACTGATCGGTGACCTTCTTGACATACCCCTCGGCGGTCAGCGGCCTCCCTGTCATGACTTCGTCGAGCCCGGCCAGCCCGCTCATCTCGTCGTGAGTGGAGCCGTGCAGCACCGGTACCCGGGCGAACCGCCCGGCGGCAATCGCCCGTGACGGGGCCTCGGGCAGCACCTTGCCGTCCACCACGGGCCGGTAGCCGTCGTGTCCGGAGACGGACGCCTTGATGAGTTCGGCGGTGGACCTGCTCCGCAGGCAGGAGTCGACGGTGCGCGGATCGTCGCAGCCCGCGGCTTTGGCGAGGGTGAGGCCGTTGGTCTCTGTCTGTGTGCGGGTGAATGAGCCGTCCGGTCCGACGCAGCCCGCACTCTGCACGATCGCCTTGCTGAAGAGCCCGCGGGCTCCGGGCGAGACCAACTGGGCGCAGACGCTGTAGCCGCCGCCCGACTGCCCCATGATCGTGACATTGCGGGGATCGCCGCCGAAGGCACCGGCATTGCGGTTGACCCATTTCAGCGCGGCCTGCTGGTCAAGAAGACCGAGGTTGGCCGGTGCGCGCAGGCCGGCCGCGGAGAGGAAGCCGAACGCCCCGAGCCGGTAATTGATCGTCACGACCATCGCACCCTGCCGCGCGGCGGCCAGCTTGGCCGCGCGATAGGTGGCGCCGTCACCGTAGGTGAAGCTGCCGCCGTGAATCCAGACGATGACCGGCAGCCGTCCCGTCGTCCGCCCAGCCGGAGTCGTGACGTTCAGGTAGAGGCAGTCCTCACTGCCTCCGTCCTCGATCGAGATGGGCTGGTCGGTCGGCTGCGCGCAGGCGCTCTTCGGGGCGCGGGCGTCCAGCGGCGACGACCAATGGCGCACCGGCCGCGGCTCCTTCCACCTGCGTTCTCCGGTCGGCGGGGCCGCGTAAGGGATGCCCTGGAACGTGCGCACTGCACCAGCGACCGTGCCCTGGACCTGGCCGTCGGCGGTCACCACGCGGGCGGGGAGGGCTTGGGAGCTGGGGCGCGCGGAGGCGAGGCCGGCCGTGATCACCGTGGCGGCCAGCGTTGCGGAGACGGTGGCCGCGGCAAGGACGGCGACGCGGGACTTCGTGGTGCTCATCTGGGCTCCCGGGATCGGCGTGATCTTCGACGCTCGGAACGGTAGCCAGGATTTGGGCAAATGCGCAAGACGTTTGCCTGAGTCGATTGCCTAAGGCGTTCGTCTGGCGCAAACGTGCAGAATGTTGCTAGGGTCCACGTCATGGGAAACCGGGAGAAGCTGCTGGAGGCCGCCAGGCAGTGCCTTTTCGCAAAGGGTTACGAGCGCACGACGGTCCGCGACCTCGCCTCCGCGGCGGGCGTGAGCATGGCGGCGATCGGCTATCACTTCGGCTCGAAGGAGGCGCTGCTGAACCAGGCGCTCTTCGAGGCGCTCGACTCGGGAGACCAGGCCTTCGGGCCGTCGGAGGGTGCTACCGACCTCAGCGCGCTATGGCGTCGCCTGATTGAGGCGTTCTCGGTCAATAAGACCTTCTGGATCGCCAATCTGGAGACAGTCCTGCGCGCGCAGCGCGATCCGGAGCTGCGTGAGCAGGTGGCCGCCGGGCTGAGGCAGGGACGCAGCGGCATGGCGCGAGAGGTCACCGGAACCGCCGAGACCGAGCTCCCCGAAGCGACGATCCGCACCGTCGGCTCGGTGCAGCTCGCCCTCGTCAGCGGCCTGATGATGCAGCATCTCACCGACCCCGAGTCCGCGCCCACCGCTGACGAGGTGCTGGCGGGTCTGCGGGCGCTGGCCACCTACCTGCCTGAGGAAGCGTGAGACTCGGTCCCTGGACCGAAGGCAGACACAATCCGCGTCCCCCGGCTCGGCTCGGGCAGGCCACGATGCCTGCCGGACAGCGTCGGCGCCGACAAGGCGTACAGCAACGGCCTGATCCGCTCCTTCCTGCAGCGACGCGGGATCCGGCATGTGATTCCAGAAAGAGCTACACCAAGCCGGCCCGCCTGCGCAGGGGGCTCGCGGCTGTCGGCCTTCCGGGTTCGAGGACCTGATACAAAGCCCGGAACAGCGTTGAGCGGGCGATCAACAAACGGAAACAGTTCAGGATTGTCGCCACCCGCTATGACAAGCGCGGATACGTTTTTCCGGGAACCTGACCGTGGACGGCAGCTCACGGCCGTTCGCCGTGCCGGCTTACTTGTACTCGGCGATCTGGATGAGGTTGCCGCAGGTGTCGTCAAGGATCGCGGTGATGACCGGGCCCATCTCCAGCGGTTCCTGGGTGAAGCGCACCCCGAGGCCGCGCAGCCGGTCGAACTCGGCATGCACGTCGTCCACGGCGAAGGATGCGGCCGGGATTCCGTCGTTGACCAGTGCCTCCGTGTACGGCCTGACAGCGGGGTGGTCGTTGGGCTCGAGAACCAGTTCGGTGCCGTTGGGCTCCTCGGGCGAGACCACGGTCAGCCATCGGTGCTTTCCGAGCGGGACCTCGGTTTTCTTCACGAATCCCAGCACCTCGGTGTAGAAGCGCAGGGCCTTGCCCTGGTCGTTGACGAAGACGTTGGCGAGATTGATCTTCATTGGGTGTTCTCCTGCACATCAGGCCTGAGCCATCGGGCACGATGCGCTCAAGCGGTTCGGTGTTCAGGTCGTAGAATTTTTAGCGGCCCTGGCGATGTGTCCGGATCAGGCCAGCGGCTTCCAGTACAGCGAGGTGCTGGCCCCTGGCGGGACAGACCCAGACCGTGCTTGGTCGTCAACCGTGCGCAGATCTCGAACAGGGGATGACTGCCCCGTCCCGGCCTCGGCATGACAGGCCTGCGCCGCATCCTCCCGCTGGAGGCGGCTGTGCTTTCATGCACTGGTCAAGCAGGCCGCTGTTCGTTATGCAGAATCGTGTGCACCATCATCGAGTCCAGACATGCCCGCACCTCCACGATCAGGTCACCGTCGAACCGGCACACCCAGCAGTAGCGGTTATCGAACCGGCCCCCTCATTGGTGCGCGAGTCAGCGACCAGCTCGGCGATCGTGGTGTTCCCGTCGACGAACAAATGATCAACTCTTAGCCCTGCGCTCTCCGGCAGGACACCGGCCGACCGATCAAAGGTGGGCCCCATGAACGCCTTCTTGCCGCGGTAACGCCCCGCCAGCGGATGCGTGCCCTGAACCGCCCAGTCCACATCGTCTGCGACCCGGGCGAAGAAAGCTGCTTGTATCTGTCTGCTCTGCAGATTGCTGAACAGAGCGGCACGGTCCTCGCGAACCTGTGTCATCACACTCTCCAGACTCACACGATGTACGCGCTGCAGTCTACATACCCCTAGGCGGTATGAGGCGATATGGGGCGTGTGGCGCCAAGCGCGCCATGATGGCCGGAAAATCCCGCGAAGCCCTGCGCGCAGCGCACCGCCTGGATGAGGTCATCACGCCCGAGCTGCTCCAGGTGTCCCGTCCTCCACTGGCCGACCTGGTCGAGAGTCACTGCACCACACTGCCGCACGTGCTGATCCGCTTCGGCCGGTGGCAGGACATCCTCGACCTCGAACTCCCCGAGGACCAGGAGCTGTTCTGCTCGACCGCGGCGGGGATCCACTACGCACGCGGCGTAGCCTTCTCCGTGCTCGGGCGCATCTCCGAAGCCGAGCCAGCCCACACCGAGTTCACTGCGGCCCTTGCCCGGGTGCCCGACAGCCGGCTCAACTCCGTGCCGGCCGAGGAGTCGACGCGCTCAAGGTCGCAGCCGCAATGCTCGAAGGTGAATTGGAATGCCGCAAGGGCAACTTCGACGAGTCGTTCGCCGCGCTGCGCCGCGCCATCGAGCTGGAGGACGTCCTCCCGTACGGTGACCCGCCGGCCTGACTCCAGCCCGTGCGTCACGCGTGCGGCGCCCTTCTGGCGGAACAGGTCCGGTTGGGGGAAGCCGTCGCCGTGTCCGCGCCGGCGTCACCGTGGACCAGGTCGACGAGGAACTGCTCCATCGACGCACCCACTTCTGGAATACCCCCCAGGGGTATATGGTTAGCGCGAGAGCGGGAAGCACCCGAAGACCCAACACACCCATGGAGATGCAATGAACAGCCACACCGGTCACAGCCACGTCGGCCACGGTGCAGCCCGACCCGGTGGACTGTCGGTCTCCGAGAACGGGTACACCCTCGAGCTCGACTCGACTCTCTTCACCGCCGGCGTGCAGCCGGTCAGCTTCAGGGTGATCGGCCCCGACGGGCACGCAGTGACCGAGTTCGTCCCCGAGCACGAGAAGGAACTGCACTTCATCGCCGTCCGGCGCGACACGTCCGGGTTCCAGCACGTGCACCCGGTGAGGGACGAGAAGGGCACCTGGAGCACTGAACTGGCCCTCGACGCGGGGGACTGGAGGTTCTTCGCCGACATTCACCCGGCAGGCCACGACGGTGCCATGACGCTGGGCATAGACGCCGCGGTCGCCGGACCGTACGCCCCCCGGCCGCTGCCCGACGCCGCCAAGATCACGCAGATCGACGAGTACACCGTCACGCTCGACGGAAGACTCCTGCCCGGTGAGGCGAGCGAACTGACCCTCACCGTCAGCCGGAACGGTCATCCCGTCACCGACCTGCAGCCCTACCTGGCCGCGTACGGGCACCTGGTGGCACTGCGCGTCGGCGACCTGGGTTACCTCCACGTGCACCCGGATGGCGAACCCGGTGACGGCACCACCGCACCGGGACCCGAAATCACCTTCATGGCAGTCGCACCCTCGGCCGGGACCTACCGCCTGTACCTGGACTTCCAGCACGACGAAGTCGTCCGGACGGCCGAATTCACGGTACACACGACCGAGACAACGCCCCGCCTGGACGCGGCGTCCCAGGGCCCTTCCGAACACAGCGGCCACACACACCACTGACCGCGTGAACGCACATCCCACAGTGGAAGGAGCGACATGCCCCGCCTGACCCGACTCACGCCCGACACCGCCATCGGCTCATCGCGCGATCTGCTGGCCGACCTCGTCTCCCGCCACGGCCGAATCGGGGACATGGTCTCCACGATGGCGCACTCGCCGGCCGTACTCGGCGGCTACCTTCAACTCAGCCGGGCCATGGGACGAGCCAAACTCGACCGCAGGACCAGCGAACGGATCTCGATCGCCGTCCAGACCGTGCAGGGATGCCGACTGTGCCTCGACGCGCATGTCAGTGCAGCCCGCGCCATGGGAGTGGACGAGGAAGAGATCGAGCGAGCCCACGCCGGTACCTCGGCCGATCCCGCAATCGCGGCGATCATCGCCCTCGCCCTCCAGATCTACCGCGAGCCGATGTCGATCACCGACGAACAGATCACCGCGCTCCGCGCTCACGGCTACAGCGACCGCGCGATAGCCGACGTCGTCGGCGTGGTCGCACTCAACATCCTCACCGGCGCCTTCAACCTCCTCGCCGGCCTCACACCGGGGAGCGACACCGGTGCCTAGCGACACCCCCGCCTGTACCCGCGGGGCGCGGCCCCCACCCCGGGGCCGCGCCCCGCCGCATGGACACGGAAGGAACCCCGCCATGCGTCTGTTCGCCGTCCGCGACTACCGCCACCTGTTCGGCGCCCAGGTCATCGCCCTGTTCGGCACCGGGCTGACCACCGTGGCCCTCGGACTGCTCGCCTACGACCTCGCCGGCCCACGCGCCGGAATGGTCCTCGGCACCGCCCTGACCATCAAGATGGTCATGTACGTGGTCATAGCCCCGCTGGCCGCCGCGTACATCGACCGGTTCCCCAGAAGGACCCTCCTGGTCCTCCTCGACGTGATCCGCGGTGCGGTAGTCCTGGCACTGCCGCTGGTCACCGAGGTCTGGCACATCTACATCCTGATCGGCCTGCTCCAGGCCGCCTCCGCGGCATTCACCCCTACGTTTCAGGCCGTCATCCCAGACATCGTCACCGACGAGTCCGCTTACACGCGAGCCCTGTCCGCCTCCCAGGTCGCCTCCACCATGGAGAGCCTGCTCAGCCCCGTGCTGGCAGCCGTCGCCCTGACCTTCATGACCTTCGACCGACTGTTCCTCGCCACCTCCGCCGGATTCATCATCTCCGCCCTGCTCGTCCTGTCGACACGCATTCCCGACGCTCGCCCCAGCACCCACACCAAGGCATGGGACAAGGCCGCAGGCGGAATCAGAACCTTCCTCACCACGCCGCGACTGCGCGGCATCATGGCGCTCAACCTCGTGGTCGCGTCGGCCGGTTCAATCGTCGTCGTCAACACCGTCAACTACGTCCGTGACAAGCTCGGCGGCACACAACAGGACGTCGCCTGGATGCTCGCCGCCTCCGGCACCGGAACCCTCCTGGCCGCGCTCGCCCTGCCCCGCGTACTCGATCGGATCACCGCCCGCACCATCATGATGACCGGTGCCGGCGTCCTGGTCGGCGGCACGATTGCCGTGGTGACGCTCATCGCGGTCGGCTTCACCACATGGACCGGTACGGCGATCATCTGGGCCGTGATCGGCATCGGCATGGCACTGATCATCACGCCGACCGGCAAGGTCCTGCGTGCCTCCGTCGCACGAAACGCGATCCCCGAGGCATTCGCGGCCCAGTTCTCCCTGTCGCACCTGGCCTGGCTGATCACCTACCCCGTCGCGGGCGTGCTCGGCACGAACGCCGGCCTCACCCTCACCTGGTCCGCCCTCGCGATCCTCGCCGCGGCGGGAGCGATCGCCGCCCTCCTCCTGTGGCCGCGCCACGACGGGGGAGGAGCCACAGGTGAGTTCG
Organism: Streptomyces sp. NPDC056231; assembly: GCF_048270745.1. Classification (NCBI taxonomy): domain Bacteria; kingdom Bacillati; phylum Actinomycetota; class Actinomycetes; order Kitasatosporales; family Streptomycetaceae; genus Streptomyces; species Streptomyces sp. NPDC056231. The sequence goes on along the minus strand of NZ_JBLVKW010000132.1, from coordinate 2,287 downwards.
CCACAACCGCCTGGCACATGTCCAGCAAGGACCGGACCACCCTGACCAAGGCCGCGTGAAACGCCACGGCGCGGTCCTCTGACTGTCAGGCTGTCAGGGGCGACGATCGCAACCTCCTGACTTGATCCGAGGACATCCTCAGGGGACGGAATGCCAAGGCGGCTGTTGTTGCCTGGCCCGAGATCCGCCCCGGCGGACACTGCGTTGTCCTGCGTGATGATGTGCGGTTTTTGTCGGTGGTGGTTCGGCATCGTGATGTCAGTTCGGTGGTGCGCTGTCTGTTGTTGTTCAGCTGGTCGAGGTGAGTGGTTCGAGCGATGACGTAGATGCTGATCTGGCGCTGACGTTTTTAGCGATGATGCTGGTCAATTGGTTGCCGGCCGATACAGCACGGTGTGTGTCTGTCACTGTCCATGGAGGTTGGTGACAGGGGGTTGAGTGCCGAATGTTGAGGTCGGGGAGGTCGGCGTCGCACAAAGATTGCTGTCCGCCTTCAGCGGCATCCCAGCCGCTACCTGATGACTGCCGCCGGCCACCGCGCCGAGATGACCATCCGCTTCGTGATCTGGGACCAGATCACCGGTGCCGCCGCCATGTCCACCGCGGCCTGAATCGAAACTGCCACCCCGCCCCACCACACCCTGACATGCCATCAGCCGGTCACACCCCCCACCAACGTGACAAAGCCCTACTAGGCGGTTTCCTCCGGATCAAGTCCGGCTGAGTCCCTGGTCAAAAAGATCTCGGATCTGTCGAGCGGGCGACCTACGCTGAGCCCCGTCCGTACTACCTGGGAGAAGCATGACAAGCAGGTTCACCGAGTTGACCGTTGACTGCCACGATCCGGAGAGGCTAGCGGCCTTTTGGTGTGAGGTGCTGGACTTCAAGGTGATCGACCGGAGCGAGGGCAAGGTCGAGATAGGCTCCTGGGTCCCGACCGTCGAGGATGTCCGGGCCCGCCAGATGCCGCCCACCCTGGTGTTCATCCGTGTACCCGAGGGCAAGGCCGTCAAGAACCGGCTTCATCTCGATGTCAGCCCGATCGACGGCAGCACCGAGGACGAGGTGACCAGACTGCTCGGCCTCGGCGCCACCAGGACGGACGTGGGCCAGGGTCCAGACCGGAACTGGGTGGTCATGGCCGACCCAGAGGGCAATGAGTTCGACGTCCTGCGCACCCTGGCACCGCAGGACTAGGCCGCCTCTTTCAGATCACCTCCCCGACCAGATGAAGATGGCGGCGATGTGGAGTCCGGCGAGGTAGATGGTGGCGGTCTTGTCTTATCGGGTGGCCAGACCGCGCCACTGCTTGATCTTGTTGATGCACCGTTCGACCGTGTTCCGCTGCTTGTAGGTCTCGCGGTCGAAGGCTGGCGGACGTCCGCCGAGCCGCCCGAGCCGCTTGCGGTTCGCGGCCTGGTCGGCGGGCTGTGGGATCACTGCCCGGATTCCGCGCTGTCGCAGGTGACTGCGGATCGCCCGGGACGAATACGCCATGTCGGCCAGGACCACATCCGGTGTGGTCCTGGCCGGCTGGTCAGCCGGGGCACTCGTAACCGGGCATGACCTCGGGGAATACGGGGTGCGTCACCTGTCTGGCCAGGCGTGACGACGAACGTGAGTGGGCGGCAACGACTGTCGGCGACAAGGTGAATCTTGGTGGTCAAGCCGCCGCGGGACCGTCCGAGGGCATGGTCATCCTGCTCGCCGTCCGGGCCCCTTTTTGACGGGCCCCGGCGGCGTGCTGGTGGGCACGGACGACAGTGGAGTCGACCGCGACGGCCCAGTCGAGGTCGCCTTCGGCGTCGGCCTGGGCGAGCAGCGCGGTGAAGACCTTCTCTCAGGTTCCGTCAGCGGCCCATTTCCGCAGCCGGTTGTGGGCGCCCTTCCACGAGCCGAAGTGCTCGGGCAGGTCCATCCAGGGTGTTCCGGTGCGGTACTTGAACGCGATCGCGTCGATCACCTGCCGGTGATCCCGCCACCGCCCGCCCCGCTTCGGAGTCCGGTCCGGCAGCAACGGCGCGATCCTCGCCCACTGAGCGTCAGTCAACGACATACATTAACCAATGATCAGATGATCCGAAGGAAACGGCCTAGGGCCAGTTGGGAAAGTGCTGGTCACAGCCGACAAGAACGTCTGAATTGTCAATCCCCTGGAAACGTAGAGGCCTTCCTTACGCGGCTTGGTCCTGCTGATGGTGCTCGGCGCGTGCTTCGCTGATGGTGCGTTCGAACTCGATTGGCGGTAGGCCGGCGGCCCCGCTGTGGCGGCGGCGCGGGTTGTAGA
>NZ_JBLVKW010000131.1:0-12894 GCF_048270745.1 Streptomyces sp. NPDC056231 | reverse complement strand
GAGCGTCCGCTTCGCGATCTGGGAGCAGATCACCGGCACCGCCGGCCTGCCCGCCACGGCCTGAGCGCGGAGCCGGAACCCGACCCCAGCACGCCGACGCCCCACCAAGCGCCAACACCCTCGACAACGTGACAACGCCCTTCGACGCGGTCTTCGCAGCCGACGACATCGAGGCCCTGAGGACCGCGCCGCGGGCTCCTCGGATGAACGCGCACTGCGAACGGGGCATCGGAACCCTGCGGCGCGAAGCCCTCGACTACCTGTTGATCTGGAACGAGGCCCACGCCCGGCAGGTCCTGGACAGCTACGCCCGGCACTACAACCACCATCGCCCGCATCAGGGCCGGGGACAGCTTGCTCCCCTCGCTCAGGCGCACCCTGCGGCCGCGACCGACCTGACCGCGCGCCGACTCCTTCGCACCCGAGTATTCGGCGGTGTCATCAACGAGTACAGATATGCAGCCTGACCAGCGGCGACGAGTTTCCGAACGGCACAAGGCATCACAACTTACCCAACCCGTGCGGCCCTTCTCACGTCACGGGCCGATCGCGATCGGCGCCATTTCTCGGGTACGGCCCGCTGGGCTCAGGCAGCCGGACCCGCGCCTGCCGCCCGCCGCCGTCTCCCGCTGGTTCGGCGGCCACCGCCCCGGGCGCGACACCATGCCGAGCGCTGTCGTCGCCGCCGGTACCACCGCCGCCACGGCCCGTCCCGGATTGCCCATGATGTCTCCTCCTCGCGATCTGTTACGCAGGAGACGCTACGGGCGGGGACGGACCGCGGCGGTCATGCCTGGGGGCCAACCAGCCCCTGAATACCCGGGTATGACACCCCTACGGGCTACCGCCCGCTTCTTTGGGGCGGTAGGCCTCCAGCCCCGCGCCCGGGGTCAGTTGTTGTTGTTGACCTTGGTGTAGGCGGCACTGTAGCCGGTGGGGCAGTAGAGGGTGTCGGAGCCGTCGCCCGTGTGCCAGCGGCCGTTGACGGTCACCTGGGCGCCGTTAACGGTGTTGCTGTTGCAGACCAGGACGAGTTGCCAGCTGTTCTTGGGAGGGGTGGTCTGGCAGCTGACGGAGCCCCAGTTGCTGCCCTGGGACATGAAACAGAAGGACGTTGCCGAGGCGGAGGGGGCGGTCATCACTCCGGCGGCCACGAAGAGGGCGGCTCCGGTGCCGAGGACTGCGATGCGACGACGCATGACGTGCTCCTGTCGATGGTCTGGAGCAAGTGTGCGCCAGCATGTCGAAGATGTGAACGCCTGTAAACGTACGCGTCACATTTGACTGAAACCGATCGCTCAGTTCCGGTTGCGGAGAAGCGGCTGCCGTGACTGCCGAATGCCGCTTTCACCACGCACGCCGGTCACGCGCATGCCCGTCACGCGCGCCCGTTACGGCCTTCCGGAACGCTGAGCTCCCGGCGGGCCGGCGAGCGCTTGTGCATCTCGTCCGGGTGCGCCTTCTGGACGCGCTGACGCCTGCGGGCGGAGTCGGCACGTCGTCCCTGGGTCATGGGTGTGGTGGTCATGCGCTCCGGTCCGGACGGATGTCGGGGAGGGGCTGGCGAAGGCGGGGGTCCCGAAGACCACGACGGGACTGGACGCGAACAAGCGGACGCCGGGCCGCAAGCGGGGACTGGCCGTCGACGTGCTGGGGCTGATCATCGGCTTGGTCGTCCTGGCCGCCTCCGCCCACGACAACGCCGCCGGCACGGCCCTGCTCGACCAGGCCGCCGAGCGGTGCGGGATACGCCTGGAGAAGGCCCTGGTGGACCAGGGCCTCAAGGACGAGGTCATCATCCACGGCGCCCTGCTGGACATCACCGTCGAGGTCGTCCGCCGCAACCCCGACGACCAGGGCAAAGGCTTCGTCCCACAGCCCAAGCGGTGGGTGGTCGAGCAGGTCAACGGCACGTTGATGCTGCACCGGCGTCTGGCCCGCGAATACGACCACCGGCCCGACAACTCCGCCTCACGCGTCTACTGGGCCTCCACCGCGAACATGACCCGCCGCCTCACCACACCCGCCCCCACCTGGCGCGACACCCTCCAGGCGGCCGCGTGAACAGCACCGAACTCCTGGCCGCTCTCCAGGCCCAACAGGACGAGGCCACCGCCCGGGCCAGCGAACTACGCGACCAGATCGAGCACCTCGCCGCCGCTCTCACCGAGGCCGAAGCACGTCTCGCGGAGCTGACCATCGCCCGGAAGGTCATCTGCGAACTTGCGCCGGGCGGAGCCGAACCCGATCCGCCCGAACAAGCCACCGCGTACCAGGCCATCGTGAACGCCTTCAACCAGCACCCCGACCAGGCGTTCCGGGTCCGCGAACTGCACGAACTCCTCAGTATGCCTACCGACGACCCAGCCCTGAACGTCACCCGAAGCCGCCTCGGACGCCTCACCCGCCAAGGCTTCCTCACTCAACCCGGACGAGGCCGTTACGAGAAACGGACTTAACGCCCGCTCAGGGCGACCGGATCCCCGCGGTGCCGGTCGCGGTCGAGATGAGTCTGGTTCCCAGGGCGGTGGGGGTGTGCCGCACCGTGTTGGCCTGTCGAAGGCTGGTGACCAGGCCGGCGGCTCGCAGTGCGGCGACGTGTTCCGAGGCCGAGGCGCGGGAGATGGCAAGGCTCTCGGCGAGTTGCTTGGTGCTGTGACCGGCAGGGGATGCCAGGGCCTCCAGGACGGCCGCACGGGTGCGACCCAACAGGGTCGCCAAGGCTGTCGACGCACGTGGCCGGGCATCCAGTCGTGCGGCGACGAGGCTGTCGCTCTGCAGATTCCAGACAGGCGCGTACACGAGGATGGGGGTGCCCACCTCGTTGAGCAGTGCCCGGGGACGGGAGCCGCAGAAGATGTGGGCGGACAGGAGGAGCCCCCGCCCCTTCAGGTGGAAGTCGATCTGGCCTTGTCCGGGTGGGCTGGGGAGCTCCAGCACGGGTTCCTCCCAGCGCACCTGCGGGTGCAGGCCGGCCAGTACCGCACCGACGCCCAGGCGTGCCATGGTGTGCACCCGCCAGGCGCGGTCCGCGTCCAGTACGGCCCGCATGCGGTCGACGAACGGGGTTACCGCGATGTCGTAGTAGGCGGCCAGGGTGTCGGCCACCGCGTCCAGCGTTTCGCGGTCGCCGTCGGCCAGCAGCTGTGCCCAGGCGGGCAGGCGGTGATGGCTCGACAGACGGCGCAGTTCGGCCGCGAGACGCCTGCGCGGCGTGGCTCGTATCGCGTCGAACGCCCCTGTGGTGGGGGATGCCCGGTCGGGGCCTGGGGTGAGGAAGTCCGGGGCCCAGCCGGAGGCCGGTACCAGGGAGCCGAGCAGGGACGCCCGTGCGGGCAGCTGATTTCCGACGAGGCGCCGCCACGCGGAGAACCGTGGGCCCGAGCCACGACGGAGTGCTTGCAGACTCATCACGGCCTCACTTACCGGCAGCGAGCTGTTGTAGCCGAGCGTTACCCGCGCCAGATCTTCCGACGTGAAGTGGATTCGCAACATAAAGCCCCCAGTGTCCGCATTCTTGGGCGTGGCACGCGCTGACCAGGGACATTCGGCTATAGCCGACGGTCTTTGTCGAGATCATGCTCGGTCAAAGACGATGTGTCCGACACGATCCGAGGTCGATCAGTTCGATTGACTCTTCCAAGGGGGAACACATGCGCAAGCCGACAACCCTGTCCGCGCTGGCCGTCGCGGCCACCGCCGTGACCCTTATGGCGGCGGCCCCCAGCCACGCCGCCGAAGCACCGGAACACAGCGCCCGACAGGGCACGGTCCGCATCCAGCACCCGGCCGACGCTCAGGTACTCGCCGGCTGGCTCGGCACCTGCTACGTGGAGAGGACGTCCACCCGGGCCGGTGGCTGGTGCGACGGCAACGGCCCCAACTGGAACTACCGCGGCTGGGTTCTGTGTTCCAACGGCAAGGAGTACGTGGGTCCCTGGAAGTGGGCCGGCGACCGCACCAAGTCCTATGCCAACTGCCCCAGCGGCAGCACCTCGCGAGACGGCGGCCTCGACGTCGCCTACTTCTGACCCACCCTAGACACACGAAAAACCGGGTCGGACGCACTGTCCGTCTGGGTTCCGCGCGGAGCCGTCTTTCGGGTAGCCCATCTCCGGGCTGCCCGAAAGGGCGGGCAGACACCCAGCATTGTGCGACATCCCAAGAGTTCTCCTGGGTGTTGTCACGTTGTTGGGTGCGTGGCTGTCTGATGGTGCGTCGGGGCGTGATGGGCACGCCGACAGGGCGTGTTCAGACCGTGGTGGGCTGGCCGGCAGCGCGGGTGATCTGATCCCAGATGGCGAAGCGGATGGTCATCTCAGCTCGGTAGCCGGAGGCCGCCATCAGGTGGCGGCGGGGTCGGAAGTGGGGTGAGATCCCGCTGAACGCGGACAGGAACCGCTGGGCCGCGCCGACACTGCGGAAGCCCTTCATCGCCCGTTCACGCTGCCGGGTCGGCTGGTGGCTGTTCTCCGCCTGGTTGTTCGGATACTTCGACCGCCGGTGCTCGACGGAGGGCATGACCTCGCGGTGGGCGGCGCCGTAGGAGCGGAGCTTGTCGGTGACGATCACCCGCGGCACCGCACCCGTGTTCTTCAGCAGACGACGGAAGAATCGCCTGGCCGCGGCGGTGTCACGGCGGTTTTGTACGAGGATGTCGAGCACCATCCCGTTCTGGTCAACGGCCCGCCAACGGCGGTTCTTCCTCCGCCAGGTGAAGAACGACCGGGGCCGTGACGTCCCGCTGTGGTCGACGCTGTGGGACGACTCCGGCCGCGGCGGGTACCCGCCCGTCGCCCTGGTCTTCACGAAGGACGTCGGCGCGCAGGCCCGGATGAACCGCATCAAGACCATCCGCGACCTGTCCCGCACCTGCTGGCAGCCTCGCTGGCAGAACCCACACGGCTGGTCCCCCAGGGACACCGAGGAAGACGGCTGGTGGGACCACGCCGGCACCGTCCCCGTCATCGCCACCCACCTCGACCAGCTCCGCACCCACGGCCCCCACGGACCCGTCTGGTGGCGCTTCGGCCACAGCGACTGGCAGCCGATCACCGACGCCCTCACCAACACCGGCACACAGGAGGAGTACCACGCCCGCCAGGACCGGCACCGACAGGAGCAGGAAGCGGCCCGTGCCGTGGAGGACCAGCGGCGGCGCGAGGAACCGGCCCGGTGGGAAGCCACCTGGGAGTGCCCGTCCTGCCAGAGCGATGTCGAGCCGGGCACCGTGGGCCCGGCCGGGTACCGCCCCGCGGAGGGCGGGCTGTGCCCGGCCTGCGAACACACCCGCCGTGAAGAGGTGCAGCAGCGCGTTGCCGCTGAAGACATGGCCAGCACAAATGGCATCCTTGCCCGCCTGAAGGCCCGTGCCGAAGGGCGGTAACCGGAGTCAGCGCGGCAGCGTGCCGATCAATGGTCGGACAGCCAACAGCCCAAGAGATACGCCCCCTCGGGCTCGGTGTGTCCCGATCCTGGCGAAGATGCCCGAGTCCGCGCCGCTGATCGGCCTCGGGGCAGGCAAGAAGAAGGTCTCCGTCGACTTGGACCACGACTCCCCCCACGTCCTGATCTCCGCAGGCACCGGCGGAGGCAAGGCGACCATCCTGCGCGCCATCTGCTGCCAGTTCATCCACAACGGCGCGCACGCGTTCGTCCTGGACTTCAAGCGGATCTCCCACACCTGGGCCCGCGGTGTGCCCGGCGTCACCTACTGCCGGGACATAGCTGAGATCCACGAGGCCCTGATCCGGCTCGCGCAGGAAGGCCGGCGCCGGCTCGCGCTCGCGGAGCAGCTGGCCGACGACGTCCTCGAGCGCGAGCCGTGGCGGGTCGGCCCGAGGACCGTGATCTTCCTCGAAGAGGTCAACGCAACCATGGCGCAGCTCAAGCGGTACGGGAGAACCGCGACACCGTTCTCGCTGCCGCGGAGGCGGGCGGGATCGGCGAGGCCTCCACCTTGGCCGTCGGCGGCGCGGCGTACGGGCTGCTGACGCGCAAGCGTCGCGAGCCGCTCTGAGAAGGGGCAGTGTAGAAGCATGTTCAGGCGGCGCTTTGCCGGCATGAGGCAGCCGTGGCGGTCGTTGGTGATCCCCATTGCGCTCATTGTGGTGATCACGGTTGTGGACGCCGTGCTCCCGGTCGACATTGTCCTCAGTCCGCTGCTGGTGATTGCGCCCGCGATCGCCGCGTGGTTCGGTGCCGGGCCTTGGGCGACGGGCGGCATCGGCGCCCTGGCGGTGGTGGCCCAGGGGTTCATCGGCTGGCACTTCGGCGTGCCCGTCTCGCGGAACTCGCTGGTGCAGGCGCTCTCAATAGCACTGCTGTCGGCGCTGGTCGTGCTCTTCTGCGTGGTACGCGATCGGCGCAGCCGCGTACTGGCCCAGGTCCGGTCGGTGGCCGAGGCCGCTCAGCACGTCCTGCTGTGGCCGTTGCCGAGCAGGCTCGGCCCGCTGCAGCTCGCCTGCCTGTACCTGGCCGCCGAGGACCAAGCAGAGATCGGCGGCGACCTGTACGCCGCGGCCCGCACCGACAGCGCAGCCCGGGTGATGATCGGCGACGTGCGGGGCAAGGGCCTGCCCGCCATCGGTGAGGCAGCCATCCTGCTCGGCGCCTTCCGCGAGGCCGCCCACCAGCACGCCTCCCTGCCCGCCCTGGCCGCCGCCCTGGAGCGGAGCGTTACCCGCTACCTGGCCGGCTTCGAACCGGAGGACGAGGCGGGAGAACGCTTCGTCACCGTGCTTTTGCTGGAGATCCCCGACGAGGAGCCCGTCACCCGGATGACCAGCTGCGGCCACCCCGCACCCCTGCTGCTCGGCCCGGGCAACACCGTGATCGTCCCGGACCTGCACCCCGCACCCCCGCTGGGCGTCGGCATGACGGACCCCGGCGACTACACCCTCGACGTGCTGCCCTTCGGTTCCGGGCACACCCTGCTCCTCTACACCGACGGCGTCATAGAGGCCCGCGACCGCGACGGCACCTTCTACCCGTTCGCGGAACGCGCCGCCCATTGGACCCACTGCACTCCCGAGGCCCTGCTGCACCACATCGAGCGGGATCTGGCCGCCCACACCGGCGGAGGCCTCGGCGATGATGTCGCCCTCATCGCCATCCGCCACGCGCCCACGGACACCCCAGCCATCGCCGGGGGAGAGATTGTCCACGCGAAGCCGGAGAAGGCCGCGAAGAGAGCCCCGGCCCGGAAGTCCAAGGCGAGCAATACACCTAGGTCACAAGCGCCACCAGCTGATGCTGTCTGTTTATGAAAGTTCACAATCCGCGTTGAACTCAGCCTGGGAGGGGGAAGCCAACAGTATGGCGAGGCGACAGAGGAACCCAGGTTTAGGCGGAAACCGCACCCACCCCCGTCGGCGGCGAACGCCAGCAAGAGGCGCCGACGAGGTGGGTGGCCGTTGGGTAAGGAGGGCTACCGGTGCGTTCACCTTTCTCGCGCTCGTCGCTGACATCCCCGTTGCGGCCGCTCTGCCCATGTTCCCTGGCTGGAGTGGAGGAGTAGGGGACGGGCGGGATGGGCGGTACGGCCGCGGCCAGGGACCGGGGGCGTTCGGCCGGTTGCGCGGCGGCCGGGCCCGCCGCGCCGCACCCGCCGTCGCCCGGCGGCCGGGGCCGGGACGGAAGTCGCCGGCGCCCCGGTGCTGTCCTTCGGGTGCTGAGCCCCGCCAAGGGGCGGCTCTACAACGTCTCGTGTCCGGGCGCCGGCCGGGAGCTGGAGGGCGGCACGGTGTTCTCCGCGACAGGCCCGGCCGGGGGCGGCGTCGACGTCCAGGCGCTGGCCCAGCGGGCGGTGGAGAACCTGCGCCTGGAGGGCGCGGACATCGGCATTGCGCCCAAGCCGTCCGGTGTCGGCGTTGTCGGGATGCCGGTCTGGATCTGGAACAAGCCCGGCCCGACCCGCACCGGCCCGGCCACCGCGTCCGCGTCGGCGGGCGGCGTGACGGTCACTGCCAGGGCCAAGGTGCGCAAGGTGGTGTACGGGATGGGTGACGGCAGTGATCCGGTCGTCTGCACCGCTCCGGGCACGCCGTACGCGGCGGAGTACGGCAAGCGGATGTCGCCGGACTGCGGGCACCGCTACACCGCGCCCAGCTCGACCGTGGACGGCGGCCGGTACAGGGTGACTGCGACCACCACGTGGGACGTGGAGTGGGCCGGAGCGGGCCAGACAGGAACGATCACCACCACCCGAGACGCGTCAACCTCGGTAGAGATCCGGGAAGTCCAAGTTCTCAACTAGGCCGTGTGGAAGCGCGCGCGGAGTCCGGCACGAACAGGCTCAACCGGTAAGTGGTCGGCTGCGTCAGTCGCCCGCAGAGCGTGTCGATCCGGGTCATCGCCCAGTCGATCCGCCCCTCCGCGGCATGCAGACGGCGGAGGTGCGCCCGCCACTCCGACTCGTCCTGCGTCTCGAGGAGCACTTCCCAGCGGCCCGCGTCCGGAGAGGTGCGGGCGGCAGCCTGGCGTCCCGCGTCCTGTTGCTGGCGTCTCCTCTTCCGCTGTCCTGGCACCGGCTCAGCATCGCGGGCTCGCGCCACAGCAGCAAGGCCATTTCCCCATCCTGAAACCTGCGCTCGCCGATCATTTGACAGATAGGCTCTAGCTAGACCTGTCCGGCCGATCATGAGGGTTTCGGGGAAGCGTGTGGACGCGCAGCGCGACCATGTCATGATCACGCGGGCGTCCGGCGTGGGTCCGGTGCGCAGGGAGGGACCGTGAAGTTCTACGTCGCCGTACCTGTTGTTCTGTTGGCGTTGCTCATCGCCGCCTCCGGCGTAGCGGGGATTACGCGTGGCTGGGTGCTTCCCACGAACCGGCGGCCGGTCCACCGCCCTCGCCTCTATGGGTGGGGCCAGTTGGTGGTTGCCTTCGCCCTGTGCTGGCAGCAGGTCTGTTTCTGGGTGCTCAGCGACCCTGATATTCGCCAGTGGGGGTCGCTGAGCGGCAGCGTGCTGCTGCTGACCGGCCTCATCGTGATGATGTTGAGTTATCGCAAGGGTGGTAATCGGCAGGGCAGTGGCACGCCCTGAGCGAGGTGTCCTGTTAGCCTTGATCTTTCGTGATTGGTCGTCAGCTTCGACTGGCGGCCAATTCGTCGTTGTGGAGTGTGTGCGGGCATGCAGGGGACCCGATCGTCGCATCGGGTGGGCGCCGGGTTCCACGGTTCCGGTCGGTGGCTCTTCTGCTTGTCGGGGCGGGTCGTTGCTGGTCAGTCTGGGTTCGGGAGGGTGTCGAGCCGTCTGATCGCGTCTGTGATCACGTCGGTCCATGGCCAGTGTCCGGCGAATCAGCTCAGCCGGAGCAGCTCCGCCTGGTACCGGGCCACTTCTGCGGTCTGCTCGGCGGAGTAGCCGGGGCTGTCCGGCTTCCCGGACCGGTAGGTGCTGTGGAGCTGCTTGTCGGCCTCCCACCCGGGCATCGGCGCAGCAGCACCGCAGGCACGGACAGCAACGCCCGGGTGGCCCGGTACAGGATCGAGATGATCACGGGGTGCAGCATCCCAGCCACCACCGAGGGCCTTGCACGCGGGCTCCCACCAGCAACGATGACTTTACGAGCCCCACACGCTCTGGGCTACCTGGCGCACTGCCACCCGGCGCTTGCCACGCCGCTGATGGTCGCCATGGGCGGCGCGGCCGTCCTCGCGGCCTGCATCGTTCCCATCGCCATCCGATGACTGGGCAAGCCCGCCCCGCGTGGGCAAGCCGGGCTTGCCCACGACTGGGCAAGCCGCGCCCCGTCGCTCCGTCGCCCGGTCCGGCTGGTGGGGCGACGGGAGCCGGCTGTGTTCTGACGTGCACCAGAAATCGAACACGTGCTCTAATTCGGGTATGGAGCCCATCACCTTCCCCCAGGACCTGGTGCAGGCCCAGCACGACTGGATCCGCACCTATGAAGCACTCGCCCAACCTCACCCCCGCCGCCTCACTGCACTGCGCCGACGACTGCTCCACCTGTCGGACTACCTCTGGCGGCATCCCTTCTTCATGACATTCGAGGGCAGCACCGCGGCCGCTCGGGTCGAGCTGCGACGTCTGGCGCGCGAGCAGGAACACGGGGTGCGAGCAGCGTGAGCGCGGATCGACTCACTGCCTGGCAGGAGTCCGTCCTCCGGGCCATCAGGGACGCCATAGCGGACACCGGCGACGCGCCTACGATTCGCGAGATCGGCCGCCGCGTTGGGTTGTCCAGCGCTGGCTCGGCCGCCTGGAGAAGCTCGGCTTGATCAGCCGCAATGGACGGCACTGGCGCTCCTGCCGACTCACCGGATAGCGACCGGAGTAGACCGGCCCCTTCGGGAGTTGACCGCGGCCGTTTCTGCCGTTGCCGCCTGCGCGCCGAAACCCGCCGCTCTCCCCACAGTCACTGCCAGAACCCCGACCTTGCTGGCGGGGTCCTCGCTGAGCCCGGATCCACCGGCTTGATGCCTGTGGATAGTTCTTCCGGAAACGAAGAAGTGCCTTGTGACCTGCGATGATGGGGTTTCTCTAGAACCACATCAGGCACGATCAGCAAGGCACTTCCGAGATGCAATCTTCCCATGCCGCAGCGGCGGTCTCATCCGCGTTCGACGACCCGAACCTGATCGCGTACGGCGGGCTGGAGCCGGTGGTGCGGCTGGCCGAGCGGTGCGGTCTGCCCACGCTGGCCGGGGAACACATTCGTCTGCCGGCCTCGAAGGACGGCACGGGCGCTTTCCCCGCGGCGAAAGTGATGTCGCTGGTGGGCGGCATGGCCGCGGGCGCCGACAGCATCGAAGACATGGACCGGCTGCGGCACGGCGCGATGGGCCGCCTGTTCTCCGGGGTACGGGCCCCGTCCACGCTGGGGTCGTTCCTGCGCTCCTTCACCCACGGGCACGTGAAGCAACTGCACGCCGTGGCGCGCCGGTTCCTGCCCGAACTGGCCCGTCACACCCCACTGCTGCCCGGCGCGGACCAGGCCGCATACGTGGACATCGATGACACCATCCGCCGCACCTACGGCTACGCCAAGCAGGGAGCCGGCTACGGATACAGCAAGGTCAAGGGGCTGAACGCGCTGCTCGTCAAGGTGTCGGCCGACGTCGACACGCTGACTCTCACGGTCGGCTCGGACTGGCGGACAGGGGCGACGTACCCGAAGCAGGCAGCCGGGGACGGCGACCCGCTGGAAGGGACCGAGGCGATCAACGGGTCCCAGACAGATGCCTGCATGGACGTCTACTGGCCCTACCGTCAGATGTAGCGGCTCCGCCCCCGTTCGAATGGTTCGCCCGCCCCCGAGGTCGAAGCGATTCCCAAGAAAGTTGCTATGTTGCGCAGTTGTGGTGCGTGCCGCGGCCAGAAGCCCACGGCACGCATCACGGCAAACCATGGCGATCATCACAGACGCTCGTCTTGTCGTCACAGCGCACACCTAGGCATCATCCCTGATGACTGATCACATGTCTTCAGGAAGGCAACTGTGCGAATGCAGAACATGCGCATCGGCAAGAAGCTCGCTGGTACCAGCGCTATTCTCGCTCTGGTCGCGGGCGGCATGGTCGCAACATCCGGAACCGCGTACGCTGCGGGTGGCTACAACGGAGCCTGCGGCTCGGGGTACAGCGTCATCGACTCGATGAAGGTCGGATACGGCGACAAGAGTGCTGGCACGACCTACCTGACGTACAACTCGTCCAACGGCTACAACTGCGCCGTGACGGTCAACAACACGAGTTCGACGATGTACATCAAGGTCTCGCTGCAAAAGTCCACGAACGGCACGTGGAAAGACGATGCAGGTTTCTACCGCTCCTACGCGGGACCGGTATATGTGTACGCAGCGAACAGCTGCGTTGACTGGGGTGGTTTCATCTCCGCCGACAAGGCCCCCATCACAGACCTCAAGTGGCATGATCACTGTGGCTGAGAGGCTGTATTTCTTTCGATCGTGAGTGCGGTGTGATCGAAAGTGGGGTCTGGGGTGGGTGAACTCGGTCTCGCGGGCGCATGAAGACAGGGCCCCTTGCGTATCTCGGAGTTGTTGAAGCAACGAGGTACTCAGGAGGCCCTGATGTCGCAGTTGTACGCGCTCGCGTCGGCGGGGTCCAGTTCGTTCGTCTCGTCGTGTGACTGTCTCGCGCACAGGTTCGGTAACGCGGCCGACCAGCGCGATCGGGTCCGGTTCTACGGCACGGACATGACGGACGCCGAGTGGCAGCGGATCCGTCCGTTGCTGCCGGTGCCGGCGTGGATGGAGGGGCGGGGCGGGCAGCCTGAGGGGTACTGCCACCGGCAGATGCTGGACGCGGTCTTCTACGTGGTCGACAACGGGATCAAGTGGCGGGCGATGCCGGTCGACTTCCCCGCCTGGGACCGGGTCTACGCCTTCTTCCGGCGCTGGCGAGAGAAGGGACTGATCGCCGAACTCCACGACCGGCTGTGATGATCTGCGAGTTTTTGTCGTCGGTGGTTCGGCGTTGTGATGTCAGTGAGTGAGTAGCGGGCTCTTTGCTGTTCAGTGGGTTGTCGTGGGTGGCTCGACTGCTGTCATGGATGCCGATCTGGTGCTGACGTTTTTGGTGATGGTGCGGGTCAGTTGGTTGCCGGTCGGTATGGCGCGGGGTGTGTTGTCGCTGGTCGGGGCTGTGGTGGCAGGGGCTGGGTGCCGATGGTTGGGGATGGTGTCGCCTTCTACGGTGTGAGCTTCAGGTGGTGACGGAACGCAACGCCGCCCGCCGGATCGAGGCTGTGGCGGAGGCTGCCGACGACTACGCCCGGCTGACGCCGGGCCAGCGCTCCGCCCGCCGCGTCTGAGCGTGCCGATTATTACGTCCGTGCAGGTCACCCCGCCGACGGCGATGATCGCCGTCTGCGGCAGGATCGGTCGTCGTGCTGCTTCGCCTGGCCTATC
>NZ_JBLVKW010000130.1:0-13064 GCF_048270745.1 Streptomyces sp. NPDC056231 | reverse complement strand
TCCCCGACCCATTCCCCCATCACCACGAAAACGAGTCTGGCCCCGCCGCTCACGCGGCGGGGCCAGAACCCCAAGATCTTCATGAATCTTCTAGGACGCGCCGTGCCGCCTCTCGGGCGTGACGGCGGCAAGCGCGCCCTGCAGCGCCTGGTCGGCCCGCCGGTCCAGCTGCCCGCTCGTGCCGCACGCCCAGTGCCGTACCTCCGCTCCCGCCAGGCACAGCAGCTGAGGCAGCAGATCGGTGCTCCGCCGCACCAGCCACCCGGTGCCCGCCGTGGCCAGCCAGAACAACGAGTCGGCACGGCTGGGCCGAGGCTGCTCCGGCTCGCGTCCGGGCGGGGCGCCGAGGGCGAGACCGCGGGCGGCGAGCAGGGCGTGGAACCCGGCCGCGACCGACCGATGGCCACGCTCGGCCGGATGGAGCCGGTCGACGCTCCACAGTGAACGGTCGGAGACCCATGTCCCGTCCGAGGCGTGCAGATGGACGGCGTCGTAGCGGGCGGACAGGGCATGCACCACGGCATTCACCGCACTCTGCCGCCGGGCCAACGGGCGCCCCAGGGGTGCGGGCAGCCCGAGGACGGAACCGGGATCGGGCAGACATGCCGTCAGGAGTACGGCTCCGCCGCCGGTCAGGAGCGCACAGACCTCGTCGAGCCGCTGCGCGACGATCCGGATGTCGAAGGAGCGGCGGAGGGTGTCGTTGACGCCGACGACCACGGAGGCGAGGTCGGGCCGGAAGGCGGCGGCGGCCGGAGCCTGCCGGTCACGGACATCGCCGGAGAGCGAACCGCTGACGGCGAAGTTACGGAACTCGACGCCCCGGTGCCGGTCGCCGATGCCCTCGGCAAGCAACGCGGCCCAGCCGCGCCGGCCACCGGGGACAGGATCACCGACTCCTTCGGTGAACGAGTCCCCGAGCGCCGCGAACCGGATCGGGGGGCGGGGGCTCCCGGGCGGTGCGGTCGGTTCCGGCGGAGCTTCCGCGACGGGCACGGGAGCCGGCCGGCAGACCGGTGCGGGCGCCACTGGCACGACCGGCACCGCCACGGCACCCTCCAGGCCGCCCGCCCGCGCCCGTACCCCCGTCATGTGAGCACTCCCCGGATCCCGCCCCGCTGCGGCACTTGGTGCGCCGCCAGGAACGCGGCCACCGAGCGGTCCCAGCCGAAGCGTTCGGCACGTCGTCTCGCCGCCGTGCGCCGCTCGTTCTCCGGGCGCGCCAGCAGTTGCCGTACCGCCGCGGCGAATGCGTCGCCGGTGTCCGCCGCAGCCGCTCCCGCACCGCCGATGACCTCCGGCAGCGCCGAACTCGCGCTCGCCACCACGGGGGTGCCGCAGGCCAGTGCCTCCAGGGCGGAGAGGCCGAACGTCTCGGCTGGGCCGGGTGCCAGGCAGATGTCGGCCGCGGCCTGCAGATCCGCCATCCGCTCCCGGTCGCGCACATGGCCCAGGAACTCGACCGGCAGCCGTTCCGCCCGCACCCGGCTCTCCAGCCCCGCGCGCAGCGGCCCGTCGCCCGCGACGAGCAGCGTCGCAGGCACGCCCAGGCCGTTCAGGACGGCGAGGGCATCCAGGGCGCGGCCCGGACGTTTCTCCACCGAGAGGCGGGAGCACAGCAGAAGCAGTACGGACCGGCCGTGCGCATGGCGGGCGTGCAGGACCGTGCTGCGGCGGCCGGGGCGGCAGCGCCGCAGATCCACACCGAGCGGGGCGCGGACCACGTTGCGCGCGCCGATCCGTATGAACTCACGCTCCGCCCACTCCGTGGTGCAGACGATCCTCGTGTAGGCGTGAGCACTGAGGATGTTGAGGCGGTCGGCCGCGCGTCCGGCCGCGGCCGCCGGTAGGCCCCAGGTGCGCAGCACCCCGTCCGCCGTCTCGTGGGAGACCATCACGGCGGGCACCCTGGCGCGGCGCGCCCACTCGCCCGTCCAGCGCAGGGTGGTGCGGTCAGAGACCTCCAGACGGTCGGGCCGCAGCGTTCCGAGAAGGTCGCGGAGCCTGCGGCGGCCGGCCAGCACGCGGTAGCCGCCGCTGCCCGGCAGCACCGGACCGGGCAGAGTGATCACCCTGCCCTGCTCCATGTACTCATCGCCGGCGGTGTCGCCGGGGACGACGAGCACCGGCTTGTGCCCGGCCGCGAGGTAGCCGCGGCCGAGTTCGTCCAGGGCGGTGCGCAGTCCGCCGGAGGACGGGGTGACGAAGTTCGCCAGCCGAACGATGGTCGTTCCCCGCTCGCGCCCGGTCATGCGGCCACCGCCTGCCGGTCGCGCAGCACCTCGTCGTAGTGGCCGAGCAGCTGATCGCCGACGGCTTCCCAGGTGCGGCCCTCGACCATGGCCCGCCCGGTCCGTCCGTACGCCGCCGCGAGGGCCGGGTCCGCAACGAGTGCGCCGACGGCCGCCCGTACCGCATCGGCGTCGCGCGGCGGGACCAGCAGCCCGGTCCGCCCGTGGCCGACGAGGTCGAGCGGCCCGCCTGCGGCCGGGGCGATCACGGGCACACCGGAGGCCATCGCCTCCTGCACGGTCTGGCAGAACGTCTCGTACGGGCCGGTGTGCACGAACATGTCCAGCGACGCGACGATCCGGGCGAGGTCGTCCCCGGTCCTGCGGCCGAGGAAGGCGGCGCCGGGCAGAGCCGCGCGCAGCGAGGCGCCGCTCGGGCCGTCGCCGACGACCACGACCCGCACCCCCGGCAATCCGCAGGCTCCGGCGAGAAGTTCCACATGCTTCTCCGGGGCCAGCCGGCCGACGTATCCGACGAGCTTCTCCCCGCCGGGGGCGAGGCGCCGGCGCAGCGCCTCGTCGCGCAGCGCGGGCCGGAACCGTACGGTGTCGACCCCGCGCGGCCACAGCTGCACCCGCTCCACCCCGTGGTCGGTGAGGTCGCGGACGGCGGCGGTCGACGGAGCGAGCGTGCGGTCGGCGGCGCTGTGCACAGCGCGCATCCGCCGCCAGGCGGTGTTCTCGCCGGCGCCGAGATAGGTACGGGCGTAGCCGGCCAGGTCGGTCTGGTAGACGGCCACGGTCGGCAGCCCCAGCCGGGCGGCGGCCGCCATGCCGCGGACGCCGAGCACGAACGGTCCGGCGAGATGGACGAGTTCGGCCCGGTGGGCGATGAGGGCCGCGGTCAGCCGACGGCTGGGAAGCGCCACCCGGACCTGGGAGTAGCCGGGCAGCGGCAGGGACGGGACGCGCACCACGGGGCAGGGCTCGGCCGACGCGAAGAGGTCGGTGCCGCCCGCGGTGCCGGGGTACGGGGGTGAGGCGGAGCGGGACGTGGTCGCCGCGCCGGCGGTGGCCGGGGCGATGACGAGCGGTTCGTGGCCGCGCGCGGCGAGATGCCGGGCGGTCTGCAGGGTGCAGTGGGCCACGCCGTTGACATCGGGCGGGAAGGATTCGGTGACGATGACGACACGCATACCCGTGTTGTCGTCGCGCCGGACGTGACTGGGCCGACTTGGATCTTTCCCCCCGGGGAACGTCCCATGAGCGTTGGACGTTCGTGGGCGGGTACGCCGCGCTCCCCCGAAGCGCTGCGTCCTGCTGTGCGTGGAGCGCGTCAGACAGCGGGGGCGTCGGGCCCGAACCTGCTGCGTACCGCGGTCTGCACCTCGGCCTCTTCGGCCGGGTCGGCGGCCAGTCGGCGCAGCCGTTCGGCGACCCTGATGTCGCCGGTTTCCGCATGGAGTGCGGCGACCTCGCGGGTGGACTCCTCACAGTCCCACAGGCATTCGACGGCGAAGCCGGTGGCGAAGGAGGGGTCGGTGGCGGCGAGCGCGCGGGCCGCCCGGCCGCGCAAATGGGAGGAGGACGTCTCCCGGTAGACATGGCGCAGAACGGGTGCGGCACAGGCGATGCCCAGCCGGCCCGTGCCGTCGACCAGGGTCCACAGACGCGGTGCGTCCGGCCCTTCACCGCGTACGGCGTCGCGCAGGGCGGCGAGGACGAAGGAGGCGTCCTGCGCTCCGCCCCGGCAGGCCAGCACGCCGGCGGCGGAGGCGCCGAGCGCGTCGGGCCGTCGGGCCCAGCGCCGGGCCCGGTCCACCGCCGCGTCGCCGCACATCCGCTCGAAGGCCGACACGGCCGCGTCGGCGACGGTGCTCGACGGGCTGACCGCCGCGGCCTCGATCAGGTCGAGGACAGCGGGGTCCCTGACCTCGGAGAGGTAGTGCAGGGCAGCGCAGCGGGCGCCGTCCGGGCCGCTGCGGGCGGTCTCGACGATGAACGGCCGGTCCTCGGGACCGGCGACGGCGGTGAGGCAACGGGCGGCCGGTACGTGCAGGACGCTGCCGCGGTCCAGCCCCTGCTGGGCCCAGTCGAACACGGCCTGGACGCTCCAGCCAGGGCGTGGGCCGCCGGGCCGCATCTGCCGCTGCCAGCGGTCGAACGAGCCCTGTTCGGAGGCGGCCCTGACCCGGGCGCCGACCGCTTCACGCGGGTCCTCGGCCCACAGCCGCCAGGGCCGGGGCTCGAAGGCGTCCCGTACGGCGGCCGCGAGTTCGGCGGCGCCCTCCTCGGTGGCGGGGAACCGGGCGAGGACGGGCAGGGCGAGGGAACGGAGCCCGGCGTCGTCGTCACGCAGGGCCAGCTCGTCGAGTGCCCACGCCCAGTTGGCGCCCGTCGCCGCGTACCGCCGCAGCAGGGCCAGGGCGTCGCCGCGTCCGTATGAGGCGAGGTGGCCGAGGACCGCGAGGGCCAGGCCGGTCCGCGAGTCGTCGGTGTCGATGTGGTCGTCGGGATCGCAGAGATGCCGCTCGATCTCCTCGATGCCGCCGTCGAGGTCGAGATACAGGCGTGCGTAGTAGAGGGAGCGGTTCTCGACCTGCCAGTCGTGACGCGGGTCGCTCAGGACACAGTGGTTGAGCGCCGCGAGGGCCTCGGGGCGCGGTGCGGCAAGCGCGTGGAGCGTGCCGTCGCCGCGGCCCCTCTGCAGCAGGCCGAGCAGGGTGCCGCTCGGCGCTATGAACGGATCGAACATGGG
Source organism: Streptomyces sp. NPDC056231 (assembly GCF_048270745.1). Classification (NCBI taxonomy): domain Bacteria; kingdom Bacillati; phylum Actinomycetota; class Actinomycetes; order Kitasatosporales; family Streptomycetaceae; genus Streptomyces; species Streptomyces sp. NPDC056231. The sequence goes on along the minus strand of NZ_JBLVKW010000130.1, from coordinate 8,075 downwards.
AGAAGCCTCACATCAAGCTGTCGACGCAACCGGGACTGTGCAGTTCCAAGTGCCGGGTGGGCACTACGCCGCGCAGCAACATGATCGGCCGACCGCCGTCTTCTGCTTGCTGTAGACCATCTTCCTCTGCCTCTCGTCGGTGGCCCGAATCGGGCCCGCGACGTCATGATGACCCAGCCATTTCGCCACCGCGACCACATTTACGGCGAACCCGTTCAGCGGGAGCCGAAGAGTTCCAGCAGGTCGACCTTGCCGAACATGCGTGCGGTGTCCGTTGCGGACGGTGTACCGGCGTCCGGGTCGGCGCCCGCCGCGAGGAGCGCCTCGATCACCGCGGCCTCGCCCTTGAAGACGGCCCCGGCGAGCGGCGTCTGGCCGCGGTCGTTGGCCCGGTCCGGGTCGGCTCCCCGGCTCACGAGGGCCGCGACCGCGGGAGCGTGCCCGTGGTACGCGGCGAGCATGAGCAGCGTGTCACCCCGGTCGTTGGTGAGGTTTGCGGGCACACCGGCGTCCACGTACGCGGCGAGCGCCTCGGCCTCCCCGCGGCGCGCCAGGTCGAAGACCTTGGTCGCCAGCTCGACGACCTCGGGGTCGGGGGCTTCGCTCATCGGACGGACCGCCTTCCATAAACGGGTTTCACTGCTGTCGGCCAGGGGCTGGTACGCCGTGCGGGCCGTACGAGTGAACCGACAGGGTACTGCCCTGCAGCGCACATGCCGCGCCCCGGCCGCGGCAAAGGATCACGTCACGCGAGGCCCCCACCATGCGCGGCCCCGGAAGTTCCGTCCGCACCGCGTTCCCCTGTCGGCCAGTTCAGTGAAAAAACCGAGTTTTCACCCAATTGCAGCTTTTATCCTATAGATACTTTTTGTGAGGCTGGAAGAACTCATGGTGACTGTCCCCCCGACCAGGAGAACCACTCATGAACCTTTCCATGTCTGGCGTCGTCATCCTCGGCATCATCGTCTTCCTGTTCTTCAGGAAGGACGGTCTGAAGGGCTCGCACGCTTTCGTCACCGCCCTGTTCGGCTTCTATCTGGCAGGCACCGCCATCGCACCGAGCATCACGGCGGGCGGCGCGAGCCTGGCCAGCCTCCTGGGCGGGATCAAGTTCTGACCCGCCGCGACCGCTCCCACCCCTTCAGGAGAACCGACGTGGCCCGGCGACCCCTTCCCCGCATTCTGAGCAGCGGCAGCGCTTCGATCACTCGCAGTCGCGAGTTCGCGCGCACGGCCGCCGGCAACGCCACCGACGTCCTCCATCCGCTGATCAGGGTCGTTCGTGGCCTGCGGCTGCTGGCGGGTGCGGGACGACAGAAGTGGGCCGCGACGCCCAAGGAGCGGCGTAATCCCATCCTGTTCCTCATCGCGGCCTGCGTACTCGTGGTGGTGCTGATCCCGTACGGGCCGCTGCTCGCCCTGGTCACGGTGATGGGCGCCGCCGCATGGAAAGGGCGGGAACGCACGCCCCCGAAGACCGGTCCCGGCAAGGCCGAGACGGCGCGGCTGCAGGCGCTGTACGAGGCACTCGTGCCGCACTTCTCCGTCGCCGAGGACCCCAGTCCGCTGTTCGCCCACGGTGGCGACTGGGCCAAGGCGTTCAGCAGCTACGCGTTCGACGGCGACGGTCGCGTCACCCGCCTCCAGGTCTCGTACCCCGCATACTTCACCGACAGCGAAACCGCCTCCCGTGCCCGGATCGAACAGCTGCTGCACGCCAAGTCGGGCCGTGGCCGCGAGTACCACTTCGCCTGGGACGAGGAGGCCAACCAGCTCGTCATGAGCGTGCTCGACGCACTCCCCACCTCGATCGCCGCACAGCGCTTCGTCACCGCGCCGGGCGAGACGGTGCTGGGTTTCACCGACACCGACGCGGTGCAGCGCACCGTGCCGGTGACCGAGGGGGACACGACCCGGGACGCTCCCCCGGTCGTCTGGCGGACCGGCGCCCGCTCCACCGAGCCGCACCTACTGATCGCCGGACAGCCCGGCAGCGGCATCACCACCCTGTTGCGCTCCATCGCCGTCCAGGCGCTCCAGCACGGAGACATCCTCATCATCGAAGGCAGCGGAACCGGCGAGTACGCCTGCCTGACCGGGCGCACCGGAGTGCTGGCCGTCGAGTGCGGACTGGCCGGCGCGCTGGCCAGCCTGGAGTGGGCGGCCCACGAGACGGAGCGGCGGCTGATCGCCGCCAACCGGGCCCGGCAGGCGGGTCACTCCGCGCCCGAGGACACCAGGCGCCCGCTCTGGATCCTGCTGGACCGGCCCAGCGTCCTCGGCCATCTGGCGGCCGCCGACGGCAGACCCGACCCGCAGGAGCTGCTGCAGGTGCCGCTGCGGCACGGCCGCGCGGCCAGTGTCACCGTGGTGCTGGCCGACCAGTTCGACAGCCTGGACACGCTCAGCGAGACGGTACGGACCCACACCAGGGCCCGCGTCGTGCTCGGCCACAGCTCCCGCGAGCAGATCGAGTCGGTGCTCGGCGTGGAGCCGCACACCACACCGACCCCGGAGGTCCCGCCCGGCCGGGGGTACGTGCGGCTCGGTACTGGTCCGGTGCTGCGGCTCCAGGTTCCGGCCACACCTGATCCGTACGACGACGCGACGAGCGAGGCGCACCGCCGGGCGGTGCTCGATCTCCTGCCCACGGGGGAGACGCCGATCGAGGCGAGTGTTCCGGATCCGGCGACTCCAGCGACTCCAGCGACTGCGGCGACTGCGACCCCTTTGACCCCGCAGAACGCACTCACCGCGGAGATCGCCCTGACCCCCGAGCAGATGTCGCTCAGCGAGTAGGAGCGCGGAAGGGGCGGGGAAGGATCACACCATCCTCCCCCGCCCCTTCCGCCGCACCTCGGCCGTCAGGCGACGAACGTGCGAGGCGCCTCCGCTCCCGCGCTCGCCCCCGACCTCACCAGTTCCGCCGCAGCGGCGAGCCGTACCGCCGCCTCGTCCGCCACCGGACCGCCGACCGTGAACGGCAGCCGTACGTATCCCTCGAAGGCGCCGTCGACGCCGAATCGCGGACCGGACGGCACCCGCACCCCCACCCGCTCGCCCGCCACAGCCAGCCGTGACCCCGAGAGTCCGCCGGTGCGCACCCAGAGCGTCAGCCCGCCGCGCGGTACCTGGAACTCCCACTCCGGCAGCTCCCGGCGCACCGCCGCGACCAGTGCGTCCCGGTTCTCCCGCGCCTGACCGCGCCGGAGCTCGACGGCCTCCTCCCAGCCCCCCGTGCGCATCAGCCAGTTGATGGCGAGCTGTTCCAGCACGGGTGTGCCCATGTCGGCGTAGGCGCGGGCGGACACCAGACTGCGGATCACGTCCGGCGCGGCCCGCACCCAGCCGATCCGCATGCCGGCCCAGAACGCCTTGCTGGCCGAGCCGACGGTGAGCACGGTGCTGCCCGCCGGGTCGAAGGCGCAGACCCGGCGCGGCATCTCGACATCGGCGTCGAGGTACAGCTCGTTCATGGTCTCGTCGACGACCAGGACCGTCCCGGCGGAGCGGGCCGCGTCCACCAGGGCCCGCCGCTGGCTCTCGTCGGCGAGCGCGCCGGTGGGATTGTGGAAGTCCGCCACGACGTACGCGAGCCGGGGCGCCGCGTCACGCAGCACCTGCCGCCAGCGGTTCATGTCCCAGCCGCCGATCCCGTCCTCCATCGCCACCGGCACCAGCCGGGCGCCCGCCTCCCGCATCAGCTGAAGGATGTTGGCGTACGAGGGGGACTCCACCGCGATCCGCTCGCCGCGCCCGGCGAAGAGGTGGCAGATGGCGTCGATCGCGCCCATCGCACCGGTGGTGACCATGATCTGTTCGGGCATCGTCGGGATGCCGCGCCCGGTGTAGCGGTCGGCGATCATCTGCCGCAGCGCGGGCAGCCCGGCCGGATAGTCGCCGTGGGTGTGCGCGTACGGCGGCAGCTCCTCCAGGGCGCCCTGGACGGCGCGGGTCAGCCAGGGTTCGGGCGCGGGCAGCGAGGCACAGCCCAGGTCGATCATCGAACCGAGCGACTCCGGGGGCAGCGGTTCCAGGCCGCGCGCGGGCAGGGGGTTGCCTGCCGGGACCGCGGTCCAGCTGCCGGCGCCGCGCCGGGACTCCAGGAACCCCTCGGCACGCAGCGCCTCGTAGGCGGCGGCGACGGTGGTACGGCTGACGGACAGGGCGAGCGCCAGCTCGCGTTCGGCAGGGAGCCGGGCGGCAACCGGCACCCGGCCTTCGAGGACGAGCAGCCGGACGCCGTCGGCGAGCGCGCGATAGGCGGGGGGCCTGCGGGCGCCGGGGCCCATCGGCTTCTGCTGCTGGGCCTGGAGCTGCCGGGCGAGCTGCGCGGCACCGACGGCCGAAGTCCACTGCGCCATGTAAATCAGTCCACCTTCCTCGGATTGGCCATAGTTGGCAGCCAATCCCCTGCCACAGAGTGTCATGCGGCAGTCCACCATCACCACACGGCAGCAGTCCACCACCACACGAGGGAGCACATCTTGTCCGTCACCGCCGTCCCCCGCCGGGCGCACCTCACACGGCGGCTGATGCAGCTGTACGTCGGTCTGGCCCTGTACGGGGCGAGCTCGGCGCTCATGGTCCGCGCCGGGCTCGGGCTCGAACCCTGGGGGGTGCTGCACCAGGGCCTCGCACAACGCACCGGGCTGTCCATCGGGGTCGTCGCGATCATCGTCGGCGCGGCGGTCCTCCTCCTATGGATACCGATGAGGCAGCGCCCCGGGCTCGGCACGGTCTCCAATGTCTTCGCCATCGGCCTCGCCATGGACGGCACGCTCGCTCTCGTCCCGGAGCTGCACGGACTGGCGGCCCGGATCGTTATCATGGTCGCGGGGATCGCGCTCAACGGTGTCGCGACGGGGCTGTACATCGCGGCACGGTTCGGCCCCGGGCCCCGTGACGGTCTGATGACCGGATTGCACCGGCGCACCGGCCGCTCGGTCCGCCTGGTCCGTACGGCGATCGAGGTGGCCGTGGTGGCGACCGGCTTCCTGCTCGGCGGCTCCCTGGGCGTGGGCACGGTCCTGTACGCACTGTCCATCGGCCCGCTCGCCCAGCGGTTCCTGCGCTTCTTCGCCGTCCCCGAGGCGAAGCCCGCCGACGAGACCGTCGCTCCCGCGCCGGGGTCCGGCACCGCCGCCGTCACCGGCCGGCCATCGGAGGAGGCCATACTGCCGCAGTGACTTCTGTACGCCACCCCTATCTGGACCATCCCGTGACGATCCCGTTCGCCCACCGAGGCGGAGCGGCGGACGGGATCGAGAACACCACGGCCGCGTTCCGCCGGGCCGCCGATGCCGGCTACCGCTACTTCGAGACCGATGTGCACACGACGTCGGACGGACGTCTGGTCGCCTTCCACGACGCCACCCTGGACCGGGTGACGGACGCCCGTGGCCGGATAGCCGACCTGCCGTGGAGCGAGGTGCGGCGGGCCCGGGTGGCGGGCCGTGAACCGCTGCCGCTGTTCGAGGAGCTGCTGGAGGCGTTTCCCGACGCCCGCTGGAACGTGGACATCAAGGCCGAGCCGGCGCTCGTCCCGCTGATCGACCTGATCCGCCGGACCGATGCCTGGGACCGGGTGTGTGTCGGCTCGTTCTCGGAGACCCGGGTGGCCAGGGCGCACCGCCTCGCGGGCCCCCGGCTGGCCACCTCGTACGGCATCCGCGGCATCCTGGGCCTGCGGCTGCGCTCGTACGGCATACCGGCCGCCCTGCGCGCCGGAGCGGTGTGTGCGCAGGTCCCGGAGAGCCAGAACGGGCTCCGGGTGGTCGACCGGCGCTTCGTCCGGGAGGCCCATGCCCGCGGACTCCAGGTCCATGTCTGGACGGTGAACGAACCGGAGCGGATGGCAGCTCTCCTCGATCTCGGTGTGGATGGCATCATGACCGATCACATCGAGACGCTGCGCACGGTGCTGAGCGATCGGGGGGCCTGGGCCTGACGCCGGCCCGGCGGCGTCACCACGGGGAGATACGAGGGGGGTGCGGGTTGAGCACCGAGACCGCCGACACCGCTGAGCCGACGCCGGAACACACCACCGGCGGTGCCGGTGCCGCGGACCGCAAACGCGAACAACGCGGCTGGTACTTCTACGACTTCGCGTGTTCGGTCTACTCGACCAGCGTTCTCACCGTGTTTCTCGGCCCCTACCTGACGTCGATCGCCAAGGCCGCCGCCGACGCCGACGGTTTCGTGCGCCCGCTCGGCATCCCGGTGCGCGCGGGGTCGCTCTTCGCCTACGCGGTCTCGATGTCCGTCGTGGTGGCGGTGGTGATGATGCCGATCGTGGGCGCCGCCGCCGACCGCACGGGCCGCAAGAAGCCCCTGCTGGCGGCCGCCGCATACGTAGGAGCGGCCGCGACGACCGGGATGTTCTTCCTGGACGGCCACCGCTATCTGCTGGGCGCGTTCCTGCTGATCGTGGCGAACGCGTCGATCTCGGTGTCGATGGTGCTCTACAACGCGTATCTCCCGCAGATCGCCGAGCCCGACGAACGCGACGCCGTCTCGTCCCGGGGCTGGGCCTTCGGCTACACGTCGGGGGCGCTGGTCCTGGTCCTCAATCTGGTCCTCTACACGGGCCACGATTCGTTCGGTCTCTCCGAGTCCGACGCGGTACGGATCTGCCTGGCGTCGGCGGGGGTCTGGTGGGGAGCCTTCACGGTCGTACCGCTGCGTCGGCTGCGTGACCGGCGGGTGGCACCGGGCGGTGAGGGCGCGGTCGGCTCCGGCTGGCGACAGCTGCTCGCGACCCTGCGCGACATGCGCCGCCACCCGCTCACGCTCTCGTTCCTGCTCGCCTATCTTGTTTACAACGACGGCATCCAGACGGTGATCTCGCAGGCGTCGGTGTACGGCTCCGAGGAACTGGGCCTCGACCAGACATCCCTGATCACGGCCGTGCTGCTGGTGCAGGTGCTGGCGGTGGCCGGGGCCCTGGGCATGGGCCGGCTGGCGCAGGCGTACGGCGCGAAGCGCACGATCCTGGCCTCGCTCGTCGTCTGGACCCTGATCCTCGTCGCCGGATACTTCCTGCCCTCGGACGCCCCGGTCTTCTTCTATCTGCTGGCCTCGGCGATCGGCCTGGTCCTCGGCGGCAGCCAGGCACTGTCCCGCTCGCTGTTCTCACATCTGGTGCCCCGCGGCAAGGAGGCGGAGTACTTCTCCGCGTACGAGATGAGCGACCGCGGACTGAGCTGGCTGGGGCCGCTGGTGTTCGGTCTCGCGTATCAGCTGACCGGCAGCTACCGGGATGCGATCATCTCTTTGGTGATCTTCTTCGCGGTCGGTTCCGTGCTGCTCGCGAGGGTGCCTGTACGGCAGGCCGTCGCGGCCGCGGGAAATCCCGTTCCTGAACGGATTTAGACGTTGAAGTGAAAGGCCGGTAGTGTACGCCTTTGGCCTGCCCGGAGGACCGTTACTGCGAGTGGAAGAAGCCGAACCGTTGGGTGACAACTTCTGCCAAATGTGACAAACCGGGCAATGTTGGGTACCCAACTCTGAAAAAGCAGCGGCACGACGGGCGACGCATGACCGGCAACGGGAATCTTTGCCGCCGACCGGACGTTGACCGGATGACGACGACAGCGACACCTGTCCTGTGGGCGACAAGCCCGGGAGGCACGATTCATGAGTGAGCGAGCTCTCCGCGGCACGCGCCTCGTGGTTACCAGCTACGAGACGGACCGCGGCATCGATCTGGCCCCGCGCCAGGCGGTGGAGTACGCATGCCAGAACGGACATCGATTTGAGATGCCGTTCTCGGTAGAGGCGGAAATTCCGCCGGAGTGGGAGTGCAAGGCGTGCGGCGCCATGGCACTCCTGGTGGACGGGGATGGCCCCGAGGAGAAGAAGGGCAAGCCTGCGCGTACGCACTGGGACATGCTCATGGAGCGGCGCACACGCGAGGAGCTCGAGGAGGTGCTGGCCGAGAGGCTGGCGGTTCTGCGCTCCGGAGCCATGAACATCGCCGTGCACCCGCGAGACAGCAGGAAGTCTGCCTGACCGCGCGACACCGCAGAGAGACAGAGCCGCGGGCCGTGACACACCGAGCGTGTGTCACGGCC
>NZ_JBLVKW010000129.1:0-13136 GCF_048270745.1 Streptomyces sp. NPDC056231 | reverse complement strand
AGGCGCAGCGAACTTTGGCGCTTCGCGCCTCCGGACCAAGGATGCGTTTCCCTCCCCGGCTGAAGCCGGGGATACCCACGCAAGATCAGGGATGGTGATCTCCTCTGCCGTTGTCGGTGCTGACACACTTACGACGGCACAGCTCGGCGGGATGTGACATGAATACCTGTGACCTGCGTCTCTCCTCTCGCGCTGCAGTACGACGTTCGGGTCCACTGCCCAGTCGTCGCCCCTGACCTCAAGCCTCCTCAGTCGCTCAACGTTCGGTGGCAATCCGGTGATCAGCCGACGGGCCCGCGCAGTCGGGGCGCCCGGCACGGGTCGGCGTGGGCCGGCCCGCCACTCGCCCGCGTCCTGGGTTTGGTTGATGGCGCCGCACCGCCGCGTCCGGAACGCCGGCGAGTCCGTGGCCATTGACGCGGTTCCATCGGCGAAGGAGCGGGACCGCCTCCGGAATGGGGCAAGTCGCGGCAAGGCGGTCGCGGCGTGGTCCGAGTCGTCCGGCCATCGCGGTTCACGAGCCGTTCGCCATTGCTACAGCCGGGCACGCAAGGCCTGAATGGTCCAGTCGAATGCCGGCGTCAGGCTGTGCGGGGCGGTCCAGCCGTTGATCACAGCAACCAGCTGGAAGTACCTGTCTCGACGCGGGTCGTTCGCAGTTCCCAGCCAGGACAGCAGGCGACGCCGGAGCTCGACGTCGTCGTTGCCGGCAACGACGTACGCATAGTGCGCCGTGATCGCCGCAATGACCGGATCCGCCCGGGGAGAGGCCGGGTCGGTGCCGTCTGCAAGGGCGGGAGCAACCTGGTCACGGACCACTGCCGCAACGTCGCGGCCCGGTGGCACGGCTCCCTCCTTCGTACGCTCTGCCATGTGGTCCTCGGCCATCCCCCGCATGCCGGCGCGGAAGTCCGCATCCTGGGACAGCTCGGCCAGCTCCACCCACGCCTGGACCTGCTCCACTTCGGGATTGTCGGGCAGTTCCGGCGTCATCGAGCGAATGACGGCTGCCAACTCGGGTCTGTCGTGCAGGTCGGCGAAGACAGCGTCGAGGAAATCACCGATGAGGTAACGGCGTTCGTCATCGGACAGTCGGGCCAGCTTGTGCATGAGTTCCATCTCCTCAAGGGTGGACTCGCGTCTGGCCACCGCTGTCAGTACCGCACGGCGCAGGCGCAAGGTCTTGATCTGCACTGCGAGGGCCTCGGCATGCGCCGCCGCAACCTGCGGGAGCAACAGCTCCCGGTCCACTACCTTCCGAATCGTGGAAAGGTCCAGTCCCAGGTCACGCAGGGTTCGTACGAAGTCCAGGCGCGCGACGGCATCGATGCCATAGAGGCGGTAGCCCGCCGGGCTACGGTCGATCGGCGGCACGATCCCACGGTCGGAATAGAACCGAATGGTCTTGACCGTGAGACCGGTACGCCGAGCCAGGTCACCGATCGAGTAGAGCGTGTCGCCGTCCATGCCCCCACCTTCGCGTCTCCCCCCACTGGAGACTCAAGCCCAGTCCGACGCCGGTAGCAAACCACGCCCCTGCCCGAGCCCAGCCGGCTGCACGGACGCGTCGAGGCCTACCCGGCGTGCCAGCGCCGCGGGCAGGAAGCCGCCCGTCCCGGACGGAGTGGCGAGCGAAGACCAGTCCGTACTGTCGAGGAGCGCTTGATGGTGGGGTAGTTCGTCGCGGCCAGGGTTGCTGGTCCGGCTGCGGCTGTTGGTCACAGGCGGAGGCTATGGCGTCGTCAAGCGAGTGTTCTTGCCTCAGCGGCCCTTCTCACGTCACGTTCTGACCAGGACCGGCCGACGTAGTGGACTGTTTGACGGGTCAGACGTGCCCCGTCGGCGGCTCACTGACCCTGGGCGATCTCCCACATGTAACCGTCAAGGTCTCGGAAGCTGGCGGTGCGCGGACCCCAGCTCCGATCCATCGGGCCGTTGACGAGCTCAATGCCGGCCGCGGCGAGCTCCGCGCACTTCGCATCGACGTCGTCCACCTCGACGGTGAAGACCATGCGCACGCCAGCCTCGCGCGGGGCCGCGGTCGCTGGCTCGATGAGTTCCGGAACGTGCGTCGTCTGCAGCAGGTTGAAGATCGTCCTGCCGAACCTGAAGGCGACGGACTGCTCGTCCTCGAAAAGGATCGGGGCGTCGAAGACGTCCAGATAGAACTTCTTAGAGGCAGCCAGGTCTTCGACGAAGACGGTGTTGGCGGCGATGCTGTTGGCCCATGCGCTCATGACGGCTCCTTGCTCATTGGCGACGGAGTACAGAGCCTACGACCGTCCACTGACAACCCACCGCGGGCCCTGGAAGCAGGGCCCGCCCCGGCTCATGCTGCGCAGGTTCTTTGAACCAACGCGGCTGAGCCAGAAGCTGTGTCCGAACCTCTTCCACTGTTCAGGGGCATGGTCGGGTACGGGGATCAGTGGATGCGCCACGCGCCTGACACGATTGTCCATCCGGCTGCCACCCGTTCGAGAAGGGGCGTATCCCGGATGGCGGGTGGCCATTGCGGTTTCTAGCCTCGGGCCATGATCTCTCGTCATTTACTTTCAGCTGCTGTGCTGGCGCTGGCTGTGTCGTCTCTGCCGTCCGCTGCGGCTTCGGCCGCGCCGCACCCTTCCGGCATGGGGTGGTCTGTGCAGCGTGACGCCAACGCGCTGCACGATGCCGGGGTCACCGGAGTGACGGTCCGTCTGGAAACACCGCGCGGGACAGTCACGGCCCGCTCCGGGGTGGGGGATCTGGTCACTCGCCGCCCGGTCTCGAAGGACGGCTATCTGCGGCTGGGCAGTACCACCAAGACGTTCGTCGCCACCGTCGTACTGCAACTGGTGGGCGAAAAGCGGATCTCCCTTGACCAGACGGTGGAGCAACTGCTGCCCGGGGTCGTGTCCGGAGCCGGAAACGACGGCCGGACCATCACCGTCCGCGACCTGCTGCAGCACACCAGCGGCCTGCCCGACTACATCTACGACGTCTTCCCCGACCCCAGTGCCCAGACCTATTTCGCGAACCGGTGGCGTGCCTACACGCCCAAAGAGCTGGTGGCCCTGGCGATGCGCCATGAGCCTGCCTTCCCAGCAGGCACCAACTGGGCGTACTCCAACACCAACTATGTCCTGGCCGGAATGATCATCGAGAAGATCACAGGCCGCACCTGGGAACAGCAAGTCCACAACCGCATCCTGCGCCCACTCGGCCTGGAGCACACCGACACTCCCGGCACTTGGCCCTTCCTGCCGCATCCGCACACAGCCAACTACCAGCAGTTCACCGTGGACGGCCCGATGGTCGACACCACAATCCCCTATCGTCCCTTCGACAGCGGGGCCGACGGCTCGATGACCGGCACGGCCCGCGATCTCAACCGCTTCTTCACCGCCCTGGTCAACGGACAGCTGCTGAGGCCCGCCGAGCTCGCTGCCATGCAGACCACAGTCCCGGTGCCGCAGGACAGCGGTCACCCGGCAGGCACCCGGGACGGCCTGGGTCTGTTCTTCACACCCCTGTCCTGCGGCGGCGGTTACCTCGGGCACGGAGGAAGCGGCTTCGGATATGTCATCCGTGTCGCGACCACCACGGTCGGCCGGCGCACTATCACCGTCTCCGCGCACAGCCGCTCCGCGGACCCGCAGACCGCGGCCCGTCAGGAAGACACACTGCGCAGCCTCATCGACCATGCTCTGTGCCGCACCACTTGAACATGCGCTCACCGTCAGGTTCAGGCCGTTCGTGCCGAGCCGGGTGACTGCTGCCTACTCTTCGGTAGTTCCGACGACCGCCCCATCACAGTCAACGCCAAAGGTGTTGCACGCGACACTGTCGCTCACACTGGCGCTGATCAGAACTCGGCTCCACCGGCGAGATCGCCCGCAAGGGCGTGCCCGCTCCGGTCCAGCCCGACAAGAGATGGGTGGTCGTCCGCAGTCACGCATGGATGAACCGCTTCGGCAAGCTCCGACGCTGTAACGAGAAGCGCAGCCAGGTAGTTGACCTGTGCCTCTACCTGTCCGCCACGATCGTCACTCTCCCTATGGTGTCATCCGGCGCGCCACCCATCCCTACCGCTGGGACGGCGCCCGACCACCAAGGGATCAAGTGACGTTTACTGCAGGGCAGTCCAACGATCACCACAGATCAATCAACGACTGATTTCGGTCAAGTTGGCGATGCGTACCTGACGGGTCTCCGTCAAGGCTGGCACGCTTCTCCCCAGTCGTCGCAGAACACTTCTACAAACGCACGCGCACCACACGATGCGGCGATCACGTCGGACACCGTCCGACCCACTCGCACCTCCAGCTCCACCGGGCGGCAACACCCCCGCCTGCCCGGCTGACTCCCGCCGTACCTACCCGGCCGCCGCAGAAGGAGTTCCGTGTGACCCGATTTCCCCGAAAGGCCGTCGCCGCGAGCGCGTTGATAGCCGGCGCCGCGATGATCGCGGCCGCGCTGCCGTCCAGTGTCGCCACCGCCGACACCATGAGCCAGGCCCCGGCCAAGGCCCGCGCCGGCGCACTGCCGGTGAAGTTGTCTCCGTCGCAGCGTGGCGAGTTGCTGGCCGCGGCGAACGCCTCCCGGGCGGCGACTGCCAGGTCGCTGCAGCTGAAGTCGCAGGAGGCGCTGATCGTCAAGTCCGTCCTGAAGGACGCGGACGGCAGCCTGCACACCCGCTACGAGCGGACCTTCGCCGGACTGCCGGTCCTGGGCGGCGACCTGGTCGTCCACACCGCCGCGAACGGCTCCGCCGAGGGCGTCACCAAGGCCACCAACGCGACCATCACCGTCGCCTCCACCACTGCCGCCAAGAGCGCCGGCTCCGCGAAGGCCCTTGCGCTGGGCCGCGCCAAGGCCAAGGGCGTCGCGAAGGCGACGACCGGCAGCGCCCGCAAGGTCGTCTGGGCCGCGTCCGGCACCCCGGCCCTGGCCTGGGAGACGGTGGTCGGCGGCACCCAGGCCGACGGCACCCCCTCCGAGCTGCACGTCATCACCGACGCCAAGACCGGCAAGAAGCTGTTCGAGTTCCAGGGCATCGAGACCGGCGTCGGCAACAGCGAGTACTCCGGCCAGGTCACCATCGGCACCACACCGGTCGACGGCAGCTACTCGATGACCGACGGCACCCGCGGCGGCCACAAGACCTACGACCTCAACGGCGGCGGCTCCGGCACTGGCACGCTGTTCACCGACGCGGACGACATCTGGGGCGACGGCACCACCAACAACCGGCAGACCGCCGGCGTGGACGCCGCCTACGGCGCCCAACTCACCTGGGACTACTACAAGGACGTCCACGGCCGCAACGGCATCAAGAACGACGGTGTCGGCGCCTACTCCCGCGTCCACTACGGCAACGCCTACGTCAACGCCTTCTGGTCCGACTCCTGCTTCTGCATGACCTACGGCGACGGCGCCGGCAACACCAAGCCGCTCACCTCCATCGACGTCGGCGCCCACGAGATGACCCACGGCGTCACCTCCAACACCGCCGGCCTGATCTACAGCGGCGAGTCCGGCGGCCTCAACGAGGCCACCTCCGACATCATGGCCGCCGCCGTGGAGTTCTGGGCCGACAACGCTTCCGACGTCGGCGACTACCTCGTCGGCGAGAAGATCGACATCCGCGGCAACGGCACCCCGCTGCGCTACATGGACAAGCCCTCCAAGGACGGAAAGTCCGCCGACGCCTGGTACTCCGGTCTCGGCTCCATCGACGTCCACTACTCCTCCGGCCCGGCCAACCACTGGTTCTACCTGGCCTCCGAGGGCAGCGGCGTCAAGACCGTCAACGGCGTGGATTACGACTCCCCGACCTCCGACGGCCTGCCGGTCACCGCGATCGGCCGGGACGCCGCCGCCAAGATCTGGTACAAGGCCCTCACCACCTACATGACCTCCTCCACCAACTACGCCGCCGCCCGCACCGCCACCCTCCAGGCCGCCGCCGACCTGTACGGGCTGGGCAGCGACACCTACATCAACACCGCCAACGCCTGGGCCGCCATCAACGTCGGCCCCCGCGTCATCGGTGGCATCCTGCTGACCACCCCCGACGCCCAGACCAGCGCGGTCGACACCGCCGCCAGCCTCCAGATCAAGGCCACCGGCTTCAACCCCGGCGCCCTCACCTACTTCGCCAGCGGCCTCCCCGCCGGCCTGACCATCAACCACACCACCGGCGTCATCTCCGGCACCCCCACCACGCCGGGCACCAGCAACGTCACCGTCACCGTCCGAGGCTCCATGCACGGCCTCAACACGGCGACCTTCACCTGGCACGTCGCCAGGGGTATCGTCGAGAACACCACCGACGTGCCGATCCCGGACATGGGCGCCGCGGGCCCCGCGGCCTTCTCGGACATCGACGTCACCACGATCTCGGGCCAGGCGCCGAGCGACCTCAAGGTGGGCGTGGACATCAAGCACACCTGGCGCGGTGACCTGGTCATCGACCTGGTCGCCCCCGACGGCACGCTGTACCCGCTGAAGAAGAGCAACTTGTCCGACTCGGCCGACAACGTGCTCGAAACCTACACGGTGGACGCCTCCAGCCAGGTCGCCAACGGCACCTGGCGGCTCCAGGTCCGCGACGTTTACCGCGGCGACTCGGGCTACATCGACAGCTGGAGGCTCATCTTCTAAGCCTCAGAGTGCCCGGCAGTAGGCGCGCACCGGCGGTCAGAAGGCGACCCGCCGGATGAAGGGCAGGCACGAGCCGCGGTGATCACGAAGCTCTCTCAGCTGAGCGATCACCGGAAGGCTCGTGCCTGCCCTGCTGCTGTCAGAACCGTATCTCAACTTCGCACCTGGTCATATCGGTGGCCGCGTCGAACGCCGCAACGATCCCGGGCCCCCGGCTGATGCTCATGACCCTGTGCGAAACCGGCACCCGCGGCCTGATCGGAGCTGTCTTCGGTCCCGTCACCAAGGGCGAGACCGACGACGCCCACGACCTGGTCGGCCACCCGACCTCGGACATGCTCCTCCTGGCGAACCGCGCGTTCGACAGCAACGAACTGCTCGCAGACATCGCCGCTGAGGGGGCTCCGTTCCTGATCCGCGCTACCAGCGTCCGACATCCGCCGGTGCTCGCCCTGCTGCCCGACGACGGTGCGACCGACCGCCGTGAGAACCGCCCCTGCCGCGTCTCGGTGCGGCAGACAGGCTGTCTCAAGAGCCATCTGCTCTCTCGCCGTGTGCAGGGGACGGAGCCCCGTCCTTCCATTCAGCAGATGGTCGGGCACCCTCCCTTCTCGTGAATCTCGGCGTGGCACCCGAAATCGGATTCCGTAGCATGGAGGACGGACGTGAGTCAGCACCGCACGTGCAGAACATGGCCGACCTTGTCGCCCGTTCTCGGTGCAGTCCTGATTCATGGGTCCACAGGCACGCATTCCTTATGCGACGCGTGCCCAACTACGTACGGAAATCCGGGCGCGTCACCCAGATGGCTCTCAGCGCCCGGCCAAGGCAGCAGCCGGAATCAACGGTCCACAGCGAGTTGACAGAACACTCACTGGACCATTTGGGTGCCTGAGGCATCCAAATGGGGAGAGGCCGGCAGGAGTCCCCCCACTCTGTATGCGAGGTCCGCCATGGCAGACATTGAGACCATTTCCTTTCCGCAGGACCGAACCTGCCCCTACCACCCGCCGACTGGGTACCGGCCTGCGCGTCGGGGACCACAGCCGGTGTCACCCGCCCGGCTCTTCGACGGCCGCACCGTGTGGCTCGTGACCGGGCATGCGGAGGCGCGGGCGTTGCTGGTCGACCCTCGGCTGTCGGCCGACCGGGAGAACCCGGCGTTTCCTGTGCTCACCGAGCGGGCGGCAGCGACCGCTTCGCGACGCATCGAACTGCTCGGTCTCGACGACCCCGAGCACAACGTTCAACGACGGATGCTGATTCCGAGCTTTACGGTCAAGCGCACAGCGGCCCTGCGGCCGCGGATCCAGGAGACCGTGGACAGACTGCTGGACGGGATCATCGAGCAGGGCCCACCGACCGATCTGGTCAGTGCCTTCGCACTGCCCGTTCCGTCCATGGTCATTTGCGCGCTGCTCGGTGTGCCCTACGCCGACCACGAGTTCTTCGAGTCGCAGTCGCGCAGGCTGCTGCGCGGTCCCGCAGCCAGCGATGTCGAGGCCGCGCGGGACGCACTCGACGACTACTTCCGAGCCCTGATCCAACGCAAACGGTCCGACCCCGGCGAAGGATTGCTCGACGAGCTCATCGCCCAACAGCTGGACACCGGGGCCGTCGACCACGACGAACTGGTCCGACTGGCCGAAATCCTGCTCGTGGCCGGTCACGAGACGACGGCGAACATGATCTCCCTCGGTACCTTCACTCTGCTGCAGCATCCCGACCAGTTGGCCCGGGTGCGCGCCTCCACGGACTTGATGCCCACTGCCGTCGAGGAACTGCTCCGCTTCCTCTCCATCGCCGATGGAATGTCTCGGGTGGCTACGCAGGACATCGAGGTGGGCGGGGTGACAATCCGGGCCGGAGACGGCGTCATCCTGTCCACGTCCGTGATCAACCGGGACGAGGCCGCATATCCGTCGCCGGACGAACTGGACCTTGGGCGGAATTCACACAACCATGTCGCGTTCGGCTTCGGTGTCCATCAGTGCCTCGGTCAGAATCTGGCACGGGCCGAAATGGAGATCGCGCTGCGCACGCTCTTCGACCGTCTTCCGGGACTACGGCTGGCGGTACCCGCCGACGATATCCCGTTCAAACCGGGTGACACTGTCCAAGGCATGCTTGAACTGCCCGTGGCATGGTGATCGAAATCCGAACGGAAAGGACCCTGTTGCGATGCGGATCAGTATCGATACGGATGTGTGCATCGGCGCCGGACAGTGCGTGCTTGTCGCGCCGAACGTCTTCACCCAGGACGACGACGGTTTCAGCAAACTGCTGCCGGACCACGAGGACGCCGCCGGCCCCCTCGTCAAAGAGGCGGCCCGCGCGTGCCCCGTACAAGCGATCACGATCGAATAGGCCCATGGCCCACACGCGGAGTGGACCACGCTGTTCCTGACGGCCGGTCCGCCCCGGCCGCTGTCGCCGTGCCGTCCTCGTGAAGCTGCCGGCGGCTGAGCTCGCAAAGTACGACCTGTCGTCCCGGTCGGCCGAGGAACACCGTACGCAGATCCGCGAAGCCTCCGGCTTCCGTCCGGCTGCACCTGTCCGGCAACTGCCCTTGACCTCCCCCCGCGGCCCGCTCCGGCCAGGCTGCCGACGGGTTTGCCCGCACCCGAGGCTCCTGATCGCGACGGTGCTGCTCATCAGGCGGATGGAGTGGCTGCGTGGCAAGATGAGCAGGAGTTGTTCCCGGCCGGTAGGTGGCGGGAAGGAGCAGATATGGAGATCAAGCCACAGGCGGCTGTCATCCCCAAGGAAACGGGCCATCTCGAGCAAGGGAAGTACGGCCCCGTATTTCCGAAGACACCGGCGTGTTACGGGTTCACCATCGTCGCGAGGGTAAAGCCGGGCCGAGCCGAGGCAATCCGTGAGCACGGCAAAAACCTGGCCGAGGCGCTGGAGCGGGATCCGTATCTTCTGGCGCCGCTGAAGCTGCACTACCTGCGCTGGGTTCTCTTCGACGACGACACTCGTTTCATGTATCAGGGGATCTTCGACACCGACTTCGACAAGTACACCGAGGACGCCGTCGCCCTCTTCAGCAAGGCGGGGGTGAGCACGGCCTTCGAGAACCTCGAAGGGTTTCCCGAGGACTGGAAGACCAACCCCGAGGCGTTCGTCAGGTTCGTGCGTGAACACCACTGTCCGAGCTTCATCGAGTACGGCGAATATCCGTTCGTCACAGCCGACGAGATCAAAAAAGCTCTGCGGATCAAGAGCGCGCTGTCGGAGATGCTCGACCAACTGCAGTGAGAGCGGCTGCAGCACGCTCGTCCCACTGTGGATCGGAGACGAGATGAACGAGGTTACGACCGCACGTACCTACAATCAGAACCACATCCCGCGTGAATACACCCCTGGTCGGCGACGGGTGAGCGTCTACGTCTCGTGGAGCTATCCGGCGGAGGCGGGAAGGAACCCTGCCGAGCTGGACAACCGGTTCTCCACCATGACCGAGGTACGACGGGTGACCTGGCCCGCCTACGAGGACCCGAAGTGGTCCGAGCAGTCGCGGTTCCAGCAAGGCATCGCCGGTTCATTGGAGTTGTTCTTCTGGGCCTGGGTGCCGTTCCAGCAGTTCGTCGAGGAGACCACCGGACATCCCGTCCCCGTATACCAACGCATCGACCAGGCCGGTTTCCATACCCCGCTCGACGAGCGGGTACTGGCGGACACCGACACCTTGTTCGTGTTCGGGCTGGATCACATGATCACAGGACAAGAGCCCGAACCCGGTGAGATCGAGGCACTGGGCGCATTCCTTGAACGTGAGGACACCCGTCTGGTCCTGGGACCTCACCATGACGTCGGGGCATCGGACGATCTGACGGTGCGGGAGATCGAATACTGCCATCACGGCGATCTTCTGGTTCCCCGCCAGCAACGGTTCGCCACCTATGTCCGGGGCTTGATGCAGGGGCTCGGGGTACCCGTCGAGAACCGCTACGGACTTCGTCCCGCCGTGCAAGGGCCGAACCGAATCGCCCCGTTCTCCGCGGTCCGGGATGCGGATACGAGGGGCTGGCTGGACGGGGTGACGAACTTCAACTTCCACCAGCACCTTCCGCATTACGCCGTGACGAGCGACGAGCCGGACGCCATTCAGCTGCTGGCGCGGCAGCCGATCGACATCTCCAGGCCCCATCCGTTCATCGAGGCAGGCAACACCGAGTTCAACATGTTCCTGTGGATGCCCCCGAGCGGTGAGCGGGCCGGCGATGTGCTGCTGGCGGACTCCACGATTTTCAGTTCGCTGTTCGGCGGCGACGAGAGCCTGCGGAATTTCTGGCGGAACCTCGTCACGAAGTAGTGACGCAAGGAGGCGCGAGTGTGAGCACGAACGGGCGAGCCGCTCTGGAGCTCGACGATATTCAGCGCGGGGTCCTCACCCCTCGTCCTACGCCCTACGCGGCTACCTATCTGGTGTTCCGTATCGATGACCGGGCGCATGGACGGGAGCTGATGCGGCGCGCGAGTGCGGTGGTGACGTCCGCCGCCGACTCGGCCAGCCCCCTGGGGGAGACGTGGGTGAGTATCGCGGTCACCTGTCACGGGCTGAAGGCGCTGGGTGTGCCGCGCGCATCGATGGACACGTTCGCCTGGGAGTTCCGCCAGGGGATGGCAGCCCGCGCCAAGGTGCTGGGTGATGTCGACCAGAGCGCCCCCGAGCACTGGGAAGCGCCGCTGGGCACGCCGGATGTCCATGTCGTGCTCACGGCGGTCGCGCCTGATGCCACACGGTTGGCGGGGGCCCTCGATCGAGCCCGCGCCGCTTACGACCGGCTCCCCGGGGTGACCGCGATCTGGCGGCAGGACTGCTACGCGCTGCCCACTGAAACCGAGCATTTCGGCTACCGCGACGGCATCAGCCACCCTGCCGTCGAGGGCAGCGGCTTCGCCGGGTCGAACCGGCTGGAGGTGCCTTTGAAGGCCGGCGAGTTCGTGCTCGGCTACCGCGACGAGATCGGCGGCATCCGCACGCTGCAGCCGGAGGTACTGGGACGCAACGGCAGCTACGCGGTATTCCGTAAACTCCACCAGCGGGTCGCCCTCTTCCGGTGCTATCTGCGGGACAACGCCACCGGCCCCGAGGACGAGGAACTGCTGGCAGCCAAGATCATGGGACGCTGGCGCAGCGGTGCACCACTGGCGCTCAGTCCGCAGCACGACCACCCCGCTCTCGGAGCCGACCCACAGCGCCGCAACACCTTCCTGTACGAGCAGGACGATCCGGTGGGCTTCACCACGCCCAGCGGCTGCCACATCCGGCGGGCCAACCCCCGCGACGCGTCGGTGGCGGGCGAAGTGCGACTCCACCGCATGATCCGACGCGGCGCCGCCTACGGTCCGGCGCTGCCTGAAGGAGTGCTGGAAGACGACGGGGCCGACCGCGGCCTGATGTTCGCGTTCATCGGGGCCCACCTCGGGCGCCAGTTCGAATTTGTCCAGTCCGAATGGATGAACGACAGCGTCTTCTTCGGCGGGGGCAACGCCGGCGACCCCGTCACGGGATCCCACGACGGCGTGACCGGCTACACCATTCCCCGGCGGCCGGTCCGACGACGTCTGTCCCCACTGCCGCGGTTCGTCGTCACCCGCGGCGGCGAGTACTGCTTCCTGCCGGGTCTCAACGCCCTGCGCTGGCTTGGCGATCTTCGGGACTGACACTGCAGTCATTGCCTCAGCCCGTGGTGACGACTAAGGTCCGTCAGGTGACTGCCGGGTCGGCCATGAGCCATGCACGAGTGAGTTTCCCGGCCTCGGCGTGATGGCGAGGCGGGCAAGAGCCCCGCCCCTTTTCCGCGTCTTCCTGCCTGGCGCCCGTATGTGGCGCCCATCCCAGCGGATCCCAAGACCCGGAGACACACCGCACACATGCCGAACGACAAGAACTACCTGCACGAATCCGAACGGACGGCGACCGCTGTCCAGCTGAACCACACCGCCGTCTACGCCACAGACCGGCAGCTGTCGGCCGAGTTCATCGCCGCGATATTGGGGCTGCAGGTCGGTGCTCCATTCGGGCCGTTCCTTCCCGTCGACCTCGGCAACGGGGTGACGCTCGACTACTACGAGAAGCGTGGCGAGCCGATCCAGTCGCAGCACTACGCGTTCCTCGTGCCTGACGAAAAGTTCAACAACATGATCGCCCGTCTGGAAGCGGTTGGGGTCACCTACTACGCCGATCCCAGCCACACCGAACCCGGTCAGATCAACCGTCTGTTCGGCGGTCACGGCGCGTACTTCGACGACCCGGACGGCCACAACATGGAGATCATGACCCGGCCTTACCTCCGCCCCTAGAAGACTCATGAAGATCTTGTTGAGGGGCTGTCCGGCCGTAGGCCGGGTGGCCCCTTGGTCTATGTGGTGGCTGGGTTGATTGTCCAGGTGCTGCCGGTGCGGGTGAGTCCGAGGTTGATCAGTCGGCGGAGGTTGAGGGCGGCGGCTCGGGTGTGGAGCCAGGTGTCGTTGGCGAT
>NZ_JBLVKW010000128.1:0-13329 GCF_048270745.1 Streptomyces sp. NPDC056231 | reverse complement strand
ATGCCCGCACCGAACCGAAGACCAACTTCGCCCCCGACTCACCCATCCGCTCCTGGACGCATTACCCGGCCAAGGCTGCCTGACGAGCCACTAGCGTGCCCAACAGACCGCGGGTGGAGGAGGCGCTCGATATCCTGCGTGCCGAGCTGGCGGTTGGGCGATCGACGACGGCCGAGTTGACCTCTAAAGCTGTATGGCTGGCCTTCATGCGATTTGGGCAGCAGCGCTTTGACACAGCGGCTATACCCGACTCCGACGGCTTGCTCTTCCAGTACGGTACGTACGCCTTCAGCGGGCGACCGATGTTCACGGTGGACCTCACGCGACAGTTCGACATCAGCGATGTCGACGGTGAGCATGACCATTACGTGCAGGTCCACTGCGAACTGCGCTACGAGCCCGAACCTGCTCTGGACGCCCTGGGGTACTTCGACTCGTGGTTCTTTCACGACACCGATGCGGACCTCGACCAGTGGTTTGCCACCATGGAGAGGCATCTCGAACTGCTGCTTGAACGCGTACCCTTTGAGATTGACGTGCACGAGGAGCCGGTTTAAGCGGTGCCCCAGCGGTGGGAGATCGCGAGGACTGTCACGCAAGCAGGACTCGCTTGCGTAGGAGGTCGAAGCCTGCACGGCCGAACATCTGGCGCTTGAGCATCTTGATCCGATTGACATGACCCTCCACGACACCGGAACTCCTGGGCAGGGTGAGTCCGGCGATGACGGCTTCGCGGTCGCGGTCGATGCCGGCGGCGAGGGTGTGAAGGCTGGGCAGGTCGTCCTGCCGGACGGCGTCGAGCCAGTCCGGCAAGCGCTCGCCGTGGCGTTCGGTGAGCATGGTTGCGAAGGAACGGACGTGGCGGGTGCGGGCATCGAGTTCGGGGCAGTGAGTCCGGACGGCCTTGAGCTGAATTTGCTCGGGTTCAGGGAGGGTATCCGGGTGCCGGAGGATCCATCCTGCGACGGCCCTGGGCGAGGGTGGCCGGGCGGTAACTGGCCGCAGTGAGGTGTGCTTGTCGTGCAGGTAGGCGCGAACACGTTGGTAGCTGCCCTTGTAGCCGAGCGGCACGATCTCCTCCCACAGCTTCCACGCGTTGGTGCAACCCTCGCTCCAGCGGTCGTCCAAGTAGGGCTTGTAGTCATCGAGGACCGAGGGCCGGTTCTGCCACTGCCCGGTGAACAACTCCTCCGGCGTTGCGACGTCGGCAAATTGCTAGACGGTGTGCCAGGACATCCCGAGCTCCCGCTGAACCGATCGTCGGCTGTGTCCCGCCTTCAGCAGGGCGTGGACGGCAGCGTGCCGTGCCCGCGTCCGGTCGGCGAACCGGTGTCCTCGTGGCCAAGGTGACGCGGACGGATCCGCAGCTGGAACGGGCCCGCGCTCGGGTTGAGGTGCTGCGGGAGTCAGAACGCTCAGGCAGCGGCGGTGCTGGGCGACGCTCCGTTCAGCGGCCTCGCTCAGGTTGTGCCAGAGATGCCACCGGTCCGCGACCTGGACCGCTTGTGGCGCTCCGGCTGTGGCGCCTTCAGCGAAGAACGGTGCTCGGTCCCGGCAGACGACCTCGACGCCTGGCCGGTGGGCGAGCCAGGCTGGATGCCTCCCGATCCGGGAGCAGGTCAATCGGGCGGCGGGTCTCGACGTCCACCAGCACGGTGCCGTAGTGGCGGCCCTTGCGGGGGCGTACTCGTCGACGCCGACCACCCGAGGTGCGGGCACCTCCGGCTCAGGCAGCGCGTCGACCAGGCGCAAAACCGTGCTTCGGCTGACGGACACGCCGAGGACGGCAGCCAGCCGGGCGCCGGCACGTCCGGCCAGAGCAAGGCCAACGGCGGCCAGGGTCGAGCGCAGCCGCTCGGTGCGCTGGCCGTACCTGCGGGTCAGGCCGGATATCTGCTCCACGAAGGTACGGCGGGGGCACACGGTGTTCTGGCACCGAAACCGCCGGACCCGTAACTGAGGTAAGACCGTTCGTCCGGCGCTCGGTACGTCAGCGGGACACCGCAGGTAGGAGCTGTGAACCCGGGTCGACGGGGCCCCGCACCCCGGACAGATGGCGCCAGCCGTTGTGCATCGCGCGTCAACGCGCACTATCTCGATATTCACCTCCACCGACAGCACCGCGACGTCCGCGATCGACGGGAACAACAGCTCCTTCAACCGGAGCACGACCTCTTCCACGGTCCGGACTTTGAGCCCAACCACCTTGATGACGACGCGCGATGATGATGCCGGCGACCGCGCCGCCGCCCGGGTCCTGCTGCACCAAGTCGCCGACGCCCACCACCTGCTGGCCCTGGTCTGGGCCGATGGCGGCTACACCGGCAGCCTCGTCGAGTACTGCCTGGCCACGCTCGCCCTGGTCCTGGTGATCGTCAAACGCAGCGACAGCATGCGCGGCTTCGTGGTGCTGCCCAAACGGTGGATCGTCGAGCGCCTCTTCGCCCAACTGATGCGAAGCCGCCGCCTGGTCCGTGACTTCGAACGCCGCACCACCAGCGCCGAGGCGATGATCTACTGGTCGATGACCCTGCTCATGACCCGCCGCCTGGCCCGCTCACGCTGCGGGCGAGCGTGAACCGGCCCGGCGCCGGCTCGGCCAGCCAGCCGCGCGCGACCAGGCGTTTCGCCTTCGACCTCAACGCCTCCACCCGCGCCGCAATTACGTCCATGCCGAACAAGGCGGCCATCTTCTGGCAGGTCAGTGGCCCCTGCCCGAGCCGGGCCCGGTCCGCGAGCGCCTTGAGGATGCGCTGGTAGTCCACCGACAACGCCGACCACGCAAGCCCTTCACGCCACACCGGCACCTGCCACTTCGCCTTCGCCGCTTCCTGCGTTGACGATGCCCCCTCGGCCTGCCCGTCGGCGGCCGGTGCTGTCCGGTCGGCCTGGTCGTGGCCATGCTTGGTCTCTCCACCGGAGCAAGCACCTCGCCCACCCGCGAGCGAGCGATGGCCCATTCCTTCCAGTCCCGCTCGGCCACGGCCAGTTCAGCCTGGATGCGGTCGGCCTCCTCCCGCAGCTCGTTCACGCGACGGCGAGCGACGAGCTCGCGCTGTTCCAGCAGCCCCACGACCGACGGCATCCATGACCTCCACAGCAGCGGCGACACGACAGATCACCACTCCCACAGGATCGTCGACCCTACGCCCGACCAGTGGAAACGCCGTCCTCAAGCCCGGAAAGACAACAGCTTCTCAGCTATTTATCGCCATCACGACGTATAGAGACCCGATGACTGCGACTACGCAGACGACAGCCGCGGCGATGAGCGCGCAGCCGAGCACCCCGATGGTGCTGGCGATCGCCGCCCAGCCGACCCGTGTTGCTTGCTCGGCCCGCTGGACTGCGTCGTCGTAGTCGCTGTCGTCGTTCCAGTCACGATCAGTCATGAGCACCCCCGACTCGACCGCACAGCCGGTCGCACGTCCCAGAGTCCGACGGCTTGCCGGTCTCTCGCCTCACTGCAACATACGATAACTTGAACGCGTTCAACTTCAAGAGGGTGGGGGCGTGGTGGAGGAATGTCAGGGCGTGTCTGCTCGGCAGCGGGCCTGGGTTGTGGCGGGGGTCGTGGCGGCTGGGGGTGCGGCGGCCTTGGGGCTCTTGCTCGCCCCTTTCTTAGTGGTCGGCTCCGTAAATCCTTCAGGGGTTGACTTCGAAGGCGGGATCGTGGCTGGCGTCCGGTCAGGTGCTCGGGGTGGCGAGGTGGAGGTGGCAGGCGCAGTCGAGGGCCTGTGCGGGGGTGCCGGTGAGTGAGCCGGTGGGCAGGACGGTGTTCTCGTACGTGTCGCTGCTGGCGAGGTAGAGGGCGAAGCCCCACGTGGCGGCGGTGCCGTTGTAGCGCAGTCGCATCAGCTTGACCTGTTCGCCGTCGGCCAGCTGCCCGGCCACGTAGGCGAAGGTGCCGCGGTGGCGGACGTGCAGGCGGGTCAGCTGCGGCCAGGCGGTGCGGGCGTGGTCGCCCAGGCGCTGCTCGAGTGAGAGCCTGGTGTGTTCCGAGGGTGCGGGCATGGCACCATCCTGCCCGCCGGGCCGGGGCCGAGAGACGGCAGGCTACGGCTGTCGTGCTCTGTCTCTCTCATGATCGGCTCCCGCTCCATGCCTGTTGTCCCGGCCCGCCTGATCACCCTGACCGCCTCCGAGCGTGGGCGGCTCAAGAAGATGGCCTACGGTCACAAGACCGAGTACCGGCTGCGGGCTCGGGCGCAGGTGGTCCTGCACGCGGCCAGGGGACGCTCCAACGCTCGGATCGCCCGGGAGACCGGCCTGCATCTGGACACGGTGCGCAGGTGGCGGGGCAGATTCGCCGAGCAGCGCCTGGCCGGGCTCGCGGACCGTCGACGCTCCGGCCGCCCGCCGGCCTTTACCGCGTTGCAGATGGCCGAAGTCAAGGCGCTGGCCTGCCGGTTACCCGCCGAGAGTGGTGTGCCGCTGTCGCGCTGGTCGTGCCCGGAACTGGCCCACGAGGCGATGGTCCGGGGCATCGCCACGTTCGTGTCGGCCTCCACCGTGCGCCGCTGGCTCGCCAACGACGCGCTCAAACCCTGGCAGCACCATTCCTGGATCTTCATCACCGATCCCGACTTCCGCACCAGGGCCCAGCGCGTGCTGGATCTGTACGCCCGCACCTGGCAGGGCGTCCCGCTCGGCGAGGACGAGTACGTGATCAGCGCGGACGAGAAGACCTCCATCCAGGCCCGCTGCCGCTGCCACCCCACCCTCGCACCCGGCCGGGCGAGAGCGATGCGCGTGAACCACACCTACGAGCGCGGCGGCGCCGTGGCCTACCTGGCCGCCTACGACGTCCACACCGCCAGGGTGTCCGGCCGCACCGAACCACGCACCGGCATCGAGCCTTTCATGAACCTGGTCACCCAGGTCATGACCCAACAGCCCTACGCCAGCGCCAGACGGGTGTTCTGGATCGTCGACAACGGCTCCTCCCACCGCGGCAAGAAGGCCGCCGACCGGCTGACCGCCGCGTTCCCGAACGCCGTCATGGTCCACACGCCCATCCACGCCTCCTGGCTGAACCAGGTGGAGATCTACTTCTCCGTCGTCCAGCGCAAGGTCGTCTCACCCAACGACTTCACCGACCTCACCGAGGTCAGGAACCGGCTCCGAGCCTTCGAAGACCGCTACAATGCCACGGCACAGCCGTTCCAGTGGAAGTTCACCACCTCCGACCTGGACGATCTGCTGGCCAGGCTCGACCGGCACACCACCGATCACCAGGGAAAAATCCTCGCTCCGCCTCGCCGCATGATCAACCCCCGAAGGACTTCCGGAGCCGATCGCTCAGAGCCAGGGCCGGCGGCCCGGTCCGGTCGGGTGCGTGCCTGTGACGCCCATGACCACCGAGTAGAGGCTGGTCTCTGCGGCAATGAAGAGACGGTTGCGCTTGGCGCCGCCCCAGGAGATGTTGGCAACTGCCTCGGGGACGTTGAGCCGCCCGATCAGCGTGCCATCGGGGTCGTAGCAGTGCACTCCGTCGCCCATCGCGGCGGCCCAGAGCCGACCGGCGTCGTCGAAGCGGAGATTGTCGAAGCGGGCGGCCTTGCGGGCCTCCGCTTCAGCGAAGACTTTGCCCTCGGACAGCGTGCCGTCCTCGTGTACGTCGAAGACCCGGATGAAGCCTGCTCGGGTGTCGGAGACGAACAGTTGCTGCTCGTCATGTGAGAACACCAGGCCGTTCGGGGCGCCGAAACAGTGGGCGACCAGCCGCACTTCGCCGGTGGCCGGATCAATGCGGTAGACGTTGTTGGAGCCGATCTCGCTCAGCGCACGATAGCCCTCGTAGTCGCTGGTGATGCCGAAGTCCGGGTCGGAGAACCAGATCGAACCGTCGGACTTGACGGCCGCATCGTTCGGGCTGTTCAGGCGCTTGCCCTTCCACCGGTCCGCCAACACGGTGATGGTGCCGTCGTGTTCGGTCCGGGTCACTCGACGGTTGCCCTGCTCGCAGGTGATCAGCCGGCCTTGACAGTCGAGAGTGTTGCCATTGGTGTGCCCGGCGGAGTGGCGGAAGACGCTGACGGTACCGGTCTCTTCGTCCCATCGCAGCATCCGGTCGTTGGGGATGTCGCTCCAGACCACTTGCCGCCAGGCAGGCAGGTAGATCGGCCCCTCGGCCCAGCGGCAGCCGGTGTACAGGACCTCCAGCGCCTCGTCACCGTTCATGCATCGCCCGGTACGGAACCGGTCGTCGAGCATCTCGTACAGTCCGGGGCGCTCGCCGGTCATGAGGCCTTCCTCTCTGTAGGCATCGCACACTGAACATGCTTTGGCTAAGAGCCTAGACAACAGGACAAGGTATGGTCAGCACAAGAGAATTCCGAACGGAGAGTTGTGGATCACGTCGATCGCGTCCTGCTGGCGCAGCTCCAGCGAGACGCCACCCAGTCCTACGCCGCGCTGGGCCAGGCCGCCGGTCTCTCGGCCGGCGCCGCTCACGAACGTGTGCGCAAGTTGCGGGAGCGCGGCGTCATCCGGCGCACCACCGTCGAGACAGACCCGGCCGCGCTGGGCGGCGCCGTCCTGGCCTATGTGATGGTCGACTCGACTTCCTGGATGGGTGATGCGGCACAGGATTTCGCCGCGCTCCCCGAAATCCTGGAGGCGCACATCATCGCTGGCAGCGCCTCGGTGCTGGTGAAGGTCAGAACCGCATCCACCGAGCAACTGCAGGACGTGTTGCGCCGGATCTACGCCATCGACGGGGTCAGCAGGACGCAGGCCACGGTGGTCCTTGAGACCTTCTTCGAGCGGCCGCTCTCCCCGCGGACTCCCGAGCAGACGTGATCGAGCACTTCATCGGACACTCCCTATCTCGCGACCACCGACATCTGCCGCAGCGACATGCACGGTCGCTGCTTCGGCGTCAACCCCCGAGGGACTTCCGGCCCCGACCACTTAGCTTGGCTCTTCGTCGTGAGCGCGGCATCGGCCGCCGTGCCGCTGTTGATGCGAGAGCACGCGAAGGCGTGCGCCCGAGCTTGCCTCGTCATCGGGACCGGCATGCTGACCTGGGCACTGATCGGTGCCGTCATCGGCATGTTCCTGTTCATTCCGGCAGCCCTGTCGCTGCTGGTCGCGGCCTTCGTGGACGCTGGCAACCGCCCGGGCGCATGGTTTGCGGTGACCACGCCCATTGCGGCAGCACAGCATCCCGCCGCCCACGATCACCCAGCGGAACCAGGGGCCCTTCCATCCGGCCTCGGCCTTGGACCGGATCCTGGCGCCGTTCACGGTCCGCAGCTCGCGGGTCGGCCGGCCCTTGGGGCGCACCTCCTGGTAGTGAGCCATGGCGTCGGCCTCGGCACCGTGAGGGGACACCGGCGAGCCCGTTTGCCCATCGCTTCCCCTTCCTCGCCCATCTGTTCGCTCCCTTGATCGGCCTATGACAGAATCCGCCGACACCTCACGGCGCGACAGGAGTGTGATGGACGGTCGAATACCTCGAGGACCGCAGGTCTCGGCAGTCCGTGCATGGCTCTTCACCGCGGCCATGTTCACCGTCGCCTGGCTGCCTCTGATCGGCCCCGCTCTTTTGTTTGCGGCAGTGGGGGTGGCCTGGGGAGTTTGGCAGATGGCCGCGTTGCCGGTGCTGTGGATGCTTCCGGCCCTGCGCGCGGTTGTCATCCCGGACGCCCTGCCGGGCAGGGCGGTACGGCCGGACGATCAGCCGGAACTTTCGGCGCTGGTGCGGGACATGGCCGAGCGGACCGGTTTCGGCGCTCCACTGCTCGTGCGGATCCTCCCGGAGCCGGTGGTGCTCACGGGCCGCGTGAGGGTTGCGGGCGGACACGCCTACGCTCTGCTGCTCGGGCTGCCACTGGTCCGAGCGCTCTCGACCACGCAGTTGGCCGCGGTGATCGCGCACGAACTGGCCCTCGAGCGTCACTTCGGCGACCGTCGGACACGTGCCCTGCTGGCGGCACGCGGTGCGCTCGCGGAACGGCTGGAAGGGCGCGTGCGTCCGCTGGCCCCATTGGCGGCTGCCCTGCTGCGTGCGACCCAATCTTGGTTCTGGCAGGCGGAGTTGACGGCCGACGCCGAGGCCGCACGGGTCGTGGGCGGAACGGCGGTGCGTGAGTCCGTCGAGCGGACCGCCGTCATCGAGGCGGCTTTCAGCGGGATCGCGCAGGAGTGGGTGGAGGATCTGGTCGAGGACGGCACGTATCCGCTGGACCTCTACGAGGCGTTCGACCTCGCCCTCGACGATTCGCTGGTGCTGGACCGGGCCCGTCGCGAGGACGCCGAGGACGAGGCCCTGGACGTCTACGGTGTGACCGGCCACCCACCGACGGCCGTGCGGCTGGCTGCGCTGCCGCACACCGGCACTCATGCGGCGTACGGCTCGGCTCCGCTCGGGCTGCGTGGCGCCGACGCGGTCGCCGAGTGGTGCGTCCAGCGCCTGGCCTGCGCGGACGGACCCGGTTCGACGCTTCAGGTGGGCGGCGGTGTCCGGGGCAGCGCTCTGCGGCCGGAGGACCTGAAGCCGGTACGCCTCCTCGATCTCGATCCCGACAGGTTCCGCCTCCCCGCCGACGGCGGCCCAGGCGCGGCGGCGCTGCGCGCCGCGACCCGGCGGACCTCGACCGTCCGGGCGTTGTACGCGGCACTGGACGCCGTGGCCGACACCGACTGGTACCGCCTGGCTCGCCGGATCGACCCCCAGCTGCGGTGGCTGCCGGCCGCCGCACGCAAGGCGGTCGGCAGCCAGGTACTGGCCGGCGCCATGGGAGCGGCCCTGGCACTGTTGCTGCTGGAGGCCGGCTGGACCTACGCCGGCCGCTGGATGAACACGGTGCTCAGGGCGCCGGACGGCACGGTCGTCGACCTGTACGAGGTGCTCGTCACAGTCGTGGACGGCGGTGAGCCGGCGCCCGTCCACGTCCTACTCGAGAAGACCGGGAACGCGAAGGCGGAGAGAGCATGAGACGCCGCGGCCCCGCCCTGCGTGTTGCCCTTCTGGGCGTGACGGCCACCCTGACCGGATTCGCACTGCTCGCCGGTTGGCTGGGTTTCCATGCGTACGTCTACGACAAGGCCCGCGAGGGGGCCACAGCCCGCACCGCAGGTGTGATCGTCGAGGACGGCATCGGGGACGGCGAGGACATCCGGGTGCGCTGGCGGGACCACACGGGCCGTGAACACGTGCAGCGCTTCGGCATCTACGACACCGACCGCTACACCAAGGGCCGTCACTTCGCCGTCGCCTACGACCCGGACGAGACGAGCCCGCGGGGCTTCCCCGGTGACCCGGAAGAGACGGCCGCCGAGGACGACCTGCTCGTCCCCGTCCTGCTCGCCGGGATCGCGGCTGCCGGGCTGTGCTCGGTGTGGGCCTGGCGTGGCCTGCAGTTCCGGCGGGCGGCGCGGCGGCCGGGTCGTGCGATGACCGCGACGGTGTACTACGGTGTCCGGCCCGGTTCCGCGCAGGAGCTGTCGGAGACCCTGTGGCTCCGGCTTGCCGAGGCGGATGCGAGCGACCGGCCGGTCGTCTGGCAGCGGATCATGTGGCATCCCGCGCTCGACGAACTCCGCGGCCCAGTCGAGGTGAGCGGACATCACAAGACGGGCAGGCGCGGCGCAGTGATGGCGCAGCTGCCGGACGGCACCCGTCTGGTGCCCCTCGGGCGCCTGCGGCGCCGTGCGCCGCGACGCATCTTCCTCGACGAGTACGCGGCGGTCCGTACGACCCTGAAGGACTCCTTCACCCCGGTCGACGCCGCGCTGCTCTCCGCGCGGCCCTGGTGGTGGCCGGGCGCCCAGGCAGCCGCCATCGGGCTCGTCGTGGGCGCCGTGACGGGGGCGCTCTTCATCGGGACCGTGGTGGCCGCCGTGGGTATGGCGTTGTGCGGGACCACCCTGCTCGCCGCACTGTGGACGCTGAGCGCTCCGCGGCCCTGACGCGCGCCGCCGCGGGGCGGTACCCACGGCGGCATCGGTCATCACGAACCCCTTCCTTGATCATCAGATCCGCCGTTGATCAGGCTCTGGCCCGTAGTCGGTGGTGACGCCGGGTGTCCGTCAGGGCAGGGGGATGCGGTGGCGGAGGAGGTCGAATCCGGCGCGTCCGTGCATCTGTCTCGTGATCCTCTTGGTGCGGGTGTTGACGCCTTCGATGCGGCCGTTGTGGTGGGCCAAGGTGAAGCCGGCGTCCACGGCGGGCCCGTCGATTTCGAGGCCGTTGGTGAGACTGCGTAGATGGGGCAGGTCGACGGCGTGGGCGGCCGTGATCCCAGGCGCACCAGGCGGGCAGCGAGATCCTGGTGGGCCTGGCGGTCCAGCTGATTGCCGTGTGGGACGGCCAGCCAGCCCGCGGCGCCGGTTCCTGTAGAGGCCGTTTCGCGCGGTGTCCTTGGTCAGGGTCCTCGCGTGTACCCGAACCCCGGGCCTCGCCAAGGTCAGCACAGCAGAGCGCCTGCGTCGCCGCAGGTCGTGGCCCGGATGACGCTGGGCCGCCGCGGCGGCTCAGCGCGCGTGGAGGCCTGCTCCAACCACCGGTTCGCCGGTGACGTAAGCTCCAGCTCCCGAGCGTCCGTTCGGGCATCAGGCGACCCGCGACCTGCAAGGCCGCAGCATCCGAACCAGAAGGAGCCCACAGGCGTGTCCCGACCCATACGATCTCTCTCCGCCCTGGTCGGTTCGGCCGTCCTGGTGGCCGTCGTCCCGGCCTTGCCGGCAGCGGCCGACACCGCGGCCACAGGTTCCGTCGTCACCTTCGACAGCATCGTCTCGGGTAGTGACGAGGCCGGCACGGTGACCCCCGGTCAGACGGTTTCCGGCGAGGCTGAGGTCACGTTCTCCGTGCAGGCGGATCCGACCGACGAGCCATACGCCGCCGTGGTCAGCATCACCGGGCATACCGATGCGCAAGGCACGGGAACGGTCAGCCGACGCTTCGACCTCGCCTCCGGTGACTGCCTGCCGTCGTGCACCCTGCACGCGGTCCTCGACACCACCGCAACGCAGCCTTTCGGCGGCTCGAACGCGGTGGCGGTGCCACTCGTGGACGACGGCGCGAACAGCATCCGCATCGACGTCTACAGCGCGCGGCCGGCGATCGTGAGCGCAGCCACGAGCGTCACGGTGAACAACAAGCGGCCCGTTGTCAGCGTCCCGGACCTCCCCGGCGAGGATGCGTGGACCAACTACAAGCCGGTGGGTCTCACTGCCGACCAGCAACTGGCTCTGCGCGTCGCCGCCGCGGACGGCGGAGCCGGCGTGTCCCGTGTGGAGTACTTCTCCAGCCACCCGGCCTGGCCGGCGCCGAGCGACCTGTCGGACGGTGACGGCGACGGCGTGTGGGCAGGAGCGGTCGACACCAGCGCAGTCAAGGCCGGGCTCTGGCTGGACGAGTACGTAGTCGCCTTCGACAGTAAGGGCCGGGCGGGTACGCCGGTGCGGCTGACCACACTGGTGGACCACGGCTTCACGGTCACCCCACAGATCGAGTCGGCGATCCACAACAACGCCGGTCCGGTGAAGCTGAACTACAGCTACCCTTCCGGCCTCGCCCAGCCGTGGCCGCGCAATCTGAACTACGCCTACCCGGTCAGCACCCAGGTGATGCTGGACGGCCGGCCGCTCGGCACCACACCCGTGGGCGACTACACCTACGAGGGCAACCAGAGTGGCTTCTACGCGAGGGTCGGCAGCGGCCCTCTCCCGTACGGCGCGCACACCCTGATGTTCGACGTCACCGACAACCGAGGCGCGCACGGGCGGACAGCGGTTCCGGTCACCGTCGTCTCGCCGGTGGAGCCCAAGTGGACCGCCGGTTTCGATGCCTTGCCGGTGGCCGGTAAAACCTGGAAGGCTGCCGCCACCACGAGCGCAGCGGACGGCTTCAGCCGAGCCCAGAGCTGGACTTTGGCGGTCGACGGCGCAACGATCGCCACCGGGGCCTACCCCGCGTTGCCGTCGGGCAGCTGGACAGCGAGCAAGCCCGGCCTGCACCAGGTCACCCTGACCACGGTGTCGCAGTTCGGCGATTCGACCGTCACCACGAAGCCGCTGCGGGTACTCGCCGCAACCGCCACCAAACTCAGCGGTCCCGCCCTCAGCACGTACGGCGGCAAGCAGGCCTTCACCGCGACAGTGACCCAGACCGGCGGCAAGCCGGCCGGCGGCGCGCAGGTCACGCTGCAATTCCGGTCGGCGGGTGCCACCGCCTGGAGCACCGTCGCGGTGGGCACTGCCGACGGCACCGGAACGGCCCGCTTCACCACCACAGCCAAGCGCAACGGCTCCTGGCGTGCGGTGGCCTCTGCCAAGCAGCTCACGTGGGCCGCATCGACCAGCAGCTCGCTCACCAACAAGGTCACGGCGCAGCTGACCGTCAAGAGCCCAACCATCAGCACCCGGCACGGCAGGACCGTCGCCTACACCGCTGTCAGTTCGCCGTATGTGTCCGGAACCAAGCTGCAGTTCCAGATCCGCAAGAGCGATGGCAGCTGGACGACCGTCGCCGGCGCGACACTGGGGACCAACGGGACCGCGGTCGGCAAAGTGACCTTCTCCCGGTCCGGTACGTTCGTGCTGCGGGTCTACCGCCCGGCGACGTCCGCCCTGGCCGCCTCGTACTCCTCGGTCTGGACCGTGCGCGTCAGCTGAGACCGGCCCCTGGCATGCAGGGTCCGCCTCGCATGCCCACCGGGCGGGCGTCGAGATCGCGGTGGGCCTCGCGGACCGGCTGGTCGTCGTGTGGGACGGCCAACCGGCCCGCGCCTACGGCGGCACCGCCGACGTCGTCGCGTACGCGGACCGTGTCGGCGTACCGGTGCGGATCGTGTGGCCCGGAGGCGCCACCCGCGACTGATCAGGCACAGTCCTATGGCCGTCATTCTCCAGACTTCGGTGTGTCAACTTCTGTGGACCTGTGGGGGAGCGCTACGGGTGACGCCCCCGATGGCGTCCACGTGTGAGCGATCGTGCAGGCTGGTCACATGGCCAGTCGCATAGAGAAGTACCTCGCCCATCTTGATCGGCTTTCCGGGGGGAGGGAGCCCCGGTTCTTCCCTGTCGAGTCGACCAAACAGGGGCTGCGGGGCGTGACGGAGATCGTGTACGACGACTTGCCGGACGGGCTTCTCACGACGCTCACCTACGGCTTGTCGCTGGCAGAGCATCCGGACTGGCAGCACGGCTCGCCGGAACTCTGTCTCAGTGTGAACTCGACCGACGTGATCTGGGCCCACGCGGTGGGCTTCCTTGCCGAGCAGGGGGCCTCCCCCCTGATCGTGGACATCTCGGAGGCTGGATCATGAGTGGTCCAGGGAGAAGAGGGGTCCCGAGTGGGGACATACAGGTATCCGG
>NZ_JBLVKW010000127.1:0-13709 GCF_048270745.1 Streptomyces sp. NPDC056231 | reverse complement strand
GTAGACCTGCCCCCACCGACGCTGATCGTCGCGTGCGAACGGCTCGAAGACCTCCGCCGCGAAGTCTTCCAACTCACCACGCACAGATGCAATTTTATCCGGTGTCACACACACTCAACGTCACACCGAACCCGCAGGACACGCACCACCCCAGCAGACCTGACCAAGCCCTAATAGTCGCTTGACGCCGAAGACGCCGCGGTGGTCCTCGACGAACTGGAAGCGACTCACCAGTTGGTCTCCTTCGCGAAATACTTCGCGGCCCGCCGCAATATGTCCCGTTCCATCTCCAGCTCACGGACCTGCCGCCGCAGCCGGGTGATCTCCGTATCCTTCGCCGACCGGGCCGGCGCCGCCACCGCAGGTGGCGAGCTTTGGGGGTGCTCGGCCGTGTCCGCGGCCTTCTGCACCCACTGCCGCAGCGTCTCCGCGTTCACGCCCAGCTCCTCGGCGATGCGTGACACCGGACGGTCGGACGAGTGCACCAACGCCACCGCGTCAGCCCGGAACTCCGCCGGATACCTGTATGTCCCCACTCGGGACCCCTCTTCTCCCTGGACCACTCATGATCCAGCCTCCGAGATGTCCACGATCAGGGGGGAGGCCCCCATCTCTGCACCCTGATAGACGCGCCCGCCGGGATCCGGGTCGAGGTTCACCCGGAACTGGCGAACAGGGTGGCCGACGCAGCCGTCACCGTGTGCTGGGACGACACCTGCCACAAGCGCACGCTGCAGCTGCGCAAGGCCTCGCCGGACGAACCGGCAACCCCAGGGAACCCCGTGATGACCACGGAATCCGCTACCGCCGCAGAAAGCCCGGCAGCCAGGACCCCCCAAACCCCCGAGCCCTCCATCCGGCCTGGCTTCGCGATCATGAGTGACCTGCCAGGAAAGCCGATACACGTCACGCTGGTACTCAAGAACCAGCGCGGCGCCACCGTGCTCAACCGACAGATCAGCACCACCCCGCAGCCCACCTATCCCAACGGCCGCAACTGCACGCCGGCCGGCCACCAGGCACGCCTGATGGTCACGGAAGAGGGCTCGCTGATCCCACGCTGACCGTACGCTCCACCACGGATCTGCGCCGGCGAGGTGCTGTGTGCGGATAGACAACAAGAACGCAAATGGAGGTGGCTGTTGAGTATCGAATCCCTAGAAGCTGCGCTACCGGGACTGATGGCGCAGCGTCTCGAGGTTCCACGGCGCATCAACTGGCAGATGGTCTTCGACGGGTTGAGGACTGGGCTGCCGGACGACTACATCACTTTGGCAGAGTCGTACCCTCGGCTGAAGATCGGGAAGTTCCTCTTTGTGACGTCGCCGGCCCCAGGAGGCGAATCGGGATTCGTCGAGGGGGCGAGAGAGGATCTCGCCGGTGCCGAGGGTATGGCGCAGAAGGGAATGCTCGGCGGCTACCCTGTGTTCCCGGAATCGGGAGGGTTGCTGCGGTGGGGCAGCTCGGTAGACGGGGACGAGTTCCACTGGCGTACAGAAGGGCAGCCCACCGAATGGACAGTCGTTGTGGCTGGGCGGAATGACGACTGGTTCCACTACGAAGGCAGCCTCTCGAGCTATCTCGCCTGGCTGTGCTCCGGGCCGGCCGTACCGCATGGGCTCCCTCCGAACTTTCCGGGGCCTGAACCAGTGGTTTCCGTCGGCTAAAGGGCAAGGCCGTGAAGTTATGACTCTGGGGGCGTTGGCAAGCGCGCTCTGATTTGCGGTGAGTCCTGACGTGAGAAGCGGAGCCCCGGTAGAACTGGCAGTCGACCAAGACAGCCGTTCACAGCACCGGAGGCTCCGCTGTCCGATCAGTGTGTCATCACGCGTGAAATCACGGTAGCCAAGGGCTTGTTCGCCCCCGGGCACCTGGGGGAACTCACCCAGATCGTCCCGTTCGAGATGGTCGATGCGGCCCTCACCGAGACCGGTGCCGTCCAGCAACGACTGCGGAAGATCCCCGCCCGGGTGGTGGTCTACCTGCTGCTGGCCGCAGCCCTGTTCGAGGACTGCGGCTACCTGGCCGTCTGGCGCAAGCTCACTGCCGCGCTGGAGGCGATACCGGTCGCGAAGGTCACCGGCACGGCGCTCTGGGACGCCCGGACCCGTCTCGGTGTCCGCCCCATGCGGGCCCTGTTCGACCTGCTGCGCGGGCCGGCCACAGCGATCCGTACCATCGGCGCCCGTTTCAAGGGTTTACTGACCGTCGCGATCGACGGCACCTACCTCGACGTCCCCGACAGTCCGCTGCACCGGGCCCGCCTGGGCAAGGGCACCAACCAGTACGCGGCCTCCGGCTACCCGCAGATCTGCCTGACCGCGCTGGTGGCCTGCGGCACCCGGGCGGTCCTGGACGCCGCCTTCGGGCCCCGGTCCAGCGGCGAGACCGTCTACGGCAAGCGACTGACGCGCTCCCTTCACGCCGGAATGATCGTCCTGCTGGACCGGGGCTTCTCCAGCAATACGTTCCTGGCCGCTGTCGCCGCCACCGAGGCCGCCTTCCTGGCTCGTGTTTCGGCCGCCCGCAAGCCCCCGGTCCTGGCCCGCTTCGACGACGGCTCCTACCTCTCCCGCTTCGGCAGCACCGAGGTCCGCATCATCGAGTGCGAGATCACCATCACCACCAGCCAGGGCCGTCAGACCGGGCTCTACCGACTGGCCACCAACCTCCTTGACCACCACCGATACCCGGCATCCGACCTGGTCAGCCTGTATCACGAGCGATGGGAAGTGGAGTCCGCCTACTTCGCGATCAAGAAGTCGATGCTGGGCCGACGCGTCCTGCGCTCGAAGACCTGGGCCGGCATCGCCCAGGAGGTCTACTCCCTGCTGAGTGCCTACCAGGTCCTGCGGATCGCGATCGCCGACGCCACCGGGACCACACCCGGAGCGGACCCGGACCGGGGCAGTTTCAGCATCGCGCTCCGATGCGCCCGTCGCGGTCACGAATGAGGAATCGGGCCTGGCTGCCCACGTCCTCGAGGTCCATAAGGAGATTGCGTCCGAGCTGCACGACCCAGTCCGCCGTGGGGTGCGCGGTGGCGCCCAGGATCCGGACGCGCCGGGTGGAGTACCCGATGACGGCGAAAACGTACAGACGCGCCCCGGTGAGGGTTCGGGTCTCGAAGAAGTCGCAGGCGAGCAGCGCACCGGCCTGGCCGCGCAGGAAGTCGGCCCAGCTCGTGCTCTGCCGTTCGGGCGCGGGTGGGATGCCGTGCTCACGGAGGATCTCCCAGACGGTGGAGGCGGCGACCTTGATGCCCAGCGCCGCGAGTTCGCCGTGGAACCGGCGATAGCCCCACGAGGAATTCTCGTGAGCCAGGCGCAGGATCAGAGCGCGGATCGACCGGACCGTGGGTGGGCGTCCACGCCGCTTCGGTACGCAGGTGGCGGCATGTCGTCGCTCGAGCAGGTTGCGATGCCACCGCATGATCGTGTCCGGGCGTACCAGCAGCAGGAGCTGGTGCAGCTTCTGCCTCGGGAGGTGGCGGAGCAGGCCGGCGAGGACAGCGCGGTCGGTGTCCGTGAACGTGGGCTTGCCAACCTGGCGTTGCAGGACGAGCAGTTGGTGCCGAAGTGCAAGGATCTCGATGTCTTTGTCCCGGTCGCTCATCGGCAGCAGGCGCAGAAGCGAGAAGGTTTTGGTCGCGGCGAGGTAGGCCAGGCGCAGCAGCACGAGATCATGATGTCGTCCGCGTCTGTGCACGTGAAGACATCGGAGCGGTCCGCGAGCGAGACCTGACGGGTCAGTCGATCAAGGCCTCCACCTGGGTGGATGATTTATCGGCACCCGCAGAGTCGTCGGAGAACGTCCAAGCCCGTTACGTGGACCTGTGGGACGAGGTCTGTTCCGGGGCACGGCGAACGACCGTCCTCGTCGGGCACGGTGGGGGAATCGCCTGCCTGCTGCTGTGGCTGACGGGGAACGGCTTCGACCGTTACCTCCAGCACGTGCCGGGCTCGGCCGGGATCACGTGGGTGGAGGTCGACGACCTGACTACGCGTATCCGGCTGATGAACGCCACGCCTGCGGAGCTGCCCGGCCTCCTCAACGCCCGCACCGCCCGATGAGAGTCGGGACGGTACGGGTGCGGGGATGCCCGTCAGGCTTCCGGGGCGCCGCCGAAGCGCTCACGGTAGGACTCCAGGTCCTCCTCCGTGATCTTCGCGAAGAGCACCGGCGGCACCGTGAAAGCGGTGCCGGCCGGGACGGTGTCCAGGGACTTGGCCTGGTCGGCGGTCACCCAGGTCGCGGTGTCGTTCTCCACAGCGAAGGCCCCGCGCATGGCGGCGGTCGAGGTCGGGATGAACGGCTCGGAGACGACCGCGTACAGGTGGATCAGGTTCATCGCGGTACGAAGGGTCAGCGCGGCGCCGTCGGCGTCGGTCTTGATCTCCAGCCAGGGGGCCTTCTCCTCCAGATAGGAGTTCCCTGCGGACCACAGCGCACGCAAGGCAGCGGCGGCCTTGCGGAACTGGAGCGCCTCCATGTGCTCCTCGTACTCGGCCAGAAGGCGCGCGATCTCCTCGCCCAGCTTCGCCTCTGCGTCGCCGGCGGCGCGCCCGGCCGGGACCTCGTCGCCGAACCGCTTGCGGGAGAACGACAGCACGCGGTTGACGAAGTTGCCGAGGGTGTCGGCCAGGTCCTTGTTCACCGTGGCGGTGAAGTGCTCCCACGTGAAGGAGGAGTCGTCCGACTCGGGGGCGTTGGCGATCAGGAAGTAGCGCCAGTAGTCGCCGGGAAGGATCTCCAGGGCCGCGTCGGTGAAGACTCCGCGCTTCTGGGAGGTGGAGAACTTGCCGCCGTAGAACGTCAGCCAGTTGAAGCCCTTGACGACGTCGACCATCTTCCAGGGCTCGCGCACGCCGAGTTCGGTGGCCGGGAACATCACCGTGTGGAAGGGGACGTTGTCCTTGGCCATGAACTGCGTGTACCGGACGGTGTCGTCGGCCTCGTACCACCACGACTTCCAGTCACGGGTCTCACCGTCGGTGAAGGCGTCCGCCCATTCCTTCGTCGCGCCGATGTACTCGATCGGGGCGTCGAACCAGACGTAGAAGACCTTGCCCTCGGCCGCGAGCTCCGGCCAGGTGTCGGCCGGAACGGGCACGCCCCAGTCAAGGTCGCGGGTGATGGCGCGGTCGTTCAGGCCCTCGTTCAGCCACTTGTGAGCGATGGACGTGGACAGGTGCGGCCATTCCGCGCTTACGGTGGCGATCCACTCCTCGACCTCGTGCTGGAGCTTGGACTGCAGCAGGAAGAGGTGCTTGGTCTCACGGACCTCCAGGTCCGTGGAACCGCTGATCGCCGAGCGCGGGTCGATCAGGTCGGTCGGGTCGAGGACTCGGGTGCAGTTCTCGCACTGGTCGCCGCGGGCCTTGTCGTACCCGCAGTGCGGGCAGGTGCCCTCGACGTACCGGTCCGGCAGGAAACGACCGTCGACCGGCGAGTACACCTGCCGGATCGCACGCTCTTCAATGAAGCCGTTCTCGTTCAGCTTGCGCGCGAAGTGCTGGGTGATCTCGACGTTCTGCTGCGAGGAGCTGCGCCCGAAGTAGTCGAAGGCCAGCTCGAAACCGTCGTACACGGCCTTCTGCGCGTCGTGCGCCTGAGCGCAGAACTCGGCGACCGAGAGCCCGGCCTCCTTGGCGGCGAGCTCGGCGGGGGTGCCGTGTTCGTCGGTGGCGCAGATGTAGAGGACGTCGTGGCCGCGCTGGCGGAGGTACCGGGAGTACACGTCCGCCGGAAGCATCGACCCGACCATGTTGCCCAGGTGCTTGATCCCGTTGATGTAGGGAAGCGCGCTGGTTACCAGGTGTCGAGCCATCCTTGGATGCTCCATTTCGTACGTACGGCGCCGGTGGCGCTGCCACGGCGGGCCCAGGTCGGGAGGCCGCAGCCGACGCGATCACTCCGACCGCACGTCGGTGTCACATATGGTGACGGAACGGGACTGCAAGCCGCCGTCATCGTATCGAACCGGGGGTTTGGCCAGCCTGCGGGTTTTCCCGCCTCTCCATGCCGCGCCCGAAAAGCACTCGGCCGTCCGAGACAGGCGGCCAAGCGAGTCTCGTACGGCCGAGGCGCTCCCAATCTTACGGCCGTTGCCCACCGCTGCAGCAAAGACTGCAGCTCAGTTGCCTCTTCCGGCGGGCCTCCGAGGCGTATGCCGAGACCGAGAGGGCCAGTTGCCGCCGGTGCCGCCGTCGCCGCACGAAAGCGACCTTCGTCTGAACATGCGCTCCGACCAGGAAGCACACGTCCACCATGAAGGCCGTGAGGATGAGTCTGCTGCACCGCGATGCCCAGCGAGAACCGTTGGTCTCTCTGTGGCCGGCAGAACGGGGCGGAGCCCAGATGGGGCAAATCGTCATGCAGGTTGAAGGAGGGGCATATGCCCGATCATGCTTGGCGCCATGATTCTCGCTTCCGCCTCATTCGATGTACCCGGCACTGGCGACTACGCCTACGACTGGGCCTTGGTCGACGTGGAGACCTCCGGGCTCATTGCCAGGCGGGACCGGGTGCTGTCCGTCGCGGTGGTGACGATCGGTCCGGACGGCGAGCAGACCGGGGAGTTCTCGACACTGCTCAACCCGGAATGCGACCCAGGGCCGGTGGATGTGCACGGGCTGACCATCGAACGGCTGCGGGGCGCACCAACCTTCGATCAGGTCGCCGGGCGAATCGGGGCGATGCTCCAGGACCGGGTCCTGGTCGCCCACAACGCCCAGTTCGACTACGACTTCCTGGCCTACGAGTTTGCCCGTGCGCGGATGTGGCTACCGGTGTCGCAGCGGCTTTGCACCCTGGCTCTCAACCGCCAGGTGGATCCGCCGACGAGCGACATGAAGCTCGGCACCCTCGCTGCCCACTACGGCGTACCGCAGCAGCACGCGCACGATGCGCTGGACGACACCCGGGTGCTGGCCGGGATCCTGCGGGCGTCGCTGCGCGAGGCGGCGCTGCTCGATCTACCGTTGCCGCTGGTGACCTGCCCGCCCCGGGCAGAATCCCAGTTCACGCCGCAGCCGCCCAAGACGCCCTGTGCGTACCGGAACCCGGGACGACTGACTCCCGGCGGGCCACTCCAGCAGGGGATGAAGATCGCGATATCCGGTGAGACCGCCCACGCCCGGGCGGAGCTGGTGGGGCGGGCGGTTGCCGCCGGGTTGAACATGATGACGTCCGTCAGCCGGCATACCAGCGCGCTGGTCACCAACGAGCCGGCGTCCGATTCGACGAAGGCCCGGCGCGCGCTCGCCGAAGGCGTGCCAGTCATCGATGAGCACACCTTCCTGCGGCTGCTGGCCGACGTACGGGCCGGAACAGCTCATGAGGCGACGGTCCCCCCCGTGAAGGAGCCGGAAACGGCACAAGTCCGTTCCGTCGAGCCGGTGTCCACCACGACCTCTACCGCACCCGCCCCGAAAGCACCCGTCCTCCCCACGCTCTCCCCCGGCGCATCCGTCCCCGCCCCGCGCCAACCGGAGAACTCCGCCAGCACCTCGGACAAGCCGCTGACGGGACGCCGGGTACTGGTTCTTGGCGGTGTCCATGCCGATGCCGCGGCAGCTCGTACGCGCGTCGTCGAGCTGGGCGGATCCGCAGCAGTCAATCTTTCCGCCAGCGTCACCGACGTCGTGCTCCTGCCGGACGGCGAGAACGACCGACGCATCCACCGCATCACCGCCCTTGCTATCCCCGTACACGACCCACATTGGCTCACCGCGCCAACCGCCGCCGACCGGCGCACAGCGGCTGTCCGGCCGCAGGACCCGCAGGTAATGCCAAGGGGCGGCGTCATCGACCTGCCCATGCCGCACGGCACACCCGCACCCGAGTGGTACGTAACCGCCGGCTGGGCCGTGCAGGCCGACTGCGAGATCGACGTCGTCGCCTTCATCCTCGACGAGGACGAACAGGTGGCCTTCGACGAGGACTTCATCTTCTACGGCGCCCCGCAGAGCCCCGCCGGCACCGTGCGGCTCCTCACCGGCGGCCCAGCCGAACAGACCATCGCCGTCGACCTGGCATCCCTGCCGCCCGCGACCCGCAAGGTCGTCGTCGCCGCGGCCCTCGACGGCGCCGCCACCTTTGGGGCGGTCGGCGCAATCCAGATCAGCGCTGCCCCTGACAGCAGCGGGGCACCACTCGCCCGGGCCACCCTGGACGCCGCAACGACCGAACGCACCATGCTGCTCGCGGAGATTTACCGCAGGGGTCCGGTCTGGCGTCTGCGCGCTGTCGGCCAGGGCTACGACCATGGGCTCGACGCCCTGGCGCGCGGATACGGGGTTCACATCGCCGACTGAACGACGGTGATGAAGGCCTGCACGTCCCCTGGGTCAGGCACGGCGACGCGGTGCGGGTGGGGGCCGCGGTGCGGAACCGGCAGGCTTGAGTTCAGTCCGGCGGGCAGTTACTGGAGCCTTCCTTTTGGCGTGACCCCGGTCAACAGGTTCATCACGGTGAGTGTGCGGATTAAACCGCATGGCAGCTGGGTTGTGTCTGGTTGGAGTGGATTCGTAGAAGCCCGTTGGGCGACTTTGGAGGCATGGCTGTGCACGGTGAGTACAAGGTCCCCGGCGGCACGCTCGTCGTGGTCAATCTGGACGTCGAGGGCGGCGCACTGCGCAAGGTACGGGTCGCCGGGGATTTCTTCCTCGAACCCGACGACGCCATCCTTGCCATCGACGCGGCTCTGGAGGGCGCCCCGGCCAACACCGACACCGCCGGGCTCACCGCCCGTATCGACGCGGCACTGCCCGCCTCCACCGTGATGCTGGGTCTCACCTCGGAGGGCGTGGCCGTCGCCGTACGCCGCGCCCTCGCGCACGCCACCGAGTGGAGCGACTACGACTGGCAGCTCATCCACGAGGCCCCGCAGTCCCCCGCACTCCATATGGCACTCGACGAGGTCATCACCACCGAGGTCGCCGCAGGGCGCCGCCCGCCGGCGCTACGAGTGTGGGAGTGGGACTCTGCGGGTGCCGATAAATCATCCGGCCTGGTCAAGCGGCATGTCGGTACTCATGAAGGGTTCCGCTGAGTCGGTCTCGTCGGCCGACGTCCAGGTACCTGATCTGTGCTGACACGCTGATCGGTTCGGGTAGCGGGCGGAGCGGTGCGGCTTGGCCCAGGGCTCGGTGCGGCCGATGGCGGTTGTAGAAGGTCTCGAACTCGCGGAGCGCATGCAGGAGGTGCCTCTGGTTCCAGATCAAGGTGCGGTCCAGGAGCTCCCTGCGGCAGGTCTGAATCCAGCGCTCCACGACGGAGTTCATTCGGGGTATCTGGATGCCGGTGGTGACGACTGTCAGTCCGGCGTCGGCCAGCAGGGCGTCGAAGGACTGCGTGAACTTCGAGTCGCGGTCACGAATTTCGAGAGCCTGAGCTCCCGGGCGCTGCGGTTCGCGTCACCTGTGTCGGGCCGGACGGCGGCACCATCGAATCGCCCGTTGTCTTCGTCTGTAGCCCTGTGCACTGTGCATGGAGCCGACAGCGGGCCCCGCCTGCGATATAACTACACGGAGGAGGTGGTGGTCCTCCAGCGGGGAGCGTCGAAGTCGGGCTGATCGGGGCTGGCGAAGTGGAACGGCACGGCGAACTGCTCGGCCAGGGCGCGACCAATCGTCTCTGCTTCCTGCGCCTCGGGCCACGGCGGAACCGTGCCGTTGAACAGTCTCATGTCACTGCCGTGCCGGATCATGGCGAGCCGGTGCTCGGTAGCCGGGTCGTCCGTGAGTGCGATCAGGTCCACGTACCAACCATCGGTGTCACCGTCCCACAGTGCCTCGATGGCGACCGTCCGGCCGGGCAGAGCATCCACCTTCTCCACCAGCGTCACCAGGTCCAGCGGATGGGTCGGATAGCGCTCGAACCGCTGGCCCAGCTCCCGGTAACGCTCTGCAACCACGTCGAGTGTGTCGTACAAGGCCGGCCTGGACCCGACTGGGAACGCCTCGCGGATACGGGCGACTGCCGCTATCCGATGGTCCTGCTGAATCAGGCTGTCCACGGCGGAGCGCTCGGCGGCCTCCAGCGCGGCCCAGATCGGGGAGTCCATGTCCGTATTCAAGCCGCCCCGACTTTGCGCCCCCGATCCGGGTCGCCGTTGCCGAGAATGAATCCTGCTCATGCCGGGCCTGGTGCCGGTAGAGTTCGCGGGTGATCATTCCCCCTGTCCACCCGCGACCGGCCCTCAGGGCGACTACGAGCCATCCGGGCCGCTGACATGGCGCCCTTTGTGTACCGCATTACTCCGTACGACCCTGCTGACCTCGACGCGGCGGCCGGCGAAGACAGCACCTTCATCGCGTATGACTCGAGGGAACGCGTCGCTGCTGCCTGTGTGGCGGCCGTGGCCGGGTTCGCGCTCGATGCCGCCGTCGAGCAGGTGACGATCGACAATCCCATGGCCGAGGGGTTCTTCTCCTTCTCCGTC
This sequence comes from Streptomyces sp. NPDC056231, assembly GCF_048270745.1. Classification (NCBI taxonomy): domain Bacteria; kingdom Bacillati; phylum Actinomycetota; class Actinomycetes; order Kitasatosporales; family Streptomycetaceae; genus Streptomyces; species Streptomyces sp. NPDC056231. Next base: position 3,262 of record NZ_JBLVKW010000127.1, on the reverse strand, counting down.
CTCGCGGGAAGAGGGGGGCATGGGCTGAGCGGGCTCTTCCCCTATGACAGCGCCGGGTTCCACGACGGCGCGCGCGTCCCGCTCGCCACCGGTCTCGGGTTGCTGCGGGCGATGGTGCTACGCGAGGGCGCCTGGTGCCGGCTGCAGGCGGACAATGGATTCTTCGTCCATGTCGGCGACCGGGACGACATATACGTCGGCGGCGGCCGAGACCAAGAGAACGCCGTGTCCCGCACCCGCATTCTTGGGCTGTTCGCCGACCGGGTCTCGAGCTCACCCTACGACCCGGCCCTCGACGAGACCGACGCCTCGCGGGCCGCCGACGAGGAGTTCTGGTCTGAGGTCGGCGCACTGGTCGCGGACCGCGGCGGAGCCCTGCTGGAGGAGCGTCCGACCGGCAACGCCTACCGCTGGCACCGCCTGACGGCCGCTCACGAGGTCGAGACTGTGCATGAGCGTCTGACCCCACGGGCGCGGCTGGCGGTATGGCCGGACCTCACCGACGACGTCGAGGCGATCCGCGCCGCCGTCGTGCGCGGGGAACGCCTTCACCTGCTCGTACGGCAGTATCCGGGCGGGGGGTTCCACAGGGCGTGTGTCGCCGAACCGGGCATGGGACGTGCAGACGTGCCGAATCCCCAGATCACGGCGGGCCCGGGCCACCGCGTTGCGTTGGTTCCGCTGGAACGAGCTGATCGCCATCCTCTTCTCGCGGCAGTGCTGCCCGACGGGGACGGTGTCCTTCGGGCACGCTGGCGCACCAATCGCAGCCGGGCCGAGGAGCGGCGGACGTTCCTTGGCTCGCTGCGAGTGGGCGAGGCTGTCACCGGCGTTGTCGCGACGGGTCTCAATGACATCGGGGTGTACGTGCACCTCGATGACGATCTGGGCCGTTTCCTCGGCTTCCTCCGTGTTCCCGAGATGTCCTGGACCCGTTTCGACTCGGTGGACGACGTTGCCCCGATCGGTCGGGAAGTCCGCGCCGAGATCATCAGCATCGACTTCGCACGGGAGCAGGTGAGCCTGTCCATGAAGGCGCTGCAGCTCGATCCCTGGCAGCACTATGCCGATACCCACAAGGGCGGGGACACGGTCTCGGGGACGGTGACCAAGCTGGTGCCGTTCGGCGCGTTTGTCCAGGTGGAAGAGGGCGTCGAGGGCCTCGTCCACCTTACCGAGTTGGTCGATCACGACGTCGAGTACCCGCAGGAAGTGCTCGCGGTCGGCGACCAGGTCCGTGTAGCCATACTTGACGTGGACCGCCAGCGTCGCCGCATCAGCCTTTCACTCAAACGCGCCCAACCGGAATGAGGGCAGCGGTGCTGCATGAGCCCTCAACAATCACGCCCAGGTGTGCTTCGGATTCGGTGGCGCCGAATACGGCGTTGTGCGCCATGGCGTTCCGGTAGACGTCGTGGAAGGCGTCGGTGCCGGTGGCGTCCGGGATGAGGTGAGCGGGGCAGGGAACCGGCAGCGGCTGCACGAGGGCAATTGTGGCAGCAGATCCATGCGCATTCGGGACGCACTGGAGTGATCATCCCTGGGCTGGCGGGGTGGTCGGTGAAGCCGGCCCTCAGCCGCACCGGCCTCGCTGTAAACCACACCTCTCACACTGCGGAACGTACACGGGCGCGCAGGGTGAGAGCCCATTCGTCCCGCTCAGGTTGCGACAGCCGTCACTCGGCCGAATCTACCGGTCGTATGGTGGCTCGCCGAGCGCGTGAATGAGACGATTGACTACTTCACCGACAGTGAAGTCCCATCCGGTTAGGCGCTGTCCGCTCCAGTTAATCCCTACCCGGAAGTCATCCTTGGCTAGATCCGGCAAAGCCGCGCTTCGCCAATGATCCAGCGGCATTGAAATAGCTCGAAATTGAGGACCCCATAGCTGAGCGGCGCGCTGCGCACGGGTCTTCGACGACCAATAGGGGAAAGCTGGTTGCCCAGAACTTGAGACCGGGGTCGGACTGCCGTCGTCGTCTCGAACCCACCAAACGGTACGAGTCCGAGCGATCTCACGGAAGAAGGCCGCTGCCTGAGCCCCGCTTGTGCTCACCTGAATCCTCCTGGATCGTCCCGACTTGAACATCACGCTTGAGCGCGGCACCAGAGGGCCCCGGTGCCGCGCCCGCGGGATGCATTCGGCGGGCGCGGCCTGGGCGATAGCAGAAGTAGGCGTCACATCTGCTACAGGTGTCGGTCCAGGCGGCCAGGTAGGTGCACCGTGCGGACTTTGCCGGCGGCATCCACTCCGACGGGTCCTTGTCCGCTTTGATCCGGTTGGTCTTCGCCGTGACAGCCACGAGCGACCGCTGGGCATCGAGATCATTCGCGTATCGCATACGCCGGGCTGCGTCCCGCGCGAAAGCACCGACTGGCGGGGAGCGTCATTCCAGAGGTGCGGTATTCCAGGCTGCCCATGGGTCGTCGCACACATGGCCGGCGTCGGGGGAGGCAGATTCCTGCCGCTTTGCCCGGCCGTGCTGTGCCTCCTCGCGCTGGGCGGCCACGTCGGGGATGACGGCGATGGCCTCGGTGAAGCGGCCCTGCCGGATGAGAAGTTCAGCCAGGTCAGTTGCGGCCCGCTTGCCGGGCAGCGGGCGCAGGAGGGCGATGGCCTCCTCGACACGGCCGTCCTGGGCGAGCAGCCACGCGATGGTCACCTCGCGGTCCTCGACCTCATCGGCTGGCAGGGCTTCGATCTCCGCGATCGCTTCTCGGGCGCGTCCGGACTCCCCCATCAGCCACCACCGGTTGGACCGGAGCCAGTACGCCTCGTTCTCCGCGAGGAACTCGGGGCTGCGGCCTTCCGTGAGGCCGATCGCCTTGCCGTGCTGGCCCTGATCGGCAAGGAGGATCAGGGCCCCCTGGAGGAGGTTTCCGTCGTAGAGGTCGTCAAACGTGTGCTCCACCGCCTTGATGGCGTCATCGAACCTGCCCTGGCGGATGAGCAGTTCCATCAGCGTGTTCTCATGCCAGCCCAGACGCCCGGCGGCGATGAGATCGCGTAGGTAGGTCTCCGCCTCGCTGGCCCGTCCCGCGTTCTCCAGCGCCGTCACGTACGGGCGTACGGCGGCGTGACTGTGGGTGTCGGCAAGGTCGCCAAGCTCCTCGATCCGACCGCACCGGGCCAGCAGCTCAGCGTAGAACTTGACGGTGTTCAGCACCCCGTACCGGCGGGCGGCCACGTCCGCGCCAAGCAGCCGGATCGCCTGGTCCGCCCGGCCAGCCCGCTCCAGGACCTGGGCCTGTGCGGGCAGGA
>NZ_JBLVKW010000126.1:0-13861 GCF_048270745.1 Streptomyces sp. NPDC056231 | reverse complement strand
AACCGCCAGCACAACGTGCGCATGCTCGCGCACCTCGTCGACCTGGGCGACGGCGCGATCTCCGTGAACGTGGCGAAGAAGGTCCTCCTCGACGACGCCGGCGGTGTCGTGGCCCGCGCTCAGGGAGCCTGGGAGAGCGCAGGCCTCCCGGGCGCAGGCACGGTGACGGTGGCCCAACTAGAGAAAGCGCGCGCAGAGCTGCAGGGCTGAGCCGCACCTGCAGCGCGGCCGACGGACCGGTGTCGCAGCCCGGCGAACCTTCGGAGCTCTGATGGAACGGAGGTTCGAAAGGAAGCGCCATGACCACACCTGCACCAGCCCAGCGCAAGGCCTCGGCTTTCCTGGACTGCCCGCCCGCGCACGTCGGCCGGTGCGCGCGCTGGCCTGTTAACTGCACCACTGACTCCGATCCCGGAGCGGGCTGATCGATGACCTGAAGGAAGCTCCTGTTGTTAGACCTGCGCCACCAGCTGATCGAAGGCCGGGCTGATGTGCCCCGTGTCGGTTCGGTCATCGCGCTGGACACCATCCCCTGGTACGCCGTCGTGGACGCTGACGGCGCCGTCGTTGCGCACGCTGTTCCGTACCTTCGAGGCCTGATTCTGGACGGCAACCGTCCGGCGACCGCGACCGTCCCTCGGACGCAGGATCTCGGATGCAGCCAGCTAGCATCCGGGCATGAGCCGAGACCAACCACCGAGACCGGTCGCCGTCGGCGACGTCGTCGCCGTGTACGCCGAAGCGCTCGGTGCCTGGACCGCCTCGCAGGTCACTGGCATCGACGCCGCGGCAAAGTCCGCCGCGGTCCTCGAGCTGGACTGGTCCGGGCCCGAGCCTGCGACCACGGCCGACCTGGGCGACGTGCAGCCGCTCCGGCTCACGCACCACAGCTGGGGCGGCAAACTCTCCCACTGCAACCACGGGTGGCTCCTTCCGAAGAGCTTCACTGTGATCGGCTCCCTGCCTCCACTGGTGACCAGACCCTCGTACGCCTATGGCCCGGTATGGGGGCGGGGCGAGCAGCTCGCCCGGCAGCGACACTGGGACAGCGGCGACCGCAAGGACTGGACTGCCCCGTACGCGCTGACGTGCACAGCCAACGAGCTGGCCGCCGAACACCCCGGTGGCGTCGTACGGGCAAGCGTCAAACACCTCACAGTCCGCGGGATCACCCGGCTCGACTGCGCCCTCCTCGTCGCCGACTTCCCGAACCTGACCCGCTTGTCACTGTCGGGGAACCTGGGCACCCTCACGTCGGCAGCAGCCCTGAACCAGCTGCCGCGGCTGCAGGGGCTCACGATCACAGAACTCTTCGGGATGGAACCATCAGACTGTTTGCTGCCGCCCCATGTCCCGGAGCTGGAGGAGGTGTCGCTGTACGGCATTCCGGCGGACTACGCGGCCGCGATGCGCAAGACCTGGCGTCCCCACGTGCGACACGGAGTGCAGCTCGACGTCCGCGGAGCCCGCAAGCCGGAATGGGTCGCGGCCAACACTGCCAACCCGCTCCGCGACTGGGACGGCCGCGAGCACATACCCCGCACTGCGTATGGCAAGACCATTGCCCAGTACAAGGCCACCCGGGACGCCTTCCTCGCCGAAATCACCAGCGGTCAGCAGCATGGCAACATCACGGAGATCGGGCGCGCCTTCGCAGCTGCCCTCAACGCACTGGACAGCCGCTCGGTCTTTATCGAGACCGTGGAACGCGAGGAGCTGTTCGACGCTCTGGACTTCCTGGTGGACGAAGCGCAGACAGCTGCCGGGCGCGACCTGTCCGCTGCTCGCGCGACGCTGATCGAAGGCGTGAACTCCACCCGAGACTGGTGACCGCCGCCCGATGCCGTTCAGATCGGCTCGCCTTGACTAGTACTCCAGCAGGATTTTGATGTCTGACCTGCGGGTTTCGCTGGGTCGGCTGGAGTGTAGCGGGCTGCGGAGGAGTCAGGGGCGGTCTTGGGCGGGCCGCCCGTCGTCGGCACGGTCGTGGCCCTGGGCGCGGAGGGCGACGCCGCGCCGCTCCTGTTCCACCGCGGACGCTTCGGCCGCCTCAGTCCCTGACGGGCTCCTCGCGGGGCTGGTCGTCGGGCTCCAGAATGTACAGGTCCCAGGCGTCGGGGTCGCCGACGAGCACGTACAGCTTCGGGTGCTCGGGGGTCCCGAACACCTCCCAGGGGCCCAGGCTCCCATCGCAGGCGTCGACGGAGACCCCCACATTCTGAGACCACGACCCGTCGCCCGGGTGGTAAACCCAGGTGCCGGCACCGGTGCAGGGCTGCCCCGCGTCGTGACGGTCGTCGTCGAAGCTGAAGGTCTCGACCCCGTCGGCCGTGACCTCGCCGTCCGCCGTGAAGGTGATCCTGCCGCCGTTGCCGTCGGACCACGTCCCGGCGAGCCGTTCCGCGGTCAGCCGCGGAGGCTCGTACCCGATCCCGGCGTACAGGGCGACACCGGCGAGCACGCCGGTGACGACGACGCCGAGCGTCCCGTACAGCGCCACCCAGCCGAACATCGCGATGCCGGACACCCGCGGGCGGTCCGGCAGCACCAGCCTGCGGACGACCAGCGCCGGGACGCCGAGCGCCGCAGCGCCCATGAACCACCCAATGAGGCCCGACGAGACGTTCCCCGGGAACCCGGCGGGCACCATCGACGCCGAGACGAGCCCCGGCAGGGTGCCGCCGGCGGCCGCCAGGAGCGGGATCCACCACCAGACGTCACGCCCCGAGACCGTGCGGCCGAGCCATCCGGCGACGGCCACGAGCGGCATCACCACGGCGACCGACAGCAGGACGGCGCCGACCGCCCCGGCCGCCACTCCGATCAATCCCATGACGAACAGGAAGAAGATGTTGAACAGGTTGTAGCCGAGGGCCGGGACCTCCTGGGTCTCCATCCACACGTAGAACACGATCGACCCGATCACGGCCTCGAAGAACAGCACCGAGACCGACGCCGTGAACGCCGAGCCGAACCGGTCTCTCATCCGCACCCGCGTCTGCGCCCGGGCCGGAACCTGTGCCTGCCACGGGGCCCCTGCCTGCACCTGATCCCGCATTTCTGAACGCATTCGAATCCCCTCCGCCGCGCATCGTCCTCCATGCGGGGCGGAGCCGCACCACTGGGGTCGCCTAGTACTCCAGCAGGAGCAGGATTTTGACGTCTGACCTGCGGGTTTCGCTGGGCGGCTGGAGTGTAGTGGGCTGCGGAGGAGTCAGGGGCGGTCTTGGGCGGGCCGCCCCTCGATCGTGCGACAGCGCCGCAAGTAGTGGCAGCGGCGGGGCAGCTTCCTCAGGTGACCAGCGCGCGTGTTGTCGAGCAGTGGAACCTGGACCTGGACGACCTCTTCGTGACCATCGGCCATCGGTTCAGCCGGGTGGAGCTACGCCGTCGCATGCACGACTACGTGCGCGGCCTGCTCGCCCCGGTGGCCCGGAAGAACAGTTGGCAACTGGCCGAGCAGGCAGGCCATGCAATCCCCGACGGCCTGCAGCACCTGCGAGGCCGGCGTCTCCCACGCCTTCCTCTACAACCACCCCGACCTGCGCGAACGCGTCGAACGCCTGCGGGCCCAGACCCGGCCAATCCCCGCGCCGACCGCCCCCGCGGACACGGAGAGCACCCTCGTCCTCGCACTGACCACCCAGATCACCGGGCTAGCAGCACCGAAAAGAAGTACAGGCCCTGCGGGACGCGCTGGAGCAGGCCCATGGCGAGAACCTCGACCTCCGCCGCGAACTCGCCCGCCGCGGCGGAGCCACAGCGACGCCTCAGTGACGGCCGACCCGATCAGCCATCCATGCCGCGTGCTGACGGATGCGGGAGAGATCGTCGGGAAAGCAGCTCTCCCAGCCCTCGTCCAGGCGCATCCATGCCACCGGCTGTCCGGCCTCCGCGACCAACGAGGTTGCTGCATCAAGGATCGCGGCATACGACAACCCGAGAGTGATCGGAAGGTCCGGGTGATAGGAGCGAACCGCAACGGCTGCCGGCTCAGGCAGGAGTTCCGCCCGAAGGCCCGTCTCTTCGAAGAGCTCCCGGATCGCGCCCTCGCGCGGCGTCTCTCCGGCCTCGACCTTCCCGCCGGGCGGAACCCACCCCCGCCAACGGTGCTTCACCAACACCACCCGGGCGAGATCCTCATCGAACACCCAGACCTCGGCTCCAAGAGGCTCCATCGGCCCCTGCCGGGCATCGGCCAGCCACTGGCGGGCCCCGCCAAACTCGACCACTGCCTGCCGGGCATCGATGACCGCCGCCTCAACGGCCCGCTCGTCAACCACATTCCGAACCATCGGGCCAACATACGGTGACCCACCTACATCGACGCCACGTCACACCGATCTCATGAACGTCTCTACCAGCAGCAACAAGCCGAATCTCAAAGCGAACCGTTGATAACGGACGGGCCGACGACACAGAGGTTCTCCCGGCGGCCGACCCACTCCAGGGTCCGTAGCGCCGACTGGGTGGGGACTGGGATGGAGGAGGCGTCCTTGTTCCAGATGCGGAACGTCTTGCCGGTGGGGAACGCCGCGCGTTGGCGGCGGGTGCGCAGGTTGGAGGCATCGCGCCCGGCGGCTTCCTCCGCGAGCAGGGCCCGGACGACTTCGGCGGGGTCCCATCGCTGGGCTTTGGCGACTGGGATGATCTCAGCCAGGGCCCGGCGGATATGCGGGAGTTTCAGCTTGCGGGTCAGCGTGATCGCCTCGTCGAACGCGGCGCCGGAAGTCGCTGCGACGGCTGCAGCGGGAGCCTGCATCCGCGGTCTGGGCGTGGTCAGGCTGCTGGGTGCTTCAGTCATGACAGGCGGCACTTTCTGTGTGGGTGGGAAGATCCGGCTAGGGTGCCGGGATGGTGTTGGAGAAGGTGGATGCCGCGGCGCTGGCCGAGCGGGAACGGATTGCGACCAGGGCCAGGAGCGAGCTGGCCGCTGCGGGGCTGCCGGTCGTAGTTCCTGGACTGGACCAGATCGTCTCCTCGGGGGTGGAGGTGAGCGTCTGCGCGTTCGACGACTGCTCTGGCGTGAAGGTGACCTGGTGGTGCAGCCCGAGGCTGTGGTTGAGCGCCAAGCAGGCCGTCAATTTCGAGCGGCCCGACATGCCCCTGGTTCAGCACCATCGGACGGTGGTCGAGGCGATGACGCCGGCGATCAGGATGATCCTGGTCTCGGCGGGGTTCGAGGTCTTCGACGGGAAGAGCGACCACACGGGGCGTTCTGTCGACTTGCTGTCAGCTCCGGAGGCCGGGGTCCCGCCAGTGTGGTGGCTTCGCGACGACGAGTTCGACGGAACTGCTCCCGCTGAGGCCCGCCCGTCACGGGGATCCGAATCTTGACCAGGCAGAAGTGCCTGGTTGCAGGCTGTGCTGTTCGCCGGGCCGGGTCGGCTCGGCGTCGTCGTGCTCGACCTGGTGGGCCAGAATCGCCATCAGGTCGCCGTCGGCGAACCGCTCGACGGTCGCCGCGGTGCCCAACGCCCGGTCGACCGCGTCGATGCCGTGCAGTTTCGCCAGCGCGACCGCGTCAGTCATCTTCGCCGAGACCCGACGCGCTCCTGTCTCGCCTGCTTCCTGCAGCCAAAGTGCCGCGCCGGGCCCAAGCGCCAGGAACTCCGCCTCAGCCGGGGTCGTCGGTGTGGGGACCCGCTCGCCGCGGGCAGCCTTGGGGTAGTGGGCGTCGTCGATCCGCGGGTTGCCCGCGGTGGAGCGGGTGTGTCGGGCGGCCTCGACCGGCAGGCCTTCGATCATCGCGGTGACGATCAGGTCATCGCCGTGGAAGCGAACCCAGACACTCTGCTCGATCAGGGTGTGGGGCACCGAGTAGCGGACCGCGTCGACCTGGATCGTCGCGTCCTTGCCGACCAGCCGACTCTGTCCGAAGGCCGCGGTGAATGCGTGCTCGGGCACTGGATGCAGACGCTGGCGTTCCTCGGCGAGCATCTCGGCGGGGACTCGCCGGGTTTCCCGGTGGACCCGCCCGTTGGCCTCGGCCATGAAGGCATCGCAGGCCACCAGCAACGCCTGGAAGTCGCGGTATTCCTCGCGCAGGTTCACCGCCGTGGGCACCAGGTCCCGCTTCGCGATCCGGACCGTCGCCTCCGAGCCGCCCTTGGACTCGGGGTCAGCAGGCAGGCATGCGCGCACCACCGTGCCGTATTCTCTGAACCTTCTCTTGTCGGGGTGTCCCAGGCTTCAGACGCCTCAGATTCGCTTTTGGATCAGACGGCATCGCGGGCCCAGGTGATCGGAGAGCCCGAGGAGGAAGGCGTCGCCGAGCGGCGGCCAGTTGTTGAAGTGCACCGCGACGCTGGCGACGTGGATGGCCCACTGGCCGGTCCAGTCGCCCAGTAGGGCGGAAGTAGCGCAGTTTTCGCAGGTCACAAACGGTTCCGTCTGGGCAAGCCAGTGCTGGACGAGCGTGATGTGTGCGTCTTCGTCGAGCTGCGTGGTGCAGTTCGGGCAAGTCGGCGGGGTGTAGTTGCCGCCAGGGTCGTGGACTTGGCGTTGGTCGAGGATGTCGATGCCGTCGCCGACGGGGCCGTTGCTGTCGTGGGTGTCGCGGACAGCTGCTGTGGCGGCGGGACCGGGGATGTACCGACTTGGCCGCCAGAGCGGATCAGGTCGGTCATTGGGTTGAATGATCCGCTGGTCGAGAAGCCAGTTGGTGGCGGCCGCCGCCCGCGCGGGAGCTTCCCCGACCGAGGCGGTCAGCTCCGCGATGATGATCGCACTGTCGCTCATGGCTGCGAGCGTAGCGTTGGGATTCCAAGATCGGTCGTCCCGCCGGACTGCGATCGCCGAGTCATTTGTGCGAGTTTGTCGTCAGCGCCAGCGAGGCTGACCCGGAGTCCCTCGACCTCGCCGAGCCAGCCCTCGCGCTCGGTCTCCGCGATGCGGGCGTGCAGGTTGTCGCGGATCTCCACCAGACGGTCGCGTTGGGCGGGGTCGGGCCAGAGCATCGGGCAGCGGACGCCCCGCTGACTGAACGAACCCTGGAAATCCTGCAGTTCAGAGGGAAAGTGGTGTCCACGGTCGCTACGGTCACCGGTCGTGACGAACGATGTGCCCGAGCGGGATCTGGCCGCCTTGGTGGTTCCTCGGTGGGGTCGGCTGGTGGAGACCGGCGACCGGTACGAGCCCTACCGGCTCGTCGACGCCGGCGGTGCGACCGTGGCGCCGGTCGCGGTGTTCTTCCAGGAACTGCTCGCGGCCGGGAAGGCGGCGGACCCGATGGATGGCTGGGCACTGGAGCGGACAGGCCGCTACCGGCCCACGGTTCCGCGCCGGATTCCGCGCTCGATCCCGGACGAGTGGTTCAACACGCTGTTCGCAGCGCTGCCGTCGAACCGGGACCGGATCGCGTTTTGGATCTCCAGCGGGCCCCTGGGGATAGGCGAACAGCCTGGTTTGACGGACCTCCCCGCGGGCGCCGACCAAGTTCGGGGTCGGGATAACAGCAAGAAGCACCAGGCTTCCCCACCGGGGCCGTGGGGCCCCGTGCCGGGAGGCCGGAGGGGCGCGATGACCGTACCGGACCGGGACGTTGCGATTCGGTTCGACACGGACCGAGACGGAAGCAGCAGCCGAACGGGGGAGGGACCCTCTGTAGCTTCTTGCTGTTATCCAGAATGCGGGGTACTGGGTCCGTACGCTGTTGCGCATGCCGACCCACGCGCGCCCTGCCGACGCCTTCACCGCCATCAACGGCTTCCTCGGCGAGCTCGAAGAGCGCGGGTACGGGTACGAGACCCGGCGCCTGCGCGGCCACCTCCTGGGCGAGTACCTGGAGCACGCGCTGGGCGAGGCGAAGACGGCCGCCCTGACCACCGACGAGCTCATGGACCTCGTCCACGCCGATGCATGGCTCGCGGCCGCGGCCGCCGGCGAAACCCGCCGCCGCAACACCCTCCTCGGCCCCGACGCCGCCGCCGCCAACAACTCCCAGCGCGCCCGCATACAGACCTGGAACGCCTTCGCCGAACACCTCGGCCTCCCCCTGCGCCTGGAACTGCCCCCAGCCGGACACGGCGACTGGCTCGAACCCGAAGAAGCCCACAAACTCCTGCGCACCCTCGCGGTCAAGCGCCCCGCCGGCGCCAACGCCGCCACCTCCCTGCGCACCGCCGCAGTGGCCGCACTCGTCGCCGCCACCGGCCGCTCCGTACCCGAACTCCACGGCCTGAACGTCACCGACGTCGACCTCGAGCACCGCCCCTTCCCCCAGATCAAGCTGAACAACGGACCCCACCCGCTCGACAAGGAAACCGCCGACATCCTGCGCCGCTGGCTCGACATCCGCGCCGGCATCACCAAGCAACTCGAAGGCACCGACCCCGGCTACCTGTGGATCCCCACCAAACCCGGCCGCCCCCGCCACGGCGAAGAACCCCCCAAACCCGGACTGACCCGGGCCGCCGTACGCACCCTGCACGCCGCACACCGCACCCTCGTCACGCAGGTCTTCGGCGCCCCGCTGCGCCCCGGCGCGCTCCTACTGTCCCGGCCATGACGGAGCTGTTCACCTACACCGACCTGCAGCGCATCGCCGCGGCCGCCGAGCGCGACGGACAGGAACCCGTGGAGTGGCTGAAGCGCATCGTGCGCGAACGGCTGGACGCCGAAGAACTCGAAGACGCGCTCGCCGGGGCACACTTCACCGTCGCCACCCGCACAGCCGCCGAACTGTGACGGCATGAGAAGACCCGGATGCCGACGGGGGGACGGCATCCGGGCCTGACCAAACCCTACAGCGAGGAGCGGTTACGCCGAATCGAGCCGGGCCTGAAGCGACGCAGCCGCAGTGTCGAGCGCGGCGTGCAGCTCTGGGAGAAGGGTCAAAGCCGCGCTGATGTGCTCAGCCGGTGCCTTCTCATCCGCTTGCACGGCCGCGAACGCCTCCAGCGGCGTCATCGGGACAAGGCGCCTGCTCCAGGCCAGGTTCGCGCGGCTGCCGGCGTACCGGGCCCAGTACTCCCGAAGCGCGTGCCGGAAATTCTACGACGAGGCAGTTAGCGGAACCCGCCAAATCCTGATGACGCCGCGTCTCGCATACTCAGTCGATCGGGTTCAGCGACAGAGCGCCATCATCGAATCGTCGAAGTCGGGGAACTCCCGTGTGGCCTGCTCGATCACGGCGGCTGCCGGCGCACGGTGATCTGGTGCGAATCGTTCGGCGATGGCCGTCAGCTCACGATTGGGGTGTGCGACCCAGTCGGGCTCGGGGTCGTACGACGTGGCTGCTTCCCATGGACCAAAGCCGTCGGCCAGCAGCCAGAGGAAGGCGCCGAGGTTGCGGGCGACGACGCCGGTCTCTCCTTCGGAGCCGAGGAAGATGACAGGCTGCTCGACCAATGCCTGGCCTGGACGGATCATCCAGAAGGCGACGGAGCCGCCGGTGCCATCCTGACCGAACACGCGGAAGTCGTCGCCAATCAGCTCGCGGTTGCCGGTCCACGATCGCAACCAGTCGGTTGTCTCATCGGCGGTCAGGAAGGCCTCGAAGGGCTCGAAGTCGACACCGTCCTCGCCGATGTAGTCAAGCCGGACCGCCAAGGCAGCGGCAAGCGGGGCAGGGAACTGGCGGCCCTCGTTCGGCGTCACGCGAACAGATTAGCGACCTGTCAGGTTCGGGTGGCACGGCTCGAAGGTGTTGTCACCGGACAAGTTGGGTCCTTTGACTTGTTTGCAATGACGTGTCGCTCGATGGGGTGACGACTTCCTCGTCCAGGTCATGGGGCCCTGCTGGGTGTTCCACCCTCGCAGGGCAGGGACGAGAGCGGCGGGGAGGTAGTCGTGAGCGAGCCTGCGGAGGTGGTACGCACCTCGGAGTACGCATCGGATGTCGAGGTGAGATTCGTCGACGGTCGGCGGCGCCGTCCGGTTCGGTCCTCTGGCCCGCTACTGGGGCGAGCCCTTCGAACTTGCCTCGCCAGTCCGAAAGTTCACCGCATTCAAGGGGCAGAGCCGCGCTTAGCGGAGCGCCCCCACGGACCCGCGCCACATCGCGGCAGCAGCTGGCAGCGCAGCGTTCTCCGGCGGCACGGTGTTCTTCCTCCGCGCGGTGTTCTCCGGCGGCACGGTGCTCTTCGTCGGCGCGCTGTTCTCCAGCGGCGAGGTGTACTTCGGCAGCGAGGTCCTCTTCGAGTATGCGACGGGTCCGGCTCCTACTGGGCTTCTCACCGCCGTCGGGACTCCTGCTCCTGCGACGGTCGTCCTCCCCTCCGCTTGGGTGACCCCAGTTCCATAGCGCTGAGGGGGCTTAATCGGTCGGTCTCGGACATCCCTACATCAGACGCGGCCAGGGGGCGCGTAGGTGATGCCGACATCTCCGGCGGACGTGGCGGCGAGGGCCACGACCTTCCAGATCGCGACGGGAACGCCAGCCCGGGGGCCGTCGCAGGCTTCGTTGAGAAGATCCACGGTCAATCCCACGGACTTGCCGTCCGGCCCCTTGGCCGAGAACTTGACCTCCTGCGCTACCCAGGGGTTCGCGCGGACTGAGGCGAACTGCACCAGGGCGTGGTACGCCTCGAAGTCTTTGCCGTTTCGGGTGAGGGTGAGAGTGCCCGGCCGAAGGTCGATGCCGATGTGGGCCTGGGTGTCCTCCTGCGTGATGACGGGTTCGCCGGTGGCGCTCAGGTCCATGCTGCTCTCCAAGGGGAGGGGGTTCATCTGCTGAGCATCGCAGTTGACTGCCCATCGGGAGAGGGCGTCCATTGAACCCCAGGGGGCGGAAACGGTCCTCAGCGCAGGATGTGGCCCAGTGGTCGGGTCAGCAGAGGACGTGCCGCCCGTAGGGGGCAAGGGACTCGGAGAGCGGTCGATTGCAGACTTCGCAGACGATCTCCCCGTTCGCCGGTCGTGGCACCGGCTGCACGTGCGGCAGGGGGCCGGGGCGCCAAGGGCGCCTGGGAGGGGGGAGAGCGGCCAGGTAGACCTTCTCGCCCGGCTCCAGGACGATGACGCGGGACGGCCCCGCGCCGACCGGCCCGTGGTGGTGCCGGTGAACGGTGCGGGGCCCCTGACGGGATGCGTCAGTTCAGCCGGGCGGGTGCCGGGGTGCCGTAGAAGGTGATCGTCGGCCAGCCCTTGCGGGCGACGAGTTCGTTGAGCGCGTCGGCGATCTCTTGCGGGGAGATGACGGAGTCGGCGGGGGGCCTCTCCTCGATCATCACGCTGAACTTGATCCGCATTTCGGGGTTGGTGTCAGCGCCCGTGTCGATGCCGACCCTGCCTTCGAAGAGGGTCCCCGCAGGGAAGTTGGCCGAGGCTGTCTGCGTCTGGGCCTGCACCGCCTGGGGCTCGGCGGCCTGGGCTGGCTGCGCCGCCGCGCCGCCCAGGACCGCACCCGCGGCAGTCGTCCCGGAGTATCCGAGCAGGGTTCGTCTGGACATGCTGGACATGGTTCCCCTCCCATTCACCGGCCCTGCAGGCGCCTCCCGGGGCCGTCGCAAGATCGTACACATGATCGACAACTGTGCGTGGTCGAATGACGTCGTTTGGTGAAGGCCCAGGCTCCTATCTCTGAGAGGGCATTCTGAACCGGTATGCCCGATTCTGGCGTTGGCTCGGAGATGAGGCGCTGTCCAGGCGATCGCTTGGTCCTTCAGCGGCTTCTACAGTGTCCCGTGGTGAAGGGTCGGGTGAGGATCGGTAGATCAGAAGGGTCGACTCAAGGACGTGGTGCAGATCGAGCGGTTGGTGGACCTGAAGCCCGCCTACCAGCGTCAGGCTGCCGTCCTGGCCCTGTGGCGGTGGCGTGCGCCAGTACTCGCGTTCGAGCTCGATGCAGAGTGGGGCGTCGACCAGGCTGCGCTGGAGTCGCTGTTCCGACTGGCAGCATCACCTGCTGGTGAACAGTCGGATCGCGCATACCGGCAAGCAATCGCCGCGCTGTGCACCGCCCCGCTCTTCACGTCTGAAGTGGACCCGGACACGGTCCAGCTCTTCCAACTGGAGACCATCAGCAGCCTGCTGGCTTTCGGAGAGTTGCTGGACAAGCCTGGCGTGGACGAAGCAGAGCGAGTGGTCGAATCCTCGGCCGGCCTGGCGAACTACCTCGACGACCTCGTCGAGGGCTCGTTCCACTCCCACCCCTCGGAGGAAGCCCACCGCCAGTACCTCGCCGACCTGGCCGACCGGGCGAGCGAGGGCTATTTCGGGTCACGAAATTTCGCTGTCGAGTCCGCCTGCCACGGTGTTCTCCGGGCTCTCCCCGATTCCGCAGGGCTGCTGGACTCGTCCACCGGTCGCGAGTTGCTCGCGCTTTGCGAGGACTTCAGCGAAGAGCTCGTCACAACGATGCGGTGGCTCCGCACGACGGGTCACTAGCGATCGCGTCGTGAGCCGGATGACGAATGCGGCGGCCGTGATGGACGGGTGGTTCGGAGCGGAGGGCAGCTACGGGCGGCGCTGGGCGAACAGGCCCGGTTCGGTCTCGGTAAGGACGCCCACGCTGACCAGACGCTTGAGCTTGTGCCGGGTGCTCTCGATGGTCTTCGGCGTGAGCGGGACGTCCAGGACCTGGCACAGGTCGCGGGCGCGCTTCGGCCCAGGAGTCTCGGCGAAGGCGTTGAGGATCTGCTGGTAGGCCGGGTGGTTTGGCAGGACGGGCGGCTCCTCGGTCGGCTCCGGGGCCGCCGGCGGGAGGGCGAGGAGGGTCTTACGGGTCACCGGCAGGTTCCCGATTTCCTCGTCGAGTTCACGCAGACGCGCGGTGAGCTCGTCCATCTGCGCGCGGATCTGCTCCGCATCGCCGACGAGTTCGCGTTCGCGTGCGTCAATCCGCTCCAAGAGTGGCGTGACCTGAGCGTCCACGGGGTCACCCGCGCCAGGTGGGCGTCGTCTGGCCGGTGAGCCGGCGCGCTATTACGTCGATCATGGCCCAGCGCACCCGGGACTCGGAGGATGCCGACCTGCTCTCGTAGTCCCGCACGAGCCGCCGGAACAGCATGAGGATGCCGAGCGTCTGCTCCACGATCCACCGCTTGGCCTGCGGGACGAAGCCGGTGCCCTTGTCCGTGGGGTTGCGTTCGACGATCTCGACGTCGATGCCGACCGTGGTGCCGTGCTCGACGACGGTCTTCTTGAAGCCCTGGTCCACCAGGGCCTTCTTGATGGTGCCGATGGGGGCGACCTGGCCGAGCAGGGCAATGCCGAACGCGTTGTCGTGGGCGCTGGCGGCCAGCACGGTGACGGCGATGACCAGGCCGAGGACGTCGACCGCCAAGCCGCGCTTGCGGCCCGGAACCTTCTTGGCCGCGTCCTTCCCGGTCGTGGTCGCGGGCACGTTCACCGCCGCGTGGACGCTCTGCGTGTCGATCACGACCAGGCTCGGGTCCTCCGACCGTCCGGCCTTCTCCCGGACCTGCCAGCGCAGCAGATCGTTGATCTTCACGTCCGTGCCATCGTCGCGCCAGGCCGCGAAGTAGTAGTAGACGGCCGACTTCGGCGGCAGGTCGTGCGGGAGGTAGTCCCACTGGCAGCCGGTCCTGCCCTGGTACAGGATCGCGTTGACGATCTCCCGCATCTCGTATCGGCCCTGATGCCCCGTCGGGGACGGGTGGTCGGCCTTCCACGCCGAGATCACCGGCTCGATCAGCGCCCACCGCTCATCGGACAGGTCGCTCTTGTAGGGCTTGCGGTCACTCACCCGAACAGCCCAGCAGGACCAAGCCGCGAGACCAGCCCGAACCGCCCAAACCCACACGATCAGGCGACCGCAAGGCGGTCATAGCGGCTCAAAATGCCCTCTGAGAAGCGATTCTCAAACCGGAAGGCAGGGGGCTTGCTCGAACTGTCGTCCAAGCGGGACTCGTTCGGGCGATCAAGGCTCGGCCGTGCATAGCAGCAGGGCCTCTTG
>NZ_JBLVKW010000125.1:10719-13928 GCF_048270745.1 Streptomyces sp. NPDC056231 | reverse complement strand
CGGGCCCACCCCCCTTACCGCGCCCCCACCCGCTCGGGGACAACCCCCCTTACCGTGGCGGCCGCCGGCCCGGCCTCCTGGCCGTCCGGCGGACGCCTCCTACGCGTCGACGCGGATCACGACCACCAGCGTGCGCGGACCGTGTACCCCTTCGACCCGCTCCAGCTCGATGTCCGACGTGGCCGACGGCCCGCTGATCAGCGTCGTCGGGCGCTCCGGCACCAACCGCGCAACCGCCTCCGGCACCCCTACCTCGACGGCCGACAGATCGACGACACACACATGCAGGTCGGGGACGAGCGACAGGGCCCGCCGCCCCTGGTCGGGCGAGCCGTCGAGGAAGATCGTGCCGGTCTCGGCGCAGCCGACGGCCGACGCGGTGACCACTCCGTCCAGCGCGTCGAGCCGGGGCGCCGGAATGCCGGCCGAGTCCTGCTGGACGTCACCGTCGTACGCGCCGAGCCACTGCTCGTCGAGCCCGGCCGGCACCCCGATCCTCCGCGCACCGAGCCCGTCCAGCACCTCCGCGATCACCTCGGCGGTGCGGGTGGCCGCGCAGGTGTGCACCTGTGCCTTGTAGTCGACGAGCCGGTCGGTGAAGAGTGCGAGTCGCTCGTCGTCGGGGAGTGTGCGGCCGGTCCGGTATTCGCGCGGGATGGTGGTGTCCGGGGTGGGGGCGAGGGCCAGGGCGTCCCGGATCCGGCCGAGCACCGTGGCGCGAGCGGTCGTCACTTCTCCTCCTTCTGCTGGTTCCGGCCGTACTCGTCGGCGGCGGCCCGCATGGTCGCGGCACCCTCCTCCGACACCAGCCACGACCGGAAGGACTGCTTCGGCGGCGCCGCGGTGTCACGGCTGTCGCTCCATCCGCTGAACGGCGGCGGCAGATGCGAGATCTTCCCGTCCCGCCCGCCGAGCACCCGGCCGAGCCCCGCGGCCTTCTGCGCTGCCGTGAACAGTTTCGGCCGCTTCATCACGCCGGCCGCCGCCTTCATGGCCAGCTTCTCCGCTGTCGTACCGGACTGTTCGGTGTGCTGGTGGCGCAGCTCGACCAGCAGCGACGGAATGTCGATCTTGACGGGGCAGGCGTCGAAGCAGGCGCCGCAGAGGCTGGAGGCGTACGGCAGGGAGCTGTTGGGGTCATCCTTGGCGGCGTGCATCCCGGCGAGCTGCGGCGTGAGGACCGCGCCGATCGGTCCGGGGTAGGTCGATCCGTACGCGTGACCGCCGGCCCGCTCGTACACCGGGCAGACGTTGAGACAGGCCGAGCAGCGGATGCAGTTGAGCGCCTCGCGCCCGATCCGGTCGGCCAGCGCGGCGGTCCGTCCATTGTCGAGAAGAACCAGATGGAAGTCCTGCGGTCCGTCGCCGGGCGTCACACCCGTCCACATCGAGGTGTACGGGTTCATCCGCTCCCCGGTCGATGAGCGCGGCAGCAACTGCAGGAAGACCTCGAGGTCCTGATAGCGCGGCAGCACCTTCTCGATGCCCATGACGGTGATCAGGGTGTCGGGCAGGGTCAGGCACATCCGGCCGTTGCCCTCGGACTCGACGACGGACAGGGTGCCGGTCTCGGCGATCCCGAAGTTGGCGCCCGAGACCGCCACCTTCGTCGTCATGAACTTCTCGCGCAGATAGGCGCGGGCCGCGGCGGCGAGATGGGCGGGCACGTTGTCGAGCCGCGGGTCGACGCCGGGGATCTCCTTGAGGAAGATCTGCCGGATCTCGTCGCGGTTTCGGTGGATCGCGGGCACCAGGATGTGTGACGGTCTGTCGTGGGCGAGCTGCACAATCAGCTCGGCGAGGTCCGTCTCGTACGGGGTGATGCCGGCCGATTCCAGGTGTTCGTTGAGACCGATCTCCTG
The DNA here is from genome assembly GCF_048270745.1 of Streptomyces sp. NPDC056231. Classification (NCBI taxonomy): domain Bacteria; kingdom Bacillati; phylum Actinomycetota; class Actinomycetes; order Kitasatosporales; family Streptomycetaceae; genus Streptomyces; species Streptomyces sp. NPDC056231. The sequence goes on along the minus strand of NZ_JBLVKW010000125.1, from coordinate 12,066 downwards.
GGTGGCCATCGACTTGACCTTGATGACCTCCGTGGATCCGGCCGCCCGGACGAGCCGGGTGACGATCTCGTTGGCCTCGACGCCGTCGCGCGCCCAGTGGACGGTGCCGCCGCGCTCGGTGACCTTCTGCTCCAGCTGCTCCAGCAGCTCGGGGAGCCGGTTCATGGTGTCGGTCTTGATGGCCGAGCCGGCGTCGCGCAACTGCTCCCAGTCGGGGAGTTCGCCGGTGACGTTCAGGCGCTTGGCGCGGATCGTATGAGTGGCCTTGCCCAGGTTGCGGCGCAGTTGTTCGTTGCGGAGCTCGTCGTGGGCGGCCGCGGGAAACGCCCGGTCGCCGCGCAGATTTCCGGTCCCGTACGGGGAGCGGGGCGGGGTGGCGGGCATGCCGAGGAAGGTGCTGCTCATCGGACGGCCTCCGTCAGGACGTACGGCGAGGTGCGGGTGGAGGAGAGGATCTGCGCAAGGTGCAGGGTGCGCGTGCCCGACTTGATGCGGGAGAGTCCGCCGCCGATGTGCATGAGGCAGGACGAGTCCCCCGCCGTGCACACGTCCGCTTCCGTGGTGGCGATGGCGCGCATCTTGTCCTGGAGCATCGCGGTCGACGTCTCCGCGTTCTTCACGGCGAAGGTCCCGCCGAACCCGCAGCAGGAGTCCGCCTCGGGGAGCTCGACAAGGTCGATGGAGTCGACGGCGCGCAGCAGCTTCAGCGGCTTCTCGCCGACGCGGAGCATCCGCAGGGAGTGGCAGGTGGGGTGGTAGGTGACGCGGTGCGGGAAATACGCGCCAACCTGGGTGACGTCCAGGACGTCGACGAGGAACTCCGAAAGCTCGTACGTCTTGGCCTTGACCGTGGCGACGCCCGCGCGCAATGCCGCGTCGCCGTACCGCTCGGCCACGATCCCGTGCTGGTGGCGGACCGATCCGGCGCACGATCCCGAGGGCATGACGACGGCGTCGATGGACGGGTCGCCGAACTGCTCGGCGAAGTTCCGCACCAGGGGTACGGGCTCGCGCTGGTAGCCGGTGTTGACGTGCATCTGGCCACAGCAGGTCTGCTCCGGCGGGAACACCACTTCATGTCCCAGCCGGGCGAGCAGGACCGCGGTGGATTTCACCGCCTCGGGGAAGAGCGTGTCTCCCAGACAGGTGGCGAAGAGTCCGATGCGCATGGAGTCTCTCCGATCGATTCTCTGGCCTTTGTATGGTCGGACCATAATAGCCTCGGTCCGGAAGAGGAAGGGAAGGACACGCACGAGGGGGGCGGTGCGCCTGCGCACCCCCCCCCACGCCCCCCGACACCCAGCGGGCGACACCATCTCGTCCACGAGCGTGCCCTGCAGGCGGCGG
>NZ_JBLVKW010000125.1:0-10709 GCF_048270745.1 Streptomyces sp. NPDC056231 | reverse complement strand
ACTTCATATCCTCTCGTTTTTTAGTGCTCGTAACAAATCCTCTCGGGCCGTGCGGGGGGGGGGGGCCCCCCCGGGGGGGGGGGGGGGGCCCCGCCCCCCCCCCCCCCTCGCCGCCCGACACCCTGCGGGCTACTCCTTCTCGTCCACGAGCGTGCCGTGCAGGCTGCGGATGTGCCGCTCGACCAGATCGGCCGCCTTCGCGCCCTTGCCCGTGCGCACCAGCCGCAGCAGTTCGGCATGCTGGGCATTGAGCCCGCTCGCAGTGGCCGGCCAGCCCTCGGCCGCCTCCAGCGCCCGCAGAATCAGCGGACGTACGGACTCGCGCACGGCGGAGGTGAGAGTGGAGGTCAGCTCGTTGCCGGAGCTGCGGGCGATCTGCACGTGGAACCGGGTGTCCAGGTCGTTGAACTCGGAGACTCCGACATCCGGCTCCCCCATGCGTACGAGCAGGCGCTCCGCCTCGTCCAGATCCTCGTCACAGGCGTGGGTGGCCGCCGCTTCGAAGCTGGACCGTTCGAGCACGACGCGCGCCTCGAGGACGTCCTCCAGGCTGTAGCTGCCGAGGGCGAAATGGAGCCGCAGCAGCCGGCCGAGGGCGTCGTCAGGGTTGCGTACGATCCGCGCCCCCGCGTCCGGGCCGCGCCCGGGCTGCGCGACGAGCACCCCGATCGTCTCCAGCACCCGCAACGCCTCACGCAGGGCGGATCGGCTGACTCCGAGCACCGGTGCGAGTTCACGCTCGGGCGGCAGCCGGTCCCCCGCCTTGAGCTCTCCCGCGAACACCCGCTCCTCGATGCTCTGGAGCACGAGCTCATGCGTACGGGACTGTCGTACGGGTTGCCACTCGACGGGCACCGTTCACCCCCTGCCTCGAATTTCCTCCCACTATGTCACACACGCCATGTGGTCGGACCAAAGATTCGGCGCACCGTGACTGCCCCTGTTGCCTCCCGCCGCACACGGAACGCCGACGGCCTCGGCTACGCGACGCCCGGTGCGTTCAGGTGCGGCCTCAGTAGGTGACGACGATGCGGCGGGCGATCCCGTCGACGCGGATGTGCCCGCCGTACGGGATCACCAGTTGCGGGTCCGTGTGGCCGAGGTCGACATCGAGGACAGCCATCGTGTCGGGGGCGTACTCGCTCAACGCGCGCAGGACCGCCTGCCGTTGCTCCGCACGGAACCGGTCCCCCTCCTCGGCGCCGAGCGGCTGTGCGAACGACCAGCACTTGGCACGCCCCATGATCAGCGCGGGGAACTGCTGGAGCAGCTCGCGTTCGCCCATGTTCCGGAGGATCCGGTAGACCTCTTCGGCGCGCGGCATTTCTTCGGATGTCTCCAGGAAGAGCACGTTACCGGCGTACTCGTCGACCGGCCGGATCTCGCGGTCGGCCATGAGCAGCCACGAAAGGATCTCCAGATTGCCGCCCCAGCCGCCCCCTTCGACGACCCGGTCGGCGTTGTGCCAGATCCAGCCGTCGGCGGGTCGCATCTCGGGCTCGGAGCCGAAGGTCCGGGGGTCCTCCCAACGGCGGTTGACGTGGTCGGTCTCCTTGGCCGGAGTCAGTTCGTAGGTTCCCCGGGTGAAGAGGGCGGCTCGCAAGGAGTCGGCGGTCAGGGGGTTCATCGCGCCGGGGCGCCCGAGTTCGACCATCACCGACCCGCCGTGGTAGCCGACGATGCCCAGGTTCCGGAGGAGGATCAGCAGGTTGGTGTTGTCGCTGTACCCGAAGAACGGCTTGGGGTTGGCGCGCAGCAGCTCGCGGTCCAGGTGCGGAAGAACGGTGATCTGGTCGTCACCGCCGATGCTGGCGATCACCGCCTTGATCTCGGGGTCGGCGAACGCCGCATGGATGTCGGCGGCCCGCTCGGCCGGAGTCGACCCCATGGTGCGCGTCGCCGGATACTCCACCACTGCGAGCCCGAACTCGTCACGGAGCCTGCGCAGCCCCAACTCGTAGGGCAGAGGCAGGATTCCGGGCAGTCCGGAGGACGGGGAGATGACGGCGACGCGGTCGCCGGGGCGGGGCTTGTCGGGGTAGCTGAGCGTCGTCATCCGGCGAGCGTAGGATCAGCCCGCTCCCGGTGTCAGCCGGGTTTCGGCTCAGTCGATGAACGAGCCGATGCGGCCTGCGCGGGTGTGCCGCCGAGGAGGCCGTCCGGCTGGTGCCGCCACAGCCTGGCGCAGGCGCCGCGTGCTGAAGGCATCGGGGAAGCCGACGTGCTGATGAAGGCGGATGTAGTGCGAGGCAGTTGTGGTGCGACGGGCCGGGACGTCACTTCAGTTCCATGAGAATGTCGGCGCGGGCGTAGTAGTCGGCCACGGGGAGACGGTCGCGGGTGATCCGGGCGAACCCGGCGTTCTCGTAGAGGTGGATGGCGGGAGCAAGCTTGCTGTTCGTACCGAGGAACAGCCGGGCCCCGCCGAGCGCGCGGGCGCGGTCGATTGCTGCGGCGATGAGCTGGCGGCCGATGCCGCGGCCCTGAGCGGTGGGGGCCACGGCCATCTTCGCCAGCTCGAACACGGCGTCGGGATAGGCCAGAAGCGCGATGCACCCGACAACAGCGTCGCTGCCCGGTTCATGCGCCAGAAGCACGTCGCCACCCGGGCCCACGATGCGGCCGAACGGATCCGCGAGAACGGCCCGGTCCTCTTCCTGCAGGGTGAACAGGCGCGAGATCCACTCCTCGTTCAGCGCGCGGAACGCGTCGGCTTCACTCTGTGAGGCGATGGAGGAGACCACGGTCGGGGCGGAGGTGTACGGCATCAGGCTGGTTCCTTCCGTTGTCATTCCCCGGTAGTCTCCGGACCCGCTCACCTATATGTCCAATACACAGACTGACCCCTGTCAATAAGCTCGACGTATGGATCAGCGAATCGAGTTCCGCCATCTGCGGTACTTCCTGGCTGTGGCCGAGGAACTCCACTTCGGCCGTGCCGCCCAGCGGCTGCACATAGCCCAGCCGGCCCTGTCCCAGCAGATCAGACAGCTTGAGAAGATCGTCGGCGTGGAGCTGTTCCGGCGGACCTCTCGAAGCGTCCGCCTCACGGACGCGGGAGCGACGTTCCGTCCACGAGCGAGGGATCTTCTGGGCCGCCTGGCGGCCGACGTCGAGGAGGCCGGGCGCGTCGGCCGCGGCGAGGCCGGTCGCCTGGACCTCGCCTTCATCACCTCCGCCACCGCGATCGTCAGCGAACGGCTCCGTGAATTCTCCCGCCGCCGTCCGGACGTCCAGGTCAAGCTTCACGACGGCTTCACCGTCGACGTCCTGGCGGCCCTGGAGCGGGGTACCGCCGACGTCGGGATCGTGCGGGATGCCGAAGAGCGAGACGACATCGACCTTTCCTTGCTGGCAACGGAACGGTTCGTCGCCGTCGTCCCCACAGAGCACCCCGCCGCGAGAGGTGACGATGTGGAAGCATCGGCTCTGGCCGCTGACCCGCTGATCCTGTTCCCGCGTTCAGCAGGACCTCAGGCGTTCGACGCGAACACGCAGCCGTTGCGGGACGCCGGCATCGACGTCCAGGTCGCGCAAGAGTGTTCGAACTGGCACACCATCGTCATGTTCGTCGCCGCCGGCCTCGGCGTCACCATCGCGCCCTACAGCGTCACGTCGCTGCTCCCCGCAGGCGCTCGAAGGCTCGAGCTCGACGGGCCTCCTACAGCGAGTCGAATTTTCATGGCCACCCGCCGAGGAGATGACCGTCCTCTCGTACAAGCCTTCATCGCAGCATCCGAGTCCATGACAGGTCGCGGCGAGGACCGAACACCGAGAGGTTGACCAGCGGAGCGAACCCCTGCCGGCACAAGGGCTACTTGAAGGCGTGCCGCGCATGGCCTCGTCCGCCGCGCCTGGACACCGGGCTCGGCAAGCATCCCCGACGACGGCGCACACAACGTCCTGGCCGACAGGCGGGCCGCAGGACCCGATCCGGTTCCGGCGTTCCCCCGGGCACAGCGCGCTCAAGGAGTCAGGCACCACCCCGGTCCCTATCATGGGCAGGGAGAGGCCTGGGACGAGGTGGTGCCGGTGCGCGTAACCAAGGTTTCCGGGGGCCTCGACGCAGGGGCGGGAGACTCACCGCCGGGTGCGTGCACGGCCATCGCATACGTGGCGGGCAACGGCGCGATCTCCCTGTGGAGCCCGCAGGCGGAAGCACTCCTTGGATACCCCGCGGAAGACGTCTGCGGAAAGCCGGCGGTGGATCTGCTGACCACCCGGAAGTACCGGGAAGCGGCAGTGGCTGCCCAGGTACGGCATACAGCCGGGCAGAGCTGGGACGGCGTACTGGGCATGAGGCACCGCGACGGGCACGAGGTGTCGGTAGCGGTGCGTGTGCGGCCCGTGCTCAGCAGGGAGGGCCAGGCCGGCTGGTCCGTCAGCGCCACCGACGCGCGAGAGGTGGAACGGGAGGATGTCGACCGCGCGATCCTGGAGGCGCTCTTCAGCCAGTCCCCGATCCCGGTGACCGTCACGGACACCGAGCTGCGGTATCTGTGGGTGAATGCCGCGACGGAGCGCGCGACCGCCCTGCCCGCCGAACGGCTCATCGGTCGGCGCATCGGCGATGACTCACCGGACTCGGCCTCGACGATCGACCGGATCCTGCGGCGAGTGCGGGACACCGGCGAGCCGGTGGTCGACTTCAAGGTGCACAGCCGCCTGGCGTCCGATCCGGACCACGAGCACGTGTTCTCCACCTCCTGCTTCCGGCTGACCGACCTGGCCGGCCGGGTCCTGGGGATGTGCCAGATGTACATCGATGTCACTGAGGGCCATCAGGCCCAGCAGCGGCTGGCGCTGCTGACCGAAGCCGGCGTGCACATCGGCACCACGCTGGACGTGGTGCGCACGGCGCAGGAACTGGCTGACGCGGCCGTTCCCGGCCTCGCGGACTTCGTCGCCATCGACCTGCTGGAGGCGACGGTGCGGGGCGAGGAACCGGCCCGCGGCCCGGTGGCCGGGGAGGTGCATACCCTCCGCTCAGGACTCCGTTCCGTACGCGAGCACGCCCCGGAGGCCGTGTTCGTGGTGGGCGAGCCTGTGGCGTACCCCCCGGGCACGCCACAGGTCCGGAGCCTGGCCACCGGGCAATCGGTACTGGTGCGGAGTCTGGACGCGGACCAGTGGTTCGCCCATGACGCCCGGCGGGCCGAGAAGATCCGCGAGTTCCATTTCCACTCGTACATGACAGTGCCGCTGCGGGCCCGCGGCATCACGCTGGGTGTGGCCACCTTCGGCCGCCACCAGGATCCGCGGTCCTACGACGAAGGGGACCTGTCCCTGGCCGAGGACTTCTCGTCCCGCGCCGCGGTATGCATCGACAACGCCCGCCGCTACACCCGCGAGCACAACACCGCCCTGGCCCTGCAGCGCAGCCTGCTGCCGCACGGTCTGCCCCATTTCCCCGCCGTCGAGACCGCCCACCGGTATCTGCCCGCTGCCGCCCACGCCGGAGCGGGCGGGGACTGGTTCGACGTCGTGCCCCTGTCGGGATCCCGCGTCGCCCTGGTCGTCGGAGACGTCACCGGCCACGGCCTGCACGCGGCGGCCATCATGGGACGGCTGCGCACCGCTGTCCATACACTGGCCGGCCTCGACCTCCCTCCCGACGAGGTCCTCACCCAGCTCGACGACCTCGTCATCCGTCTCACCGAGGAGGATCCCGACTGCGAGGGCGCCACGTGTCTTTACTCCGTCTACGACCCCATCTCCCGCATCTGCACCTTCGCGCGCGCCGGTCATCCCCCACCCGTCCTGGTGCAGCCCGATGGTGTGGTGGAGGTCCTCGACGACATCCCGCCCAACCTGCCCCTGGGGCTGGGCGGTCTCCCCTTCGAAACCGCTGAACGCCGTCTCGCGGACAGCTCTGTCCTGGCTCTCTACACCGACGGCCTCATCGAACCACCGGGCTGGGACGTCGACGCCGGACTCGACCGACTGTCCCGCACCATGGCCGGCCCCGCCCGACCGCTCGAACAGCTCTGCGATGCCGTAGTGGCCCCCCTGCTGCCGGAGCACCGATCCGATGACGCTGCCCTGCTCCTTGCCCGCACCCGCGTACTGGAAGCAGGCCAGGTTGCCTCCTGGGAGCTGCCGGTCGACCCCGCGCAGGTCGCCCATGCCCGCACCCTCACCACCCGTCAGCTTGCCACCTGGGGCTTGGAACCACTCACCTTCACCACCGAACTGATGGTCAGTGAGCTGGTCACCAACGCCATCCGGCACGCGCGCGGCCCCATCGCCCTGCGTCTCATCCACGCCACAGCCCTCATCTGCGAAGTCTCCGACGGCAGCCTCAACGCCCCACACCTGCGCCGCGCGCGCACCGGCGACGAGGGCGGCCGCGGTCTGTTCCTCGTGGCCCAGCTCGCCTCCCGTTGGGGCGCCCGCTACGACCGCGACGGCAAGACCATATGGGCCGAGCAAGTTCTTTCTCCTGTCGGAGCACCGATTCCGGCGATGTGAGCGCCGCCGGTGCCCGGTCCGCGACAGACCTCGTCCTTTCGATACCGACGGCTATTTTCCGGCGTCCTCATGGGTGAGTTCTGGGGACTCTCGCTTTCGGAGGCCAACAGGCTCAGAGGTTCTGCGAGCCGGCGGCCGCAGACCCGGTGCCAGGGAAAGGGTGACTGCGAGGGACGTCGCTGCCATCACGGCCATCGCTGTCGCCGGTGAGGTGCGCTCTGCGACAGCGCCCGCGAGGGTGGCGCCCACACCCTGCATGGTGAGCATGCCGGAGGAGTGCAGCCCAAGGGCGTGTCCGGTCAGCTCGTCCGGTGTCAGAGATATCAGGTGCTCCTGGAGCAGCAGGCTCGCTGAGTACCCGACCGTGGCGAGCGCCACGGTCGCCGCTGCCAGGGGAAGTGCCGGATGCAGGGGAAACACGAGGAAGGGAGCGGCGAGCAGCAGGCACAGCGGTACGCCGAGCCGTTCCCTCCATCGCTGAGGAACGAAGCGACCGGCCAGCGTGTCTCCCACCAGCATGCCCAGTGCGCCGCAGGCGAAGAGGATCCCCGCGTGCCGGGGCGCGTAAGGGACGTACAGCGACTCGCAGCCGACGATCAGCCCGTTGGGCACCCACAGGGCGAGGTAGACGTAGCGTCGTGGTTTCGAGGACCAGAGCCGCCCGTTGTTCCGCCACGTCTCGGCAACGGACGGCTGTCCGGTGGCCCGAGGCATCCGGCGGCTGAGACCGAGTCGGGCGATGGTTGCGCCGGCCAGGTACAGAGCGGCTCCGATGAGCAAGGTGCCGCGTGGTGACGCGAGCGTCGTCAGTACGCCACCGACCGCGAAGCCGCAGATCTGCACGGTGCCCGTGGACATGTTCAGCACGGCGCGACCGAGCAGATATCCCTCCTTGTCGAGGACTTCGTTGAGCAGTCCGTAGCGCACACCACCACCGAGGGCAGAGACGACTCCGAGGCCGAGGACGATGGCGAAGACCCCTGCAACAGGCAGGCCCGGTACGGCTTGGGCGGCTGTGCCGAGGCCGAAGAGCACTGACAGGCCGGTGAGTGCGGCACGTGGCGGCAACCGGTCGGCTGCCGAAAGCAGCGTCGCCGCGCCGATCACCTGCGTGAGTGAGGGGCCGAACATCGCGAGGGCTGAGAGCAGTGGCGAGCCGGTCGCCGTGTAGACCTGGATTCCCAGGGCCAGCCCGCTCACCGTCTGGGCCGCCACCTGCCCGGTGGACGACAGGAAGAGGGGCGTGAACTCCGGTGTCCGGAAGAGTTCGCGATAGGTGCGCATGACCGGAGTCTCAGTGGCGCCGATGCCGGGACGTTACTGTTTCGCACGGAGGCGAAAGATGAGCTGGTGGCAGGTCAACGCGGACACGCTTGCGAACAGCCGCTTCGTCGTCTCGCCGCTGGCCGAGGCCACCGCGAGCCTGAAAGCACTGGAGCGGGGAACGGCCGCGTATCCGGACGAGCGGACATGGCTCGACGCCCACCTGCCCGCCTACCGGGCACGGCAAGCCGACGACCCGCTCACCGCACTGCTTGTCCGGGCCGCTCTGGGGCGCACCTGGAACGCGACCTTCCTCACGCCCACACCGACAGGCGAGGGCGAGCAGGCACTCGAAGACGAACTGACGCGGATACGCGAAACGCCGCCCGAGACTGCCCGCACCGACCTGACGCTGTCCTCGGGCGGACCGCTCCCGGACCGACTGTGCCGCTCGGATCTTCCGGAACGCGCAGCAGATCTCTTGGAATGGGTATGGACGCAGACGGTTCTGCCCTACTGGCCGCGTCGTCGACGGATCATCGAGGCGGATGTCATCGGGCGCACGATGCAGCTGAGCCAAGGCGGTTGGATCACAGCCCTGGAGGACATGCGCACGGGAATGCGCTGGCTCGGCGGGAGCCGCTTGCAGATCACTGCGCATGATTCGCCGCCACGAGAGCTCTCCGGAGCGCAGTTGATGTTCGTGCCCGTCACGCCGCGACAGAGCTGGGTCTCATGGGAGTCCCACCGGTACGCCGTGGTGTACCCGTGTTCAGGCACCCTGGCAGACACCGGCCAGGCTCCGGTGCCAGAGCCTCTGCGCGCGCTGCTCGGGTCGGCGCGGGCGAGCGTCCTCATGCTTCTCGACACTCCGAAGAGCACGACACAGCTCGTGGCGTTGACCGGCCAGGGTCTGGGATCGGTGGGCCGCCATCTGAAGATCCTTCTTGGCGCTCACCTTGTGCGGCGCAGACGTGCCGGACGGTCCGTGCTCTACTACCGAACGGCCGTCGGGGAGGCCTTGTTGGAAGCCCAGTCATCCGGATGAGTCCTCATCCGGAAACCCGTTGTCCGGTGCGTAGCCACCTGATGGCAATCAGGGCCGGTGACGAGCCGACGCCGCCGGCAGCGCCCGGGAGGAACCGGCTCCCGTCGTCACCGGTCGCCGGGCTCCGCGTCGCGTAGGGGCGCAGGCCGCAGCGGGGTGGGTGCCGTCGCCGATGCGGACTCCGGCTTGGTACCCAGGGACGGCGACTCGACCCGCACGCATGGGACTGTCAGTGCCGACCGCGACACTGGTCGTCATCGCCAGGCGCGATCACCGTGCAGCGCTCCCCGCAAGCGGGGTGGCTCATGTCGGGTCGGTGGTCGTGGTGGCGGCGGGCAGGCCTATGTGCCGGGACGGCTGCCCGCCTTCGCGCGCCGGGCCCGTCTCAGGCGCATGCAGATGACGGAGCGGGGCCCTCTCCCGCCGGCATCGCCGCAGGCAGGGGCCGCTCCCCGTATTGCCGTGCCTCGATGAGCGCGACGGGCACGAAGACCATGTGCAGGCCGTGGACGCCTCCCCTGGGCAGGATGTTCAGGTGGCGCAGGAGTTCCTCGAACGCCGACGCGGTCACCTTCGGAAGCGGTCGGCCGACTCCTCTCGCTAACCGCCCTGGGTGGGTGCACTGTGGAAGACATGGCTCCCAGGCGGCGCTTTGCCGGGATGGGGCAGCTACGGTCGGCCCGTGCGTTGCTGCTGCTCCCGGTCGCGCTCATCGTGTTGATCACGATCGCGGACGTAGTGACCCCCCACGTCGTCCTCGGCCCCCTGCTGGTGATCGCGCCCGCGCTCACCGCGTCGTTCGCCGGGCCCTGGACGACGGGCGGCATCGGAGCCCTGGCCGTGGCGGCGCAGGCGTTCATCGGCTGGCACCTCGGCCCGCAGTACTCGCAGGGCCTGCTGGTGCAGGTGCTCGCCCTCACGGTGCTCTCCTTGCTGATCGTGTTCTACTCCGTGGTGCGCCGTTGGCACAGACGCCAGCTGGCCCAGGTGCGGTCGGTCGCCGAGGCCGCCCAGCACGCCCTGCTGTGGCCACTGCCCAGCAGGCTCGGCCCGCTGCAGCTCGCCTGCCTCTACCTGTCCGCCGAAGAGGAGGCCGAGATCGGCGGCGACCTGTACGCCGCCGCCCGTACCGACAGCGCCGTGCGTGTGATGATCGGCGACGTACAGGGCAAGGGGCTGCCCGCGATCGGCGAGGCCGCCCTCCTGCTCGGCGCCTTCCGCGAGGCCGCTCACCAGCACGCCGCCCTGCCCCAAATGGCCCTGGCTCTGGAACGCAGCGTGACCCGCTACCTGGCCGACTTCGAACCGGCGGACCGGGCCGGGGAACGCTTCGTCACCGCTGTCCTCCTGGAGATCCCCGACGACGAACCCGTCATCCAAATGACCAGCTGCGGCCACCCGGCGCCCTTGCTGCTCGGTCCGGACAACACCGTGACCGTCCCGAACCTGCACCCCGCACCCCCACTGGGCGTCGGCATCACCGACCCGGACGACCACACCCTCGACGTGCTGCCCTTCAACTCCGGCAACACCCTGCTTCTCTACACCGACGGCGTCATCGAGGCCCGCGACCGCGACGGCGTCTTCTACCCGTTCGCGGAACGCGCCGCCCAGTGGTCCGACAAAACCCCCGAAGCCCTGCTTCACCACATCCAGCGGGACCTGCTCGCCCACACCAGAGGGAACCTCGGCGACGACATAGCCCTCATCGCCATCCGCCGCGCAACCGCCCCGCATCCCCAGCCACCGCTCGTGGAGCAGCCACGCGACGCCGAAGGTGAGCGAATGAGGTAACCCCTGTCGGATGGACACCTGACAATGGATCTCGCAGGCCCGTGACTCCTCCCCCTCGTAAACGAGGGGGCTTCTCGCTATGCCGGTTGGGCTTCGCGACGGACCAGCCCGGCCCGTAGGACGTTCAGGGCGC
>NZ_JBLVKW010000124.1:0-13935 GCF_048270745.1 Streptomyces sp. NPDC056231 | reverse complement strand
TTCGGGTTCGGAGTGACGCCCGTCACGTGGCCCACCCCACACGGCAAATGCCTCAAATAGGCACAAGAGTGGCGTGGGTCACGTGGTCTGCGTCACATAAAGGGCGCCCTATTCGCTCACCGTAATGCCGAATAAACGCACTGTATTGGCGGTGGGGCGGCGATTATTGGCGCGCAGCGGCAAGGAATCCTGATTGGCGGCCGGCACGAGGACGACGGCCAGCTGGAGGACGGTGCTGCAGTCCAGCCCACGACCACCTTCACGCCCGGCGCGGACAGGTCATTCCGGGCGTTGTCGCCCAGGCGCGGGCCCTAATACTCCAGCTGTAGATCGTGATCTTGCTGGTCGGGGCCGGTGGGCAGATGGGTGCGGCCGCCGTTGATCATCGTGACTTGTGTGGACTAACGACGAGACGGAGGCCGCAGCTCACAGCACAGATCCCGCCCGATGGCGGGAGGCGTTCGAGGTGGCTATGGGCCGGATCGCGAGCCGGTTCGCCCGGGTCGAACCACGGCTGCGGGCCGGGCGGTTGGTTCTGGGGCTACTGGCGGACCTGCCGCGCAAAAACTGCTGGACGATCGCGGAGTGGGCCGGGGAGGCCAGCCCCCACGGCATGCAGCACCTGCTGTCCCGGGCCTCCTGGGATGCCGATGCCGTCCGCGACGACGTACGCGAATACGTTGTCGAGCACCTCCACGACGATGCAGCGGTGCTGGTCGTGGACGAGACCGGCGACGTGAAGAAGGGCACCCACACCGTCGCCGTCCAGCGCCAGTACACCGGCACCGCGGGGCGGATCGAGAACTCTCAAGTCGCGGTCTACCTCGTCTACGCCGGCGCCCGGGGACACGCGGCGGTGGACCGGGAGCTGTACATCCCGCGCTCCTGGACATGCGACCCGGATCGCTGCCGGGCAGCGGGACTCGGCGAAGACACCGCCTTCGCTACCAAGCCGGAACTGGCCCGCACGATGATCGAACGGTTCCTTACCGCCGGACACCGCGTCGGCTGGGTCACGGGCGATGAGGTCTACGGCGGCAATCCGAAACTGCGGACGGCTCTGGAGGAACGCGGTATCGGCTATGTCCTCGCGGTGGCCTGCTCGGCCGAAATGACCACGGGTGCGGGCACCTTCCGTGCCGACGCCCTGGCCGCGAAGGTACCCGAGCGGGCCTGGCAGAAACTCTCGGCCGGGCCCGGCGCGAAGGGGCACCGGTTTTACGACTGGGCCATCATCGACCTCGCCGAGCCGGCAGCGGGCCGCCACCAGCTCCTGATCCGCCGCAACCGCAACACCGGCGAACTCGCCTACTACCGCTGTCATTCCACCGAGTCCACACTCCTGGCCGTCCTGGTCCGCGTCGCCGGCTCCAGATGGCGGGTGGAAGAGACCTTCCAGAGCGAGAAAGGGCTGGCGGGACTCGACGAGCACCAGGTCCGCCGCTACCCCTCCTGGACCCGCTGGGTCACCCTCGCGATGCTCGCCCACGCCTTCCTCGCGGTCCTCCGCGCCGACGAACACGCCCGCAACCCCGCCCCGGACGGGCTGGTCCCGCTGTCCTGCAACGAGATCCAGCGCCTATTCATCACGGTCGCCGTTCATCCTCTCCACGACATGGCCCACCTACTCGGCTGGTCCGACTGGCGCCGCCGCCATCAGGAGCGATCACGCGCCAGCCATTACCGGCGACAAGCCGCGTCCCAGACATGAAGATCACCGGCCAGAAGGGCGATGACTTAGCAGATCTCCGGGTTGGCAGTCCAGCACTTCGCAGAGTCGGGTGAGCGTGGTGAAGCGGATGGCCTTGGCTCGCCCGTTCTTGAGGATGGACAGATTGACGTTCGTGACGCCGACTCGGGCCGCGAGTTCGGCGAGGGTCATGCCGCGTTCTTCCAGGAGCCGGTCGAGGTGGACCTGGATGGCATGGCCTTCATGCCCTTCGGTGGACATCAGACGGTCCCCGCGAGGTCTTCACGCATGGTGACGCCTGCACGCATGATCCGGGCGAACGTGATCAGCCCCAGTGCGGTGAGGACCGCCAGGTACGGCGTCGCCCACATGCCCAGCCAGACTCCGGCGGAGAACTCCGTGGTGAGGGTGGCGAGCAGCGCGGTCTTCGCAGTGGCTTCGATGAGCTCGGCGGCCAGGCTGCCCAGCAGGAGCCACCATCCCAGAAGCCTCAGTTTCGATGCGGTCTGCGGGGTGTAGACGCCATCTCGGGCGGCTGCCCGCAGCAGGCTGTTGAGTACGAACAGCCCACCGATCAGCAGAATGAAGGACGGCAGCTCGCCCAGCGTTGCGAGGACGTTCTGGTAGGTGCTGGGGTGGGAGGCGCAGTACTGGGGGATCGACATGACGTGTGCGCCAGCCTTCGCGTTGAACGTCGCATCGGTGTCGGGGGCGCTTCCCGAGGCGAAGTCGGCGATGACGCAGGGGTTTCCATAGCCGACGTGCATGTTGCTGTCGAACAGGCTCAGGGCGAAGCCGAGTACGAGGATCCCGATCAGTAGCCGCAGCACGAATGACACCACGGTGGACAGCGGTTCGAGCAGCTTGGAGTCCTCGGTCACAGCATCCCCTTGTTATCGTTTATCGATGTTATCGAAAGACGATATACGATGGCTGTGGCGAGGTAAACCCCCTGCGACGCAGGAGCATCAACCGCACGGCGGTGCCCCCATTTCGGCGTCCGCTCCCACGGTCACCCACCCGGCAACCGCCGCCCCCATCGCGCTCGACCGGCCGGCACTTGCCGCGCTGTATGCAATCGGGAGGGATGCACCCCAGGTCGACGCCAACCGAGTTCGGTCGGACGCTGGTGCGGCCACCCGCTAGGGCTCGATCGTGGATACCGTCGGCCTCGACCACCGTCACCGCACCTACCAGGGGTGAATGCCGTCCCCTGTGGCATCCTTGCTCGTCGAGCACCGCCATTTCGACATCCCCCTTCACGACCCGGCCCACCGGCTCCGCTGGTCCGACTGGCGACGCCGCCACCAGGCGCGATCACTCACCAGCCATTACCGACCGCAAGCCGCATCTCGGACATGAAGATCACGATCTACAGCTGGAGTACTAAGGGCTGTCCTGTAATCCCTGGTGGATCAGCGCGCGGCGTCGCATGTGGTGCATCGCAAGGCGGAGGGGTGTTCTCATACTGGGCGCATTCGGGCGTTCCGACAGTGCAGCGAGGTGCCGTAGCTGTCGTCGTGCGCCCGCCAGGGATTACGGGAGCAGGGGAAGGCCGTTACGCCCAGCCGTGGTGGCGGGCGTACCAGCCGAGCTGGATGCGGGTGGTCGCCCCGGCCTGGGACATCAGCCCCTGGATGCGCCGCTGCACCGTGCGCGCCGAAAGGTCCACCTGCGCGGCCACCGCGTGGTCGGTGAGACCGGCGAGCAGCAGACGCAGTATGCGGGTGTCCAGGGCATCGATCCCGTGGTGCGGTTCGCCGTAGGGGCGGGCCCGTTCCCACACGGCGTCGAAGAGTGCCTGGGCAACGTTGGCGAGCCCGCCGCGTAGGACAAGGCTGGGGTCGACCTCGCTGCCGGAGCCACGCAGCGGGAGCATCGCCATCTCGCCGTCGCAGACGATGAGCTTGAGCGGTACTCCATCGACCGTACGGATCCGCATGCCCCGGGCGAGCGACTCGTCCACGTTGTCGGCCGCGCTCGGTTCGCCCAGGAACGACTGGTCGATGACGGCACGCACCTGCAGGCCGCGCGACAGCACGGTCGGCTCCTCGGTGTTCTCCGGGCCGACCACCTGGACGTCGCCGGTGACGAACGTGTCGATGGCGTGCCGGGAGGAGAGCTGGAGCTGGAGGTACCGCTGGCGCACGGCATCCCGCCCCTCGACGACCTCCACGAGATCGCGCTGCGCGCGTCCCATGGACCCGGTCCGGTAGGTCTCGACCAGCTCGGCGAGCGCGAGTTCCGCACGATGGAGGCGGATGCGGCGCTCGGTCAGTTCCGTGCCGAGCGCGACCGACGGTGGCGCGGCGACATAATGACCGCTTCCGGGCCGCCTGTTGACCAGGGCGCGAGCCGCCAGCGAGTTCAAGGCGTCCGCGACTTGCGCGTCGGGGAAGGCCGCCGCCTCGGCCACCTCTGCGAGCGAGGCCGAGGGCCGGTCGATCAGTACCCTGTATACGGACTCCTCACAGGCGCCGAGCCCGAGATCCTCCAGTGCCAATGCCACCCTCCGGTCCGTGTGTACCGCCGGATTCTTGCAGCGCGGCCGGGCGCACCCGACTGCAGGGCCTGGGCAGTGTCACCAGATCCGTCGACACCGCGGCGGCCGGTGGACCTGCCGGGACGGGCAGGTCCACCGGCTGTCCGCCGAACCGGTGTGACGTGGGCCGGTCCTGCGGTCAGCGGACCAGGGTGACCTCCGGAGAGGTCCAGGTCTGGGTGCCCGGTGACTTCTGCGGGTCGCCGAGCGCCTTGTCGAAGACGAGGCGCAGCCGGTATGTACCGGCGGGCGCCGGCGTGCCATCGGCACGCGTGGCGTCCCAGTCGTAGAACGCCATCCCGGTGCCCGCGCCGGAATTGCGGGTCACCCACGACGCGTCGTACGGGGTGTCGATCACCTCGTCACGGGCGTCGAGGACCTGGAGCCGCATCCGCTCCAGCAGCGGGAAACCGTGGGACAGCATGACCCACGCCTTGTCGTTGGCCGTGGACGTGTCGGTGAGGTCGATGGTGGTGGGCACATTCTTGCCGAAGCTGAAGTAGCCGGGACGAAGCGCCGGATTGTCAAGGCTCGTGTTGATCGAGGTGAAGGTTGGGTTGATCGCCGACACCGCGTCGAAGTCGCCTGCCATGCCCAGATACGGCACCCGGACCTCCGGGGCCGCCGAACCGGACCGGGTGAACTCCACCCAGCCACTGAACAGGGTTCCTTCGGCGACGCCGTGCGGCTGTCTGATGTGCACGGTGACGGTACGACTTCCGTGCGCGGCCACGGTGATCGTGTCCTGGCCGTCGACGTGGGCCTCGCCTGTGGCGTCGGTCGGCTGCCACCTGCTGGTGTACGGCGGGGCTGCGGAGACGGCGGCGCTCTGCCCGATCCGGTAGGTCACCGGACGGGAGGTCGGGTTGTGGACCGTGATCCGGCGGGTCCGTTGCTGGCCTTCGAGGTCGCCCAGGGCGAGTTCGGACGGCCTGGCCGTCACGGTGTCGCCGGAGACCGACGCCAGTGCGGCAACCGCGTCGACCCGGCCCGCGCCCTGCTGGGCGACGGGCTGCCGGCCGCGCTCGTGATCACCGGTCATGGCGAGCGGAGTGGCCGTGTTCTGGAGCGCGGTCTGCACCTGGGCCGGAGTGAGGTCCGGCCGGGCCTGGAGCAGCAGGGCGACCACTCCTGCGACGTGCGGTGACGCCATCGAGGTACCGGACATGACGCCGTACCAGTCCTGGGCCGGGGGAAGGGCGGACAGGATGTACCCGCCGGGAGCGGCCACATCCGGCTTGAATTCCAGCTCATTGCCCGGGCCCCAGGAGGAGCCGGCATCCATCAGCCCGGCAGCGTCGGCGGTCAGCGGTGCACCGGCGTAGGCACCCCAGGTCAGCCCGGTCCCGGCCGGAGCGGCCTTGATGCGCTCGGCGTCCCGTGCACGGATCCCCACCACGGGGATGCCGATGGTGTCGCAGCAGGGCGAGAACGGCATGGCATCCGGATCGGTGCGCGACGGGTCGTAGTGGACCGCGGCGACCGCACCCGCGGCCTCGGCGGTGCGGGCCAGGTCCATCACCCGGCAGTTGAAGACGTCGGCGCCGGTGTAGGGAGCAAAGAGCGCGATCTTGCCGTCGAGACTGCCTGCAGGCAGCGGGGCGCAGCTGGACTTCATCACGGCCACCGGGTGGGTGCCGGTCACGGGAGCGGCCGGTGCCCGCCCGGAGTCCAGGTACGGGACGGGGGCCGTCGCGCCGTCGTCGAGCGTGAACGCGAGGAACGGATAGCGGCTGCCGTAGGTGCTGCCGACCGCGATCGCCCCGTCCGCCACCGCGGGCGCCGCGGCGTTGAACGGACCGGCGTAGCCGTTTCCGTTGGCGACGACAGTGGGAACGCCGGAGTCCACCAGGTGGTTCACGGCGAGCGACAGCACACTGCTGCTGCGGTCGCCGGTCGAACCGAGACTCATGTTGACGACATCCACCCCGTCGGCGGCGGCCCGGTCGAGTGCGGCCAGGACGATGGCGTCGGTCGGCGCGTTCTTCGTACCGAACACCGTCGTACGCGATGCCGCTGTCGATGATGCCGACGGTGACCCCCTTACCCGTGTATCCCAGGCGATGGGCCTGCGGGACGCCGGTGAGATCCGTGGTCGTAACAATTTCCCGGCCCGAGGGGGCCGCATCGCCGGACCGTGCGTCATGACCCACCTGGGCAACGGCCTTTGCGAGGACGTCCTTGGGCACCGGGGTGGGCCGCTCGGGCATCTCGTACGTCACCGGCTCGGTGACCTCGGCCACTCCGGGGAGTTCGGCCAGTCGGCCGGTCTGACCGGCGGGCACCTCGACGAGGAGGCCATTGACGACATTGCGGTACTGGCGCCGCACGGACAGCGGAATGCCCGCGTCGTGCGCGGCGTCGACCAGCGTCCGCTGCGCATCGGAGACCGTACGGCGGGCCGCTGCGCGGTCCTGCGGGGCGGCCTGCTGGGCGGCCGGGGCGCTGTCGAGGGTGACGATGCGCGTCACCGAAGGCCCGGACAGTTCGTCCGAGTCCGCGTGCGCCAGGTCACTGGGCAGGATGAGCGAGACGAGGAGCAGCGCGCACGCTGCAGATATCGAGTGTCTGTACACGACGATCGATCAAATGCGACCGATCTCGGAAGGGCAACGGTCACCGTGTGTCGAGTCTCCGCCATGGCGGAGACTCGACGTCGATCATTCCGGCCATGAGCCTTCGCCGGCCTCCGAGCGACATCGGATGGTTGGGTGACCGCATGAGGATCTGCACCCGGTGACCGCGACTGCCGGCCGGACGCCGGGTCCTGCGCGCCCTGGGCAAGTGGAATCGGCTTCGGAGTCGACCACCGGCAGCGGTGGCTCGGACAGTGATCCGCCGCAGGTGGTGTGCCCGCGACGGACCGGTCGGCGAAGCCGGTGCGGCGAGGACGCAGCCATGGCGGTCGGCCGCCCGTACCGGCCGCTGTTCGTCACAGCCGGCCGGGGCAGGCGACGCTCCCCGGTCGGACTGGCCCCCGGGCCAGGCCCTGCTCGATGACGCCGGTGGCCCTGCGACCAGGACGCGGGCTCCTGACAGTTCCATCCGGCACTCCGTTCCGAAGGTCGGAGTTCCTTGTGCCCACGCCGCCGCCGAACCGCGCGGGGCCACCATGTGGCGCAGGATTGAAGGAGTGGCCTGGGGTAGACCTCATCGTCGCCGGCCGGAGACCCAACGTCCCCTGCGCCCCATGGCATCCACTGGGCGAATCCGAGGCTGTGGCGAGTCGGCCGGCAGCAATCGGGCGATGGGCGGACCACTGGGCACACATTGCAAGAAAGTGTTAGGAATGTCGACATGGTCGACCATTCCGACCGATCCCGGAGCGGGTCGGCTCGGTCACTGAGCGGCAAGGGTCCGCGAAGCGTAGCCGGGCAGGTGTTCATCCTGCAGGCGGTGGTCATTGTCCTGCTTGTCGCAGGCGCGGTTCTGGCGCTGGTCCTCCAATCCTTGCACGACGCCGAGACGGAGGCGAAGCACGTCTCGGTGGCTACAGCACAGACGTTCGCACACTCTCCGGGGATTGCAGCGGCGCTCAAATCTCCCGATCCCTCCAAGGTGCTGCAGCCACGCACCGAGGAGGCACGGAAGCTGGCCGGCGTCGACTTCATCGTGGTGACGGACACACACGGGATTCGCTACACACACCCCCGTCCTGAGCTCATCGGAAAGAAATTCGTCGGCACCATCGAACCTGCGCTGGCGGGCCGGGTCCAAGTGGAAACCGTCCACGGGCCCCTTGGTCGCGAAGTCCAGGCGGTTGTCCCCGTCAACGGTCCCGGCAACTCCGTCGTGGGCCTGGTGGCCGCCGGTCTCAGGGTCGAGAACATCTCCAGCGTGGTCGACAGGCAGCTGTTGGTCATCTTTGCCAGCGGGGCCGCCGCGCTCGTCCTGGCCACGGGCGGGGCCGCCCTGGTGGCCAAGCGGCTGCGAAGGCAGACCCACGGGCTCGATCCCGCCCAGATGACCCGCATGTACGAGCACCATGACGCGGTGCTGCATTCCGTCCGCGAAGGGGTGCTCATCGTCGGACACGACGGTCGGCTGCTGCTGGCGAACGACGAGGCCGAACGGCTTCTTGATCTGCCGCCCGACGCCCAGGGACGCCCCGTCAAGGAACTGGAGAGCCTCGACCCGGCCACGGCGGAGCTGCTCGTATCCGGACGCGTGGCCACGGACGAGGTGTACTTGGCCGGGGACCGCATGCTGGTGGTGAACCAGCGACGCACGGCCCGCAACGGAAGCCCCCTGGGAACGGTGGCGACCCTGCGCGACTCCACCCAGCTCCTGGCACTTTCGGGCAAGGTGGAAACGACGAACGAACGCCTCAAGCTGCTCTACGACGCGGGTGTGGGCATCGGCACCACCCTGGACGTGACGCGCACGGCCAAGGAACTGGCCGAGATGGCCGTCCCCCGCATCGCGGACTTCGTCACGGTCGACCTCGCCGCCCCCGTCCTGCACGGGGAGGAACCGACGGGCACTGCTGCCGACATGCGCCGCACCGCCGTCAGCGGCATCCGGGACGACCACCCCCTCTACCCGCGCGACAAGCTCATCTCCTATCTCCCCTCCACACCTCAGGCACGCGGACTCGCCACCGGCCGGTCGGTGATGGTTCCCGATTTGTCCTCCGCACCCGAATGGCGCGCTCAGGACCCGGAACGGACTGACAAGATCGTCGACTACGGAATCCACTCACTCCTCACGACGCCCCTGCTGGCACGGGGCGTGGTTCTGGGCATGACCAACTTCTGGCGCTCGCGGGAGGCCGGAGCGTTCGACGAGGACGACCGGTCACTCGCCGAGGAACTGGTCGCCCGTGCCGCGGTCAGCATCGACAACGCACGTCGGTACACCCGCGAACACGCCCTGGCGGTGATGTTGCAGCGCAGCCTGCTGCCACGCGCTCTGCCCGAACAGAATGCTCTGGATGTCGCCCACCGCTATCTGCCCGCACAGTCCGGAGTCAGCGGTGACTGGTTCGATGTGATTCCCCTGTCGGGCAACCGCGTCGCGTTGGTCGTCGGTGACGTCGTCGGCCATGGGCTGCACGCCGCCGCCACCATGGGGCGGCTACGCACCGCTGTCCACAACTTCTCCACGCTCGATCTGCCGCCCGACGAGCTCCTCGGCCACCTCGACGACCTCGTGGACCGCATCGACAAGGAAGAGGGGAGCACGGGCGTCGGTGCAGGCATCGTGGGAGCCACGTGCCTGTACGCGATCTACGACCCGGTCTCCCGGCACTGCGCCATGGCCCGCGCCGGGCATCATCTCCCCGCGCTGGTCCACCCCGACGGCAGCGTGGAATTCCCCGAGCTTCCCGCCGGGCCACTGCTGGGGCTCGGCGGCATGCCGTTCAAGACAGCCGAACTGGATCTGGCCGTGGGTGCTCAGCTGGTTCTCTACACCGACGGGCTGATCGAGGACCGCACCCGGGACATCGACGTGGGGATGGACCTGCTCCGCCAGGCCCTTTCCCATCCCGGCCGCTCGCCGGAACAGCACTGCCAGGCGGTGCTCGACGCGCTCCTTCCCACTCAGTCCAAGGACGACGTAGCACTGCTCATCGCCCGCACCCGCGCGCTTTCCGCCAACCAGATCGCCGAATGGGACGTTCCGCTCGACCCCGCAGCCGTAGCCGGGATACGCGCCGCCGTCGTGGAGAAGCTGGAAGACTGGGGCCTGTCGGAACTGACGTTCACCACCGAGTTGATACTCAGCGAGCTTGTCACCAACGCCATCCGGCACGCCTCCGCGCCGGTCCGGGTGCGGCTCCTGCGTGACCGCAGCCTGATCTGCGAGGTATCCGACGGCAGCAGCACCTCACCCCATCTGAGGTACGCAGCCACTACGGACGAGGGAGGCCGCGGCCTGTTCCTCGTCTCGCGGATCGCCGAGAACTGGGGCACACGGTACACCCGTGAAGGCAAGGTCATCTGGGCACAGCTGCCGCTGTCCTGATCCGCCGCGGGTGCGAACGACAGGGCCCGTCGCCGGCGTCGTCGTCCTTATCCCCTCGCGGCGGATCCCGACCCGGCCCGCGATCGTGGCCCCGGTGAGACGCCGTTCCACGCAAGGGCGGAAAGAGCCCATCCGCTTCTCGCGGATCCCGATTGTGCGGTGCACGGCCGCCAGCCGCTTCTCCGCATCCTGGTAAGGACTCTTTCCGTCAATTTCATGAAAGCACCCCGAGTGGCAGGCGGCCACCAGGGCCGAACAGCTTCCACCCGACGCCGGACGACCCTACCCGGCGCTTTTCCCGGCCCTCAGGCTCGAAGATGCGGGTCGCTGTTCCGGGAGGAGTCATGAGTCACCGCGGCGGTGTTGCCCTGCCAATCGGCTCACGTACCGGCAGGACGACATGTCGGTCAACGCCCGAGAAGCCGCAGGGCGATAGGAGTGGACGGGTGAGACATCGAGACATTGGTGAGCTGATGACCCGCGAGGTCGTCACGGTCCCGAGGAACGCGGCGTTCAAGGACATCGTGCGCACACTTACTGAGCACCAGGTGTCGGCCGTCGCGGTCGTCGACGACGTGGGGCACCCGCTCGGAGTGGTATCGGAAGGCGACCTACTGCCGAAGTCGGCCGATCAGGGAGACTTTCTCCGGTTCTTGCCCGGTACCGAGCCGCGCAAGCGGGAGAAAGCGGAGGGCACGCGGGCCGAGGAACTGATGTCTGCGCCCGCCGTGTGCGCCAGGGCGGACTGGACCGTCGCCGAGGCGGCCCGGCTCATGGAGGCGCAGAGCGTCAGAAGACTCCTGGTCGTGGACCAGGCGGACACTTTGGTGGGCATCGTCAGCAGGCGCGATCTGCTCAAGATCTTCCTGCGCGACGACGAAACCATCCGCCACGAGATCACCGGCGACGTACTCGACCTGACCTTGCACCAGGACCCCGGCGCCATCACCGTCGAAGTGACCGACGGCCGTGTCGAACTGAACGGCTCCGTGCGGTTCAAGAGCCTGATCCCGGTGATCGAACGGCTGTGCCGCACGGTCGATGGAGTGGTTCATGTGGCGCAGCACCTCGGATACGCCATCGACGACGCATCCGTCGGGTGACGTACGGGCTTCGCGCGGCACCGGCGGTCTGCGTCCGGTGCCGCGGACCGCGACCTGCACCGGTCCTATGACCGACGGATGCCCGCCGTTCCGCTCCGGCCCGGGCGAGGACGAATCCTTCGGCACACCCCACAGCACCGCACTCGTGAGGAGGGCGCATTGGACCGCCACATCATCGTCGGCCTCGACGCATATCCCGAAAGCGCAGCCGCTGCCCGCTGGGCGGCGCGCGAGGCCCGTCTGCGGGGTGCGGCCCTGCACCTCATCCACGCCGAGCCACGGTCGTTGCCGCTCGGCATTCCCGCGGCGGCCTCCGATGCACGGCGTGGCTGGGCCGAAGCCGTCCTGCAGGAAATGGCCGACGAACTGCGCCGCGCTCACCCGGGACTCGACATCACCACGCAGTCGGTCGACGGCCCGCCCGCAGCCTCGCTCGCCACAGCCGCGACAACCGCCGACATGCTCGTCATGGGATCCCGCGGGCTCGGCAGCGTGACCGGCTTCGTGCTCGGCTCCGTCGGCATGGCCGTCATGCACACCACCGATCGGCCGGTGGTACTCGTACGCAGCGGAGAGGACGCGCTGCCTCACGAGACCGAGCAGCACACCCGGCGCGACGTGGTCGTCGGTGTCGACATCAGCCGGCCCTGCGACGCCCTGCTCGCATTCGCGTTCGAGGAAGCGTCGCGCCGGTCCTGCCCGCTGCATGCCCTGCACAGTTGGCCGCCGCCGCAGTTCTACGGGTACGGATCGGCCTACGATCCCGAAATACTTGCGCGCATCAACCAGAACATGACCACCGGCCTGGACCAGGCTCTGAGGCCTTGGCGGGACACGTTCCCCACGGTCGAGGTGACCGCCCGTACCCCGATGGGACACGCCGCGCAGCAGCTCCTGGACGCCGGTGCCGACGCCGGTCTGATCGTCGTCGGCCGCCGGACCCGCCGCTCATTGCTGGGTGTTCGCATCGGCTCCACCACGCATGCCGTGATCCACCACGCGACCTCTCCGGTCGCCGTCGTCGCCCACGACTGAGGCAGTCAGGCTCGGCGCTCCGGAGGCGGTCCCGCGCAGAGCACAGCCCTGACGGCATGGTCCGAGCCGTCCGAACCGACGACGACCGGTCCGAGAGCCTGACTGGCCGGCCGTGTGCCGAACGCGGTGCCGTCCATGGCGATCCTCCTGATACGAAGGCCGCGAGGGCGTGGGGCTGTCAAACGCCGCAGACCACGCGGGCCTGCCCACGGTCCGTCCACCTCCTCGACTCGGCGGTGGTTCATGGACGGTGGGGTACCACCGCGACAGGACAGCTGGAGTGATGGAGCGCCGTATGGGCTGTCCGGCCGAGTTGCAGACCCACGTGCCCCTTGCGCCGCGATGCGCCCACGACAAGGAGGTCGGCGGCGGCGGAGCGCCGGACGAGAACTTGATGGGCCGACCCCTCGACGGTGGAGCGGGAGACGGCAACGGCCGGGTTCTCCTCGATCGAGGCCGCAAGCGCTTGGTCGAGCTCTGTCGCCGCCCGCATCTCCCAGGTGAGGGGCGGCGGAGACTCCTTGATGTGCGGCCGGCCGACCGCTTCGGACGCGGGGCAACGCCAGGCGCGTACTGCGTCGATCTCACAGTGACGGGTGGCAGCCTCACGGAAGGCGAACCTCACGGCAGCCGACCCGTGGGCCACGTCCGCGACGCCGAGCAGGATGCGGCCGTGTGCGCCGGCTGTTCCTGCCGCGTCGCCACGTACCACGATGACCGGGCACTGGGCCCGGGACGCCAAGGCCAGACTTACGGAACCCAGCAGGAGCTCCTTGAGCTGGCCCCGGCCCCTGGATCCGACAACCAGCATCGCAGCCTCGCGCGCCTCGTCGAGCAGCGCGGTCACCGTGTCCTCCGCCAGAACCTCGGTGGTGATCTTCAGATCGGGATTACGGGTGCTGGCGCGCGTGACCGCGATGGCCACGATGCTGTCGGCCAGAATCTGCTCGGAGGGGCGCTCGACGCCCCCATACAGGCCTGCCCCCTCGTAGCGTTCCCATCGGGAGGCGTAGACAACTCTCAGAGGAAGGCCGTGACGGGCTGCCTCCTCCACGGCCCAGTCGACCGCTCGGAAGCTCGAATCCGATCCGTCCACGCCCACGACCAAGGACTGCTCCATGGTCCCCATCGCCTTTCGTCCCGTTGCCGTCGGATGCCCACCCCGCCACCGTGCCACCCCACTGAACTTCCCAGGAGGGATGATCAGGACCCGGTCGGGGACATTCGACCTAATATTCTTAATAAATGACGCAACCGGTATATACCACCCCAGGAGGATCTGGCGTAGGTGTTCGGTGCGGATCCATCCCGCCACCCCGGCCTCTGTACGTTGCCGGCTCTTCCCCTCCGGCTCGAGTCCCTCCGTGCAGCACGGTGGGACGACAGTCCGAATGCCCTGCTCGCTCCCTCAGCAGGGCGCAGGCTCCTCATGCGGGTAGTCGGCCGCTCGCGCGAAGCCGGGCCGTCCAGTGCCCCTCCCGGCAGGCCGGACTTTCGAAACACGGCCTAGAAGATTCATGAAGATCTTGGGGTTCTGGCCCCGCCGCGTGAGCGGCGGGGCCAGACTCGTTTTCGTGGTGATGGGGGAATGGGTCGGG
>NZ_JBLVKW010000123.1:0-14114 GCF_048270745.1 Streptomyces sp. NPDC056231 | reverse complement strand
CTGTTGGTCACCAACAGCGTCGCGCTGCCCCCGGGCCCCCGATCCGGCCCACGGCCGTCAGACCAGCGAGCCGCCCGGCAACTCGACCTTCGCTCCGAGCTTCTCCAGCTTCTCCATGAAGTTCTCGTAGCCACGGTTGATCAGATCGATCCCGTGCACCCGCGACGTCCCCTGTGCCGCCAGCGCGGCGATCAGGTACGAGAAGCCGCCACGCAGGTCAGGAATGACCAGATCCGCGCCCTCCAGCTTCGTCGGGCCGGAGACGACCGCCGAGTGCAGGAAGTTCCGCTGGCCGAAGCGGCAGTCGGAGCCGCCCAGGCACTCGCGGTAGAGCTGGATGTGCGCGCCCATCTGATTGAGCGCGGAGGTGAACCCGAGCCGCGACTCGTACACCGTCTCGTGGACGATGGACAGCCCGGTGGCCTGCGTCAGCGCCACGACGAGCGGCTGCTGCCAGTCCGTCTGGAAGCCGGGGTGCACGTCCGTCTCCAGGGCAATGGCGTTCAGCGCGCCGCCCGGGTGCCAGAAGCGGATGCCCTCGTCGTCGATCTCGAAGGCGCCGCCGACCCGGCGGAAGGTGTTGAGGAACGTCATCATCGAGCGCTGCTGGGCGCCTCGTACGTAGATGTTGCCCTCGGTCGCCAGCGCCGCGGACGCCCAGGAGGCCGCCTCCAGACGGTCCGGGATCGCCCGGTGCGTGTACCCGTCGAGCCGGTCGACGCCCGTGATCCGGATGGTCCGGTCGGTGTCCATGGAGATGATTGCGCCCATCTTCTGCAGTACGCAGATGAGGTCCTCGATCTCCGGCTCCACGGCCGCGTTGGACAGCTCGGTGACACCCTCGGCGAGCACCGCCGTCAGCAGCACCTGCTCGGTGGAGCCCACCGACGGGTACGGCAGCCGGATCTTCGTGCCGCGCAGCCGCTGCGGGGCCTCCAGGTACTGGCCGTCGGCCCGCTTCTCGATCGTCGCGCCGAACTGTCGCAGCACGTCGAAGTGGAAGTCGATCGGCCGTCCGCCGATGTCGCAGCCGCCGAGTCCCGGAATGAAGGCGTGGCCCAGCCGGTGCAGCAGCGGGCCGCAGAACAGGATCGGGATGCGCGACGAGCCCGCGTGGGCATCGATGTCCGCGACATTGGCGCTCTCGACATGGGTGGGGTCCAGGATCAGTTCGCCCGGCTCGTCACCGGGCCGGACCGTCACACCGTGCAACTGCAGCAGCCCCCGCACGACCCGCACATCGCGGATGTCGGGCACATTGCGCAGTCGGCTGGGCCCGCTGCCGAGCAGCGCGGCGACCATTGCCTTCGGCACCAGGTTCTTGGCGCCTCGGACGCGGATCTCGCCCTCCAGCGGGGTTCCGCCGTGGACAAGCAGGACATCGTCTGTGCCGGTCATGAATCTCGCGTTCCGGAGTGGTCGGGCAGGGGGCCAACCGAAAGGGTAATGGCCCCCCACCCCCGGTCCATAAGGCGGCAGGGGGTGTATGAACGTCATGAAACTGCCACAACACGCTCTGCTCGCCGCGCCTCGCAGAGGGTCACCGCCCGCACATGCCTCCCGGGCCGTGCGCTCCCCACGCACCCGTGCGCCCTGAGCTGCGCTTGGACTCCCTCGCCGGACCGGCGCGTCACCTGGTCCCCATGGAGGGCCAAGATGCGGGATCATTTCTGCCATGACCGAGGTGTCCTCGCTCACAGGGCGACTGCTCGTGGCCACACCCGCGCTCGCGGACCCGAATTTCGACCGCGCGGTGGTGCTGCTCCTCGACCACGACGAGGAGGGCTCACTCGGCGTCGTCCTGAACCGCCCGACCCCGGTCGGCGTCGGTGACATCCTCGAGTCCTGGGCCGGCCTGACCGGCGAACCGGACGTCGTCTTCCAGGGCGGTCCGGTCTCCCTCGACTCGGCGCTCGGCGTCGCGGTGATCCCCGGCGACGAGGGGCCGCTCGGCTGGCGCAGGGTGTACGGGGCGATCGGCCTGGTGGATCTGGAGGCACCGCCGGAACTGCTGGCCGCGGCGCTCGGCTCGCTGCGGATCTTCGCGGGGTACGCGGGCTGGGGCCCCGGACAGCTCGAGGCGGAGCTGACCGAGGGCGCCTGGTACGTGGTGGAGTCGGAGCCCGGAGACGTCTCCTCGCCGCGTCCGGAACATCTGTGGCGGGCGGTCCTGCGCCGTCAGCGCAGTGAACTCGCCATGATTGCCACCTACCCGGACGACCCTTCGCTCAACTGAACCGCGGGGCTTTCAGTACCCTGGCTGTTATGAGCACTCTTGAGCCCGAGCGCGGGGCAGGTACGGGGACCCTCGTAGAGCCGACACCGCAGGTGTCGAGCGGCGACGGCGACCACGAGCGCTACGCCCATTACGTCCAGAAGGACAAGATCATGGCGAGTGCCCTGGAGGGCACCCCCGTGGTCGCACTGTGCGGAAAGGTCTGGGTGCCGGGGCGCGACCCCAAGAAGTACCCGGTCTGTCCCATGTGCAAGGAGATCTACGAGTCCATGGGCGCCGGTGGCGACAAGGACAAGGGCGGCAAGGACAAGAAGTAGTCCGTCCGCAAGACCGTTCGGGCCGAGCCCCCGGAGCGCGCTGATGCGCGCCCCGGGGGTTTTGCGTCTCCCTACGGCCGCTCGCTGGTCCACTCCCTATCGTGGGGGAGGCCGTTGCTGGTCTTCTTCGTACTCGTACAGCGACGCCCGGTCCCGGTCCCGGAACCGGGCAGGTAAAGGACTGACGTCATGGGCATCGAGGGTCTGATTCCGGCGCCGCTGCGCGCCACGAACTCCACGGCCGGCTTCGTTCTCGATCAGGACACCGTTGTCGTTGCGCATCCCGGCACGGAGCGCATCGCACGCCACCTGTGCGGCGCTCTTGCCGCGGCGACCGGGCTGCGGTTGGCGCCGGGCAAGGCCGGGAACGGGAACGCGGTCCGCCTGCGGACCGACCCCGAGGTGGCCGCGGAGCTGGGCCCGGAGGGGTACCGGCTGTCCGTGGACGGCGACGGCGTCACCGTACTGGGGGGCGGCGCGGCCGGAGTCCACTGGGGTACCCAGACCCTGCGCCAACTCCTCGGCCCCGACGCCTACCGGCGGGCCCCCGTGGACCCGGAGCGGCAGTGGCGCGTCCCGGGTTGCACCGTCGAGGACCGTCCCCGGTTCTCCTGGCGCGGCCTGATGCTCGATGTCTCACGGCACTTCCTGCCCAAGGACGACATCCTGCGCTACCTCGACCTCCTCGCCGCCCACAAGCTGAACGTCTTTCACTTCCACCTCACCGACGACCAGGGCTGGCGCGTGGAGATCAAGCGCTTCCCGAAGCTCACGGAGATCGGTTCCTGGCGCACCCGGACCAAGCACGGACACCGGGCGTCAAAGCTGTGGGACGAGACCCCGTACGGCGGCCACTACACCCAGGACGACATCCGCGAGATCGTCACGTACGCCGCCGAGCGGCATATCCGTGTCGTCCCCGAGATCGACATTCCTGGCCACTCGCAGGCTGCCATCAGCGCCTACCCGGAACTGGGCAACACCGACGTCATCGACACCACCACCCTCTCCGTCTGGGACACCTGGGGCGTCACTCCGAACGTGCTCGCCCCCACCGACCACACCCTCCGCTTCTACGAGGGTGTCTTCGAGGAGATCCTCGATCTCTTCCCGGCCGCCACCTCACCGTTCATCCACATCGGCGGCGACGAATGTCCCAAGGACCAGTGGAAGGCGTCTCCGGCCGCGCAGGCCCGGATCAAGGAACTCGGCCTGGCCGACGAGGACGAGCTGCAGTCCTGGTTCATCACGCACTTCGACAACTGGCTCACCGCGCGCGGCCGCCGCCTCATCGGCTGGGACGAGATCCTCGAGGGCGGCCTCGCGGACGGCGCGGCGGTGTCGTCGTGGCGCGGGTACGCGGGTGGCATCGCCGCCGCCGAGGCCGGGCACGACGTCGTGATGTGCCCGGAGCAGCACGTCTATCTGGACCACCGTCAGCACGGCGGCCCCGACGAGCCGATGCCCATCGGGTACGTACGCACCCTGGAGGACGTCTACCGCTTCGAACCCGTACCGCCGGGCCTGACCGACGAGGCGATCCGTCACATCCTGGGCACCCAGGCCAACGTGTGGACCGAGGTCATGCAGAACCGGTCCCGCGTCGACTACCAGGTCTTTCCGCGGCTCGCGGCGTTCGCGGAGGTCGCCTGGTCGGCACTGCCCGCCTCCGTCGACCGGGACTTCGCCGACTTCGAGCGCCGGATGACCACGCACTATGCCCGACTTGACGCGCTCGGCGTCGATTACCGCCCGCCGGGCGGCCCGTTGCCGTGGCAGAAGCGCCCCGGCATCCTCGGACGTCCGATCGAGGGTGCGCCCCCGAACGTGTGATCCCGCGCGTGGACCGGGGCACGGCCACCGCGATTCCTGGGACCGTGGTGGCCGGAAGTGCTCTCGCCGGCCCTGCCGGAACCGCGCTTCCCTCGCACAAGACATACCGAAGAGTGGCAATTCGCGTTCTGCGCATAAGGAGGTGTGAAACGGGAGCATCCCCCATGTCGGGGGCGAATGCGCCCTTCGCGGACCCTCGCGTCGGTCCGATCAGAAGATGTGCCAGAGTTGCCACGTCCGGGCTTTGAGCACGTACCGTACGGCGAAACAAGCGGGACGCCGGGACACCGGGAAGGGGCAGCTGGGTTGACCACGCACGCACCGCAGGCGACGCAGACGGTGATGCTGCCCGCCTCGCTCGACGAGGCCGTGGCGGCACTGGGCGCCATGCCGGCCGCCGTTCCCGTGGCCGGCGGCACGGACTTGATGTCGGCCGTCAACAAGGGGCTGCTGCGCCCCTCCGGGCTCGTCGGTCTCGGCCGCATCAGCGAGCTCCGCGGCTGGCACTACCAGGACGGTCACGCACTGCTCGGCGCCGGGCTCACCCATGCACGCATGGGCCGGCCCGACTTCGCCGCACTGATCCCCGCCCTGGCCGCGTCCGCGCGCGCCGCGGGCCCGCCCCAGATCCGTAACGCCGGGACGCTCGGCGGCAATATCGCCACCGCGGCCCCGACCGGCGACGCCCTGCCCGTGCTTGCCGCCCTGGAGGCGGAGCTCGTCATCGCGGGCCCAGGCGGCGCCCGCCGCGAGATTCCCGTCTCGCACCTGCTGGCCGGCCGGGAGATGCTCGAACCCGCGGAGCTGATCGCCTTCATCCGCGTGCCGCTGCTGCACGCCCCCCAGGTCTTCTTCAAGACGACCGGCCGCACCGGTCCCGGCCGCGCCACCGCATCCGTCGCGATCATCCTCGATCCGGCCCGGCGCGGGGTGCGCTGCGCGGTCGGCGCGATCGCACCGATGCCGCTGCGTCCGCTGGAGGCCGAGCGCTGGATCGCCTCGCTGATCGACTGGGACGGCGAACGGGGCCTGGCGCCCGACGCGCTGGCCGCCTTCGGCGAGTACGTCGCCGCCGCCTGCATCCCGGACCAGCCGCCGCCCGCCGACGGGGGAGAGGCGCCACCGCTGCCCCCCGCCGTACTGCATCTGCGGCGTACGGTCGCCGCGCTCGCCCGACGCGCGCTGGGGAGGGCACTGTCGTGAGCAACAGCAACGCCGACAACAGGAACAACGAGGGCACCGCCGACGAGCACGGCGGCTGGCAGCCGACCGCGCAGGGCGGCGAGTACGACGCCGACGCGACCGCCTTTGTCCAGCTGCCCCCGGAGGACCTGGCGAACATCCCGCTGGCCGCTCCCGGCCAGGGCTACGTACCGCCGATGATCGTGCCGCTGACTCCTGCGACCGGGCTCGACCCGGCGGCGACGGGCAGCTGGGTCGTGCAGACGCGGAGCACGCAGGGCCAGGAGACGGAGCATCAGGCGACGGGCGCGGTGCACTGGCCGGACCCGAACGAACAGCTGCATGAGCAGCGCCAGCAGCTTCCGGAGTACCCGCAGCACGAGCAGTACCCGCAGCAGGGCGAGACGCCGGCCTCGACCGGCGAGTGGAACTTCGCCGAGGCGACGGCCGCCGAGACCTCCGGCCATACCGGCCAGTGGACGATCCCGGTCGCCGAGGGCGACCTGCCGGAGGAGTCCGGCGAGTTCGCGGCCTCGGCGGCGGCGTCCCAGTGGTACGCGGACCGGACGCCACCGACCACGCTGCCGGGCGGTGCGCCCGCGCCGTGGGCGACGCAGCCGGAGGCTCCCGAGGTTTCCGAGACGGTCGAGACGGCCGCAGAGGGCACGGCGGACACCCCGGCGCTGGGCACGGACCTCACGCAGGCCCCGGCCCCGGACGCCACCGGGTCGGAACCGGCCGAGCCGCCGACGGAGCCCGTGGCCGACGCCACGGTCACCCCCGAGCAGGACCTCCCCACCGACCCCCCTCACGACACCGCCTTCGACGCCCCCCTCGACACGCCCCCCGACACGCCCAGCGAGCACCCGTCCGCCTCCTACGTCCTGCATGTGAACGGTGCGGACCGCCCCGTCACGGACGCCTGGATCGGCGAGTCCCTGCTCTACGTGCTCCGGGAGCGTCTCGGCCTCGCCGGAGCCAAGGACGGCTGCTCGCAGGGCGAGTGCGGTGCCTGCAGCGTCCAGGTCGACGGCCGCCTCGTCGCCTCCTGCCTGGTCCCCGCGGCCACCGCGGCGGGCAGCGAGGTCCGTACGGTCGAGGGCCTGGCCGTCGACGGCGAGCCGTCCGACGTGCAGCGCGCCCTGGCCGACTGCGGCGCCGTCCAGTGCGGCTTCTGCATCCCCGGCATGGCCATGACCATCCACGATCTGCTGGAGGGCAACCACGCCCCCAGCGAACTGGAGACCCGCCAGGCGCTCTGCGGCAACCTCTGCCGCTGCTCCGGCTACCGCGGCGTCATGGACGCCGTCAGCGAGGTCATCGCGGGCCGAGAGGCGAGCGCCGAGGCCGCCATGGAGCCCGGCGCCGCCACCGCGTCCGCGGATGCGCATTCCACCGAGGCCCGCATCCCGCACCAGGCGGCGCCCGGTGCCGGTAGTGTCCAGCCCCATCTGCAGGACGGAGGCATGGCGTGAGCAACGACGCAGCCACTGCCACCCACACGGCGCTCACCATTCCGCCGGTGGACGGCCCCGGCGCCGAGCCGCCCGTGCTCGGCATCGGCGCCTCGCTGCCGCCCGCCGACACCCGTGCCAAGACCGAGGGCACGTTCCCGTACGCGGCCGACCTCTGGGCCGAGGGACTGCTCTGGGCGGCTGTGCTCCGTTCCCCGCACCCGCACGCCCGCATCCTGTCCATCGACACCACGGGCGCCGCGGAGATGCCCGGCGTGCGTGGGGTCGTCACCCACGAGGACGTCCCCGGCGACGGAGCGTACGGACGCCGGGTCGTCGACCGCCCCGTCTTCGCCTCCGAGTTGGTCCGCCACCACGGTGAACCGATCGCCGCGGTCGCCGCCGACCACCCCGACACGGCCCGCCTCGCCGCGGCGGCGATCGTCGTCGAGTACGAGGTCCTCGAACCGGTCACCGACCCGGAGAAGGCGTTCGCCGCGGAGCCCCTGCACCCGGACGGCAACCTCATCCGCCACATCCCGCTGTGCTACGGCGACCCGGAGGTCACGGGCGACGTCATCGTCGACGGCCTGTACCGCATCGGCCGTCAGGACCCCGCCCCGATCGGCGCCGAGGCCGGCCTCGCCGTGCCGCGCCCCGACGGCGGCGTGGAGATCTACACCGCCTCCACCGACCCGCACACCGACCGCGACCTCGCCGCCGCCTGCTTCGGCCTCGAACCGGACCGGGTGAAGATCGTCGTCACCGGCGTTCCCGGCGCGACCGGCGACCGCGAGGACCCGGGCTTCCAGCTCCCGCTCGGCCTGCTCGCCCTGCGCACCGGCTGCCCGGTCAAACTGGCCGCCACCCGCGAGGAGTCCTTCCTCGGCCACGCCCACCGCCACCCGACGCTGCTCCGCTACCGCCACCACGCGGACGCGGAAGGCAGGCTGGTCAAGGTCGAGGCACAGATCCTCCTCGACGCGGGCGCGTACGCCGACGCCTCGTCCGAGTCCCTGGCCGCCGCGGTCGCGTTCGCCTGCGGTCCGTATGTCGTCCCGCACGCCTTCATCGAGGGTTGGGCGGTCCGTACGAACAACCCGCCGTCCGGCCATGTGCGCGGCGAGGGCGCCATGCAGGTCTGCGCGGCGTACGAGGGCCAGATGGATAAGCTGGCCACCAAACTCGGCATCGACCCGGCCGAACTCCGCCTCCGTAACGCGCTCTCCACCGGCGACATCCTCCCGACCGGCCAGACCGTGACGTGCCCCGCTCCCGTGGCCGAACTCCTGTCTGCCGTCCGGGACTTCCCGCTCCCCGCGCTCCCCAAGGACTCCCCGGAGGACGGCTGGCTGCTTCCCGGCGGACTGGAGGGCGCAGGCGAACCCGGTGCCGTACGCCGGGGCGTCGGTTACGCGCTCGGCATGGTCCACATGCTCGGAGCCGAAGGCGCGGACGAGGTCTCCACCGCCACGGTCAGGGTCCACAACGGCGTCGCCACGGTCATCTGCGCCGCGGTCGAAACCGGCCAGGGCTTCAGCACCCTGGCCCGCCAGGTCGTCCAGGAGACCCTGGGCATCGAAGAGGTCCACGTGGCCGCGGTCGACACCGACCAGCCCCCGGCGGGCCCGTCCACGCACGGCCGCCACACCTGGGTCTCCGCCGGAGCGGTGGAACGTGCCGCCAAGATGGTCCGCACCCAGCTCCTCAAGCCGCTGGCCCACAAGTTCGGCATGTCCACCGAGCTGCTCCAGATCACGGACGGCAAGATCACCTCGTACGACGGGGTGCTGTCCACGACGGTCACGGAGGCGATGGACGGCAAGGAACTCTGGGCCACCGCCCAGTGCCGCCCCCACCCGACCGAGCCGCTCGACGAGTCCGGCCAGGGCGACGCGTTCGTCGGCCTCGCCTTCTGCGCGATCCGCGCGGTCGTGGACGTCGACATCGAGATCGGGTCGATCCGCGTGGTCGAGATGGCCGTGGCCCAGGACGTGGGCCGGATCCTCAACCCGTCCCAATTGGCGACCCGTATCGAAGCAGGCGTCACCCAGGGCATCGGCGCAGCCCTGACGGAGAACCTCCGCACGACCCGCGGTGTGATCCGCCACCCCGACCTCACGGGTTACGCCCTCCCCACTTCCCTTGACGCCCCCGACATTCGCATCGTCAAACTTGTCGAAGAACGAGACGTCGTAGCCCCCTTCGGCGCCAAGCCG
This sequence comes from Streptomyces sp. NPDC056231, assembly GCF_048270745.1. Lineage (NCBI taxonomy): Bacteria > Bacillati > Actinomycetota > Actinomycetes > Kitasatosporales > Streptomycetaceae > Streptomyces > Streptomyces sp. NPDC056231. The sequence continues at coordinate 4,873 of NZ_JBLVKW010000123.1, read as the reverse complement.
GCTTCCGCGATTCCCGTGGTGACCTCCCCCGCAGCAGTGGCCGCAGCAGTACGAGCCGCCACCGGCCGCCCGGTCAACCGCCTTCCGATTCGCCCCCAGGCGGCGGTGGCGGCCCCCAAGTCCTGAGCCCTGCACGGATGGCGCGATCCGGGTTGCAGGTGCAACCCGGAGCTGCGCACTGTGACCGCTGCCGGCCGGGGTGAGCCCTGAAGCTGAAGCGGTAATCGGCTGTTGCCGAACGGGGAGGGCGCTGTGGGCCGGCCAGGTCCCCGCCGCACGGACGAGGGCGAGGAGGCGGGCCCTGGGCTCGTGTCAGGTGCTCCCACAGTCTGCGGCCGTCAGACCGTGTGCACAGGCGGCCGGGCGTGCCGTCCGGTACTCCGCTGTTGCTGCCGTTGCACGACCCACCGGACCAGCGGCAGCAGGCCCAGCCACACCACCAGCATGACTGGCACGCTCGTGAGGTCGCCCACGACCAGGGCCGGAAGCGTACACAAGGCTGCTCCGGCCGCTTCCTTGCCCCGCGGCACGAGTGTGGCGGGCAAGCCCCTCACAGCGTGGCGCCGGGCCCGGGCCAGGGCTGTTCCTCCCGCGTACAGGCCGTACGCGCCGCCGCAGATCACCGCCAGAGCGAGCGCGCACACGAAGACCGGCTCGCCCTCCGGCGTATCGGCGGTCTCCTGGGAGACCTTGCCCTGGCGTACCGCGGTCGCGTAGTCCCGCCACATGGTGACCGTCACGTTGTCACCGGGACGCAGGCGCTTGAGCAGCGGCTCCGAGCCGCCCATGTCGATGCTGCGGGGCACACGTGCCGGGCCGTCCAGGTACAGCGTGTGCTCCGATGACTTGGCCTGCTCCCTGATCACCGTACGGGTCACAGTCGCGTCGAACGAGCGCAGGCAGTCGTCCTGGGGAGAGGACGGGGTGGTGCAGGCAGCCGCGGTGCCGAACGCCTTCTCGTCCTCGATCAGGCCCGGCACGACGGCCAGCCCCGCGGCACCGAGGAGGAGCATCGCGACACCGAGCAGCGCCGCGCACAGCCCCCACACGCGACGCCAGACGGTACGCCGCCGGACGTCGCCCGGCTCGGGCGGAAGGCTGATGCGGTGGCTCACGCGCGGGTTACCGTGCGGCGGCATGACGGCCTCCTGTGACGCGGCCCGGCAGGGTGAGCACGGCTACGGAGGCGGTCGCCGCTGCGCCCGTGGCCAGTGCGTCCGCGACGTACCGGCCCAGCTCCGGCCGCAGGATGTCGACGAGGCCGAACAGTACGGCAGCCCCTACAAGGCCGGCCGCGATACCTGCCGGCCAGGAACGGTGTCGCGCCCAGAACCACTGCATGAGCCCGGCGCCGATGAGGGGAGCAACGGACAGTTGCGGCTCGTCAAGGGCGGCGCTCGCGGTGTACCCCAGGCCGCTGACCGCCCAGCAGGCCGCGGTGACCAGTGCAGCCTCGCGCCAGGAGACGGATCGTCTCACGCCCGCCGCCTGCCCTTCACAGTTCGGGCCCGGTGGCGCTTCCACCGCCGGGCAACAAACGCCGCCACGATCGAGCCGACCACGAGCGGCCCGGCGACCCAGCGGATCACATCCGCCGCCCAGCCGGGCTCCCCGCCGGTCATCAAGGTGATCGTCTCGATGGCGAGGGAAACCCCCAGCAGGACAAAGCCGAGCCCCCAGGTGCGGATCACCCATACGGGCCCCTGGATGGGCTCCGGTGGCCGGCGCGGCCGGAGCACGGCCCAGCATCCCAGCCACACACAGCCCAGCCCCACGGCCACCATGAGCACGTCCATGGCCCTGTCGAGCACGTCGATCGCGGTCCCGAGCATCTGCCCCTCCCCTCACCTGTCACTTCCTGCGGACCTGCAGAACAGCAGTGCCCCCGGCTCGTCATGATGACTGTCCGGACATCTCCGCTCATCCACCGGGCACGGCAGCCGGCCCGCGGGGCTGCTTTCCGGAACCCGGCAATGTGGGTGACGACGGCCCTGGCCTCGTGCCCATCGAGCAGCCTTCGTCGCCCGGTTCGGGCAACATCCGGTCGTCTTGCTCCTCGCGGACGTGGCGCGCAGCCTGCGTCTCCATGCACCCAGCGAGTATCGGAGCGCTCGACGGCCTTCCTTCCGACGTGCGGGACGACGCGAACCGCGTCGTGCTCGCGGAACAACGCGCCGCCAAGCAGGCGGAGTACGACGCCTGGCTCAAGAAGGAACCGGACACCGTCCATGTCCGCGACTCCAAGGCCACCGACGGGCCCAGCGTCGCCGTTGCCCCCGCCGCCTGGGCCCCTTTCCTGGCAGGTGCCGTCGCGGGATGATCGCGAGCATGTTGAGAGTTGCTGATCCTGGCCCCGCCGTCGTCCTCATCACCGGCGTGATGGCCTCCGGGAAGTCCACTGTTGCCCAGGCCCTTGCCGAGCGGCTGCCGCGGGCGGTGCACGTGCGGGGGGACGTCTTCCGGCGGATGGTGGTGTCCGGGCGGGCCGAGATGGTGCCAGGGGCGTACGAGGAGGCCGTTGCCCAACTCCGGCTCCGGTACCGGTTGTCGGCGATGACGGCCGACGCGTACGCGGACGAGGGCTGGACCGCCGTGGTGCAGGACGTGGTGCTGGGGGAGGAGCTGGCTGGGTACGTCGAGCGTGTGCGGACCCGACCGCTGTATGTCGTCGTGCTCGCCCCCGAGCCGCGGGCCGTCGCCGAGCGGGAGGCCGGGCGGGGCAAGAGCGGTTACGGGGCCGGCTGGACGGTCGAATCGCTTGACCGGGTACTGCGCGAGGAGACGCCGCGGATCGGCCTCTGGCTGGACACGACCGGGCAGACCGTGGAGCAGACGGTCGACATGGTCCTCGCGGAGCTCGGCCGGGCGCGGGTGGTGGGAGCGGCGGAGAGCTGACGCGGCTGGAGGGCCGATACATTCGGGCCGCGCCGCGCGCAGGGTGGTCGTCGGTCACTCGGAAGTGACGGGCACCGCAACTATGAAATGCCGACGCCCGCCCGGCGCGACGTATGACGCGTGCCCGGCGGGCCTACCGGGTGGAGGCCGTGACCGGATTCGAACCGGTGTAACTCGAGTTGCAGTCGAGCCCCTGAACCACTCGGGCACACGGCCATGTGCTCCTCGTTGTGGTTCGACCGTAGGGGCGGGTGTCCGCGCTGCTCAAGAGAACGGGGCGGGCCGCAATGCGACTGCCATACCCCGTTCACGATCGGCTCCGCGGTCCTACGACCAACGGACGAGCGGCACACCGACTCGCGACAGGGGTCACATAAGATCTTGCCCCTTACTCTTGGGCTCATGAGTGTCCTGGAGCCACGAGACGCCGGTACCGGTACCGATCGCAATACCGGCATCGCCGTCGAAGCGGCGGCACCGGTCCCGCCCGCCGAATCCGAAGGGGTGCTCGGGCGGACCTATCGGGCGCTGAGCACCGGCATAGTCTCCGTCGTGTTCCTGATCGCCTTCGAGGCGACGGCCGTCGGGACCGCGATGCCGGTCGCCGCCCGTGAGTTGCACGGCATTCCGTTGTACGCGTTCGCTTTCTCCGCGTACTTCACGACCAGCCTCTTCGCCATGGTGCTCTCGGGGCAATGGGCGGACCGGCGCGGGCCGCTGGCGCCGCTCGCCACCGGGATCGGTGCCTTCGGGGCCGGTCTGCTGCTGTCGGGGACGGCAGGCAGCATGTGGATGTTCATCGCCGGGCGGGCCGTGCAGGGGATCGGTGGCGGGCTGGTGATCGTGGCGTTGTACGTGGTGGTCAGCCGGGCGTATCCGGAGCATCTGCGGCCGTCGATCATGGCCGCGTTCGCGGCGAGCTGGGTGATCCCGTCCGTCGTCGGGCCGCTCGCCGCCGGGAGTGTGACCGAGCACCTGGGGTGGCGGTGGGTCTTCACCGGGATCCCCGTCCTCGTGGTGTTCCCGCTGGCGCTCGCGCTGCCCGCGATCCGGCGCCGGGCGTCGGGGCCGGCCGATCCCGCGGCGCCCGTCGAGCCGTACGACCGGCGCCGCATCCTTCTCGCGCTCGGGATCTCGCTGGGGGCGGGGCTGCTCCAGTACGCCGGGCAGGAGCGGAACTGGTTCGCGCTGCTGCCGGCGGTCGTCGGGTTCGGGCTGCTCGTCCCCGCCGTGCGCGGACTGCTGCCCCCGGGCACGGGCCGGGCGGCGCGCGGGCTGCCCTCGGTGGTGCTGCTGCGCGGGGTCGCGGCCGGGTCGTTCATCGCCGCCGAGTCATTCGTACCGCTGATGCTGGTGACCCAGCGCGGGCTGAGCCCCACGCTGGCCGGGCTGTCGCTCGCGGCCGGGGGCGGGACCTGGGCGCTCGGTTCGTACGTACAGTCCCGGCCGCGCCTGGAGCCGTACCGGGAGCCGCTGATGGTGGGCGGCATGGTGCTGGTCGCCGCTTCGATAGCGGCCGCGCCGTCCGTGCTGATCGACTCCGTGCCGGTCTGGACCGTGGCCGTGGCCTGGGCCTTCGGGTGCTTCGGCATGGGCATGGTGATCGCATCGACGAGCGTCCTGCTGCTGAAGCTGTCGGCGCCGGAGGAGGCGGGGGCGAACTCTGCCGCTCTCCAGATCTCCGACGGGCTGTCGAACGTCCTGCTGCTGGCCGCGGGCGGGGCGGCCTTCGCGGCGCTCGGCGGCGGCGCGGTGGGGGCCGTGCACGAGGCGGTGGAGGCGGGGGCCTCGGGTTCCCATCCGGGGGCCTTCGCGGTGGTCTTCCTGCCGATGGCGGGGGTGGCGCTGGTGGGGGCGTGGGTGGCCGCCCGGGTGCGGACGAAGTCTTAGACCGACCGGCAAATGGGAGGCGGCGTCGCGGGGCTGGGTGCGCACATCTGCCGCGTTGTCGTCAATCACCATGGCTCCGCCATGCCTC
>NZ_JBLVKW010000122.1:0-14672 GCF_048270745.1 Streptomyces sp. NPDC056231 | reverse complement strand
CACTCGAACCCACGGATGCGGCGGCCTGAAGCACACTGGCGGACCCGTGGGTTCGCGCTGAAGAAGCTTCGGTTTCCCTGAACCCACGGGGCTCATGGGGGTCGAGTAGGAACCGCGCAGGGAGTGCAGTTTGGTGTCACATGATGTGACGCCTCGTGAGGGTGTGACCGAGATACGCGCCAAAGGGGCAACGGGATGATTTTGAAGCCCTGATCCGCTCGGACTTACGTGCGGCGACGTGCAGCGGGGTCGCGTTCGGCAATGTGCCGGGCGACCGAGTCGACGCCGGGCCGTGCGTATCGCTCCAGGGAACGGACGGAGGCGTGGCGGGAGCGGGCCAGCAGCATCGGGGTGGAGGTGCCGTCCTCGGCGTCGTGGGTCAGAGTGTTGTGGCGGAGCCGGTGGAGGGTCCAGACGTCCAGGTCCTCGATGTCCTCGGGTGAGGCGAGGGGTTGGCGAGCAGCCGGGTGTTTTCCTCGAAGATTTTCTCGGCGCGGCGGTAGGAGAGACAGTTTCGCCCCTGCTGACTGCAGGAGAGTGCAACTCATCGGAAACCTAAGGAAGTGCAGTATGGGAGTCGATGACGCCGAGGCAGCGACGGACGACGAGCTGTTCCAGAGAGCGCTGTTCGAGGTCAGCACGGAGGAGACAGACGACGACCGCCTTCCGGCGCTGGAAGCGTTGCAGGACCGGCCGACCTCCCATGTTTTTGAACGCGCGGTTCGTCTGCTGGCACACGAATCGCCGGATGAGCGAGAGCTGGGAGCACGGATTCTGCGCGAGTTGGGCCCCGACGATGGAACGGGTCACCGGCCGTTCACCACGAAGACCATCAAGGCCATCGTGGCGGAGATGCCCGACGAGCCGGACCCTTGGGTTCTGGGATGGATGATCTCCGCACTGGGTTACCACAATGCCCAGGAGGCCCTCGATCTGGTACTCAGCTACCAGGCGCACACAGCACAGCCCGTCCGGTTCTCGGTAGCTGCCGCGCTTCCTGCGCTGGCCGACGAGGAACACACCGAGGCCAGAGTTGTCGAGGCTCTCCTGACGCTGTCCGAGGACGAGAACGACTCAGTGCGCTGGTATGCCTTGTATGCGCTGTTCAACGAGACGGTCGGAATCACCGACGCGCAAAAGACAGCGTGGGCTAACACTCTGACCGAAAGAGGCAGCACGGAACGACGTGCCGAGCTGCGCAAGATCGCTACAACCCTCGACGACCATGCTGATAGCACCTTGCGAAATGCTCTCGAACAGGCATAGCGCAGTAGCCTGACCAGAAGTCGCGCAAGCCCTCAGGAGACGTTGTCAGGTTGTTGTGGACCCGGCCGGTAGGGTGATCTTGGGGTTCGCCTGTCGGGGTCGGGGAGGGGCAGCGTGGAGACCGGAGCGGCGCCGTCGTACAAGGGGTTCCGGTTCCCGGCGGAGATCATCGCGCATGCGGTGTGGCTGTACCACCGCTTCCCCCTCAGCTACCGCGAAGGCGAGGAACTGCTGCTCGCCCGCGGGATCACCGTCTCCCACGAGACGATCCGTCAGTGGTGCACGCACTTTGGACCTCAGTACGCGGCCGGGCTGCGTTGCCGTCGGCCGCGGGCCGGGGACAAATGGCACCTCGACGAGGTTTTCATCAAGATCAACGGGGTGCGGCACTACCTGTGGCGGGCCGTCGATCAGGACGGCGACGTCCTGGACATCCTCGTGCAGTCGAAGCGGGATGCGAAGGCCGCGAAGCGGTTCCTGGCCAAGCTCATGAAGAAGCAGCGCCGGGTACCGCGGGTGCTGGTGACCGACAAGCTCCGTTCCTACGGCGTCGCCCACCGCGAGCTGATGCGCTCGGTCGAGCACCGTTCGCACAAGGGCCTGAACAACCGGGCCGAGAACTTTCACCAGCCGACGAGGCAGCGCGAACGCGCGATGAAGTACTTCCGCTCACGCCGCGCCGCCCAGAAGTTCCTCGCCGCATTCAGCCAGATCTCGCCCCACTTCCGACCCCGCCGACATCTGATGGCCGCGTCCGAGTACCGCGCCGAGATGACCGCCCGCTTCACCACCTGGAACCAGGTCACCGGCATCGCCGGCCTGCCCGCGGCAGCCTGACCAGCAGGCCTCCACCCGGCCCCGCCACGCCCTCGACACCCCTACCCCGAACAAGTTGACAACGCCCGGCCAGTCCTTCGACGCCGTATTCGAGGCCGAGGAGATGGAGATCCTCAAGAGTGCACCGCGAGCTCCTCGGATGAACGCCCACTGTGAGCGGGTGATCGGCAGCATCCGGCGTGAGGCCCTCGACCATGTCCTCATCATGAACGAGGCCCACGCCCGGCACGTCCTGGCCGCCTACGAGCGGCACTACAACGAGCACTGCCCCCACGGAGCACGCGACCAACTACCTTCGGGCGCCGACCAGCAGCCCATCACCGTGCACGACCTCGAAGTTTGCAGACTCCTGCGCACCCGCATCCTCGGCGGCGCCATTAACGAGTACCGCTATGCGGCTTGACCTGCAGCGACGACTTTCCGAGCCCCACAGCACTGGCGGCGCACTGAGTTCTGGGGGCTGCGCTGGGCCGAGGCCGACCCCGGTCGCGGGTCGGCCTCGGTGTGCAGGCGGTCAGCAGGCGACCCACTTCATGGCGACCGAGGTGAAGGACTCCCCGCTCCAAGCGGTGAGCTCGAAGTACTTGGAAGCGCCCTTCGGCCCCACCCACGGGGTGTCCTTGTACGAGCCGCCCGACATATAGGCGCGGACGAACGGGCAGCGGCCGTCCGCTTTGTCGTCGGTCACCGTGCCCTTGATCTTGGTGTTGTAGTTGCACCACTGGCCGCTGGCGTGTCCCTCGGTGGAGGAGATGCTCCAGTTCTGGGTGCAGGAGTCGGCCTGCGCGGCGGCCTGCGCGGTGGTGGCCGGAACGACAACGGCGGCCAGTGCGAACAGGCTGCTCGCTACGCCGGCGGTGAGCATGCGTACAGATGTCACCTTTATTCTCCCTGACATCGACTCTGACGTGAATGCGTCAAACTAGCAACGTTGGCACCCAAAGGCCAGTAGTTGTACGGGAGTTGGCCCTTTGTGACGCACATGCTCGCGCACATGGCGCTGCCCGTCGAGCGGGTCGTCGCTGATGGGATTGACGTGCTTGCGGCCGCGCCCGGTACGGGGATGTACGTCAGGCGCCAGCCGCTGGGATCCGGTCCCGGGGCAGCGCCTGGTACGGCGTAGCGGTCTTTGATTCTGCTCGCGCAAAAAAGCGGGGGACTAAGGGTTGTCCCGCAACTGCTGGTCACGGAGCTGGCCAGGGTGCGGAAACTGCATAGCTGCTGAGTTCGCGGTGCCGGTATCGTCCGGTCTCCCGACCCGCCGTACCGGCGGCCTACGTTCAGAGAGCGATGCACATGACCAGCCAGCAAGCAACGACGACCCTGTGGCGCCCCACCGGCCCCAAGGAGCTGGATCTGGTTCGGGAGCTGAACTGGCGCGCCTGGCCGCCCCGGCTGCCCGAGCAGCCGATCTTCTACCCGGTCCTCAACGAGGACTACGCGGTCAGGATCGCGCGGGACTGGAACGTGAAGCACGATGGCGTCGGCTTCGTCACGCGTTTTGAGGTCGAATCGGAGTTCTTGAGCCGGTATCCCATCCAGCAGGCCGGCGGGCAGACGATCCTCGAGCTATGGGTTCCGGCCGAGGAACTGGACGACTTCAACGCCCACATTGTCGGCGACATCCAGGTGGTCCACGAGTTCCACTGATGCGGGGAGGCCTGCTGGCGCGGCACGCTATGGTGCGATGATCCCGGCGTGGCTGGTGTGATAACGACGTCAGAGCCGTCCTGGATAGCCCCGTTCACAGGGCTGAGCCCGCGCGCCTTCGGGAAGCTGGTGACCGTGCTGCGGCGCGAGGGTGCGGACGCGGTCCGCAAGGGTCGGCCGTGGGGCCTGTCCCTGGAGGACCGTGCGCTGCTGGTCGCGGCGTACTGGCGCACAAACCTGACGATGCGCCAGCTCGCCCTGCTGTTCGGGGTGTCGAAATCCGCGGCGAACCGCGTGATCGACCATCTCGGACCGATGCTCGCGCTCCAGTCCCGCAAGCGGTTCGCCAAGGACACCGTGCTCATCGTCGACGGCACCCTGGTGCCCACTCGCGACCACACCATCGCCGAGCAGTCGAAAAACTACCGGTACTCCACCAACCACCAGGTCGTCATCGACGCGGACACCCGGCTCGTCGTCGTGGTCGGCCGACCGCTGCCTGGGAACCGCAACGACTGTAAGGCATGGGAGGAATCCGGCGCCAAAGCCGCCGTCGGCAGGACACTCACGATCGCCGACGGCGGCTATCCCGGCACGGGACTCGTCATGCCCCATCGCCGACGCAAGGGCGCTCCGCGTCCCGCCGGTCTCCTCGAGGAGGCGGCTGGTGGTCTTGTCGTGGTAGCCGAGAGCGTCCGCGATGACGGGGCGGGCAGTTCGAGGAGCTGCTGTCGGATGGCGGCACCGCGGACGGCTGCGACCGGGACGCCGATCCCGCACATGACCGCGGAAAGGTGGTCGGGGCGGGCCGGCTGGGGAAGAGCCGGCGGGGTGCCCGGCCGAACCGGGTGCCGTCGATCAGCGTCTGACGATCCGGTCGAGGACTGTGGCGATGCCGGACTTGACCGCGTCGCGGTGGTGGAGGGGTTCCGCGGGCAGTTCGCTGGTGGGGCGCACGCTAAGTGGGCTTAACGCGCCGCTTAACGTAGGGGGAGTCGCACGATGAGGCAAGAGGGCCGCGGGCAGCGGGAGTTCAGGCCGAGCCGAGGCCACCCGGTCGTCGGTCGCCAGGCGCGAGCTTCATTGAAGCGATCACCAGCCCGCTTCCGATGCTCCCGCTCGCTGGTCGCAGGACGGGCCGCGGCACGAGCCTCGTCCCGGGATGTCTCGGGATGTCTCGGGATGTCTCGGGAGGCCTTGGGACGGCGGAGAGGACCCGGGGATGGCTAGGTTCCTCGTTGTCGCCGTCCGACGTGGTCCGGAGCACGATCCGCGTCGCGAAACGGCACGTCATGTCTCGCACGTCACCAGCGGGGACGCATCCGACGAACGCCCCGCCATCGACACCTCCAGTGGGGAACCCTCATGCGCATACGCACCGCCGCCGCGTCCACGCTCACCGCAGCCGCCCTCGGAATTGGCCTGACCGCCGCTCCGGCCGAGGCCGCCTTCCGCACCAACATCGAGATCGACCTCGCCGACGGCTTCTGTCTCGACGTACCGAACTCCAACTTCAGCAACGGCGTCACCGTGCAGGAATGGACCTGCAACCACACCAACGCGCAGAAGTGGAACCTCGTCTTCCAGGGCAGCCACTACTTCCAGATCCAGTCCGCCGCCGCTCCCAGCCTGTGCTTGAACAACTGGTCCAGCGGTGGCGCCAAGGGCGACTACATCAAGCTCTACTCCTGCAGCAGCGGCGACTCCCTGTTCAACGAGGTCGGCCCGGAGGGCGGCTGGAACAACTACTTCGAGTTCCAGCCCAAGAATGCCTCCGCCAACTGCGTCACGGCCTGGGGCGGTTCCGCTCAGGGTCACCAGATGCGCCTCGACTCCTGCTCCCGGAACTGGAACAACCTCTTCGACCTGTACGACCTGGTCTACTCGGACTGAGCCACCCGCGAACCCACCGCCTCGCGGCCCCGCAAGCCACCGGCTCTCACGCCCACCGGCCTGCGGGGCCGCCCGCCTCGCTGTGTGATGCGGCAGACCGAACAAGCTCAGGGATCGACCGTGCCGTCGGGCGAGCACTCCCTCGCGTGGTACTTCGGGATGGTGCCGCAGACGGCCACCGTGCCGGGCGGTGCCTCGGAGGTGACGGCGAGCATGCTGGTGTACGTGTCGCGGTCCACGCGGATCGTGGCGGACAGTTCGAGGCCGTACTTGTCCTTGATGATGACGGAGTCGCCCACCGCGCCGTTCTCGACGCGTCCCCAGACCGACCCGCAGGCCTCGCTGTAGCGCAGCTCGATGTGCATCCCTCGCAGCCACGTCTCCCGGGCGGTCGTCGCGTCCCACTGGCAGTCCATCGCCTGGGGGTCACGGCGCAGGCAGGTGTCCTCGGAGCAGCCGGGGCGGGCGTTCTGCGGCGACGGCCGGGACTGCCGGGAAAGATTCGAGGCGATGGAGGCGGACGAACCGCCCTGCGCCTTCGGCGACCGCGAGGCGGCGGGCACGCCGCGGACCACGCCGGTGCTGATGGCGACCAGCGTGATCAGGCTGCCGATGAGCGCACCGGCGCCGATGAGTCCGGCCCGGCGGACGTGGGCGTTCCAGCCTCGTTCCTTCCCGTTCCGGAAAGGCGACAGCCGCCCCCGGCCGGACGGGCCGAGTGGCAGGCCCGGTGGTATCAACTCGCCCTCCGGGACCGCCTGGACGCTTGGGTCCGGGGCCGGGTCCGGGTCTGGACCCGGATCCTCATCCGCGTCCATCGCCTCGGTTGCTCTTTCCAACAGGTCGAGCAGGGACCCCGCATCCGCCCCCATGGCAGTGGCGAACTCCTCCACGGCGACCGTGGTCGGCAGTTGCTTGCCGTTGAGGAAGCGTTCCCACGATGAGCGGCTGTAGTGCGTCTGGGCGGCGAGCCGACCGTAGCTGAGTCCCGACTTCTCCTTCAGCCGGCGCATTTCGCTCGCGAGCTGCTCTCTGCCCGACGGCTCGCCGCCGCCTCCCTGATTACTGGTCATCTGGTGCCCCCCGTTATACACCGCTCACGCACAGCGCGTAGAACGAGGAGATTATGAGGGCATGCCCGGACCGGTCCAACCTTTCAGGGCGTCAGCGGGTCACCACCACCGCAGGAGCTCGTTCGGGCACCCCGCAAGGCGGGATTCTCTCCCCGCTGCTGGCCAACATCGCGCTGTCCGCGCTGGACGAGCACTTCGCCCGGCAGTGGCAGCAGGAGATGGGCAGCTACAAGCGGCGGGTCACGCGCAGGAAGCGCGGACTGGGCAACTGGCGGCTGATCCGTTTCGCGGACGACTTCGTACTGGTGGTTTCCGGGGAACGCCGCCATGCCGAGGACCTGCGCGAGGAGGTGGCTGGCGTGCTCGCCCCGTTGGGGCTGCGTCTGGCACCGGAGAAGACCCAGGTGGTCCACATCGATGAGGGCTTCGACTTCCTCGGCTTCCACATCCGCAGGCAGCGGAAACGAGGAACGCAGAAGCACTACGTCTACACCAAGCCGTCCAAGAAGGCGATCCAGTCGATCAAGGACAAGGTGAAAGACAGTACACGCAGATCAGACTTGCACAGGGACGTGGACGAGCTGCTGGCCAGCCTCAACCGCACCCTGCGCGGGTGGGCGAACTACTTCCGGCACGGGGTGTCGAAGGCGGTATTCAGCACGGTCGATGACCACGCGTGGCATCGCATCGTCCTCTGGATCTTCCACAAGCACTCCCGGCTCAGCTGGAGGGAACTGCGCCGCCGGTTCTGCCGACCGGGCAGTTGGAAGCTCATCTGCGGCGGAGTCGAGTTCACCGGCGCATCCAGCGTCAAAGTGATCCGCTACCGCTACCGCGGCAGCAACATCCCGACCCCGTGGACACCACGACCGGCAGTCGCCAGCACAGGCGGCTGACCACCGGCCAAGGCACGTGGAGGGGCTACACCAAACAGCCGGTGAAGCTCCAGTTCAAGAAGAAGGGCACCAGCACCTACAAGACCCTCAAGACCGTCACGACGGACAGCAAGGGCAACCTGAGGACGACGACGAAGGCCACGGCGGACGGCTACTTCCGCTACTCCTTCGCAGGCACGTCCACCACCCCGGCGGTCGCCTCCGCAGCGGACTACGTCGACGTGAAGTAACCCTCGGGAGGGTCATCTATCCCCTCCAGCAAGCGCAGAAGTCTCAGGCCGGAGACCCTTCGGTCTGGGCCTTCTTGCGCCCTGGCTGTTTCCCGGCCGGCGGGCCGGTCAGCCGCTGCATCCCTTCGCGTTCTCCAAGTTAATCGACGCCCAGTACTGGTAAGAAACTGTAGGCCAGGCCGGTGCCGCTGATCCCGACGCCAGGTGAAATGCCGCATGGGGCGGATCGGCGTCGGCTGCCTGACCGGGGACAGCGATGCGCAAACGCAGCCGGAGGCCCGATCTTGTGTCACCGTTCGCGGTGGACTTCTTCGCGTACCTGCTCAGATCGGTCAACGGCGCACCCGATAGCGCAGGTGAAGCACTCGGTTGCTCTGAATCACCACGTCAGGATCCTCCAACAGGTGCTGCGCGTGGACCGACCCGAAGTAGCGCTTGCCGGACCCGAACACGACGGGTACGACGTCCATGCGCACCTCGTCGATCAGGCCCGCGGCAAGCACCTGGCCACCGACGTCGCCGGCGGCGACCTCGACCATGCGGTCACCCGCAAGCTCCTGCGCCTTGGCCATGGCTGCCTCGACGCCGTTGACGAAGTGAAACGGCGCCTCGGGGTCCCAGCCCTCGGGCTCCGGCCGGTGCGTCACGACGACCACGTGGTCGATCCCGCCCGGAGGCTTCCCGTCCCAGCCGTCCGTCAGGTCGAAGACGTGGCGGCCGACGATCGTGACTCCGATCTGGTCCCAGTACGGCCGGGTGTAGTCGTAGGACGTCTGCGACACCTTCAGTTCGCCGCTCTCGTCCAACGGGACGTCACCGCTGGACAACCAGTCGAACAGCGGTCCGGGCTGGTCATTCTCGTCCGCGACGAAGCCGTCCACCGACACCGAGCTGTACATGACCACCTTGCCCACGGGGCTCTCCTCTGCTTTGGGGTGCCCCAAATTAGCGTGTCGTGAGCTGTCGCTCTTGTAAGAAATCAATCGGCCTGCAGCGGCCAGCCGTTCAGCGCGTGGCCGGGATGTTCGCGCAGGAACCGTCGCCGGACTTCGACGTACCGGGTCGGCGTGAGCCCGGTGAACGCCCGGAACTCGTGGCCGAAGTGGGCCTGGTCGAAGTAGCCTGCGCCACCGGCGAGGTCACCCCAGTCGACCGGTCCGGCGGGGTTGATCGCGAACACGGTGGCGGCGAAGCGGTAGGTGCGGGCCAGCCGCTTCGGCGTGACGCCGATGAGTTCCGACAACGGGCAGCACTCAACCCTGTCCATAACTTCGGCTCGTACCACCAGCCCGGCCCCTGCGGCAGTACCGCAACGGCACGGGCGAGCGCCACGTTGATCGGGAGTTCCACAACTTTCATGCTGCGACCACGCACCGATCACAGCGCGCCGAGCGCGGTGTCCGGCCGGCACACTCAGCAGCTCGCTCGGAACCTGGCCCGCTCAACGGTCGAGGGCCGGGAGAACACGGTGAAGGCGTTCGCTGGCCATGTGAACGCTTTCCCGTGGCAGTGGACGCCGGCGATGGTTGACGAATGGCTTGGTGACCTGCGCTCATTGCGTGATCTGAAGCGATCGACGATCCGCTCGTACTCCGCAGCCGTCCTGTGGGGCTCGTAAAGTCATCGCTGCTGGTGGGAGCCCGCGTGCAAGGCCCTCGGTGGTGGCTGGGATGCTGCACCCCGTGATCATCTCGATCCTGTTCCGGGCCGCCCGGGCGTTGCTGTCCGTGCCTGCGGTCCTGCTGCGCCGGGACATGGCCAAGGACGCTGAACTGCTGGTGCTGCGGCACGAGAACGCGGTGCTGCGACGACACCTCAGCGGTCCGGTCCGCTACGAGCCTGCAGACCGGTTGTGGCTGGCCGTGTTCGCGTCGCTGATACCGCGCCGCCGTTGGAGTGGTGTCTTCCCGGTCACGCCGGGGACGCTGCTGGCCTGGCACCGCGGGCTGATCGCCAAGAAGTGGGACTACTCCGACCGACGCCGACGCACCGGGCGCCCTCCCACGGCCGCCGCGCTCAAGAAGCTGGTTCTGCGTCTGGCGCAGGAGAACCCGCGGTGGGGCCACCGGCGGATCCAGGGTGAACTGGCCCGGCTGGGGCATCCGATCGCGCCGTCCACGGTGTGGGAGATCCTGCACGCGGCCGGCATCGGTCCGGCCCCGCGCCGTACCGGCCCGAGCTGGCGCGAGTTCCTCTCCTCACAGGCCGAGGGGATCATCGCGGCGGACTTCTTCCACGTGGACACCGTGACCGGCAGGCGGCTGTACGCGCTGGCGTTCCTCGAGCACGGCACCCGCAGGCTCCACATCGCCGGCGTCACCGCCCACCCCGCCGCGCAGTGGGCGACCCAGCAGGCCCGCAATCTCGCCGCCGACCTCGGCACCCGCGTCGAGTCGCTGCGCTTCGTTCTCCGCGACCGCGACAGCAAGTACACCGACTCCTTCGACGCCGTCTTCGAAGCCGAGGACACCGAGGTGCTGCTCAGCGCACCTCGGGCGCCGCGCATGAATGCCCACTGCGAGCGAGTAATCGGCACGATCCGGCGCGAGGCCCTCGACCATATCCTGATCATGAAGGAGGCCCACGCCCGACAGGTCCTCGCCGAGTATCAGGAGCACTACAACTGCCATCGGCCACACCGATCACGAGACCAACGACCACCCGAAGCCCCGGGACAGCCAGCGGTCTTGCACGATCGCGTGCCCCGCAGGCTCCTGCGCACCCGCGTCCTCGGCGGGGTCATCAACGAGTACCGATACGCGGCCTGAGCTGCAGCGATCACTTTTCGAGCCCCACAGCATCAGGACGTCCTGGATTACTTCAGCCGCGGAGATCAGGGAGTCCAGAGCGAGCAGGAGCGGCGGGCCATCCAGCATGCCGACGATCCTTCAGAACCCGGCCGACCGGCTCTCATCTCCCACGAAACCGTCTACCCACAGGGGTGGCCTGAGGAGCCGGGGCTGTTCATCTCCGCAACGACTTCCCTGCACAGATCGTGTTCGCCGGCGAGTCCTATGCGTCCGTACTGCATGGGTACTGGGCGCTGTCGGCGGCCGACGCTTCTGACAGAAGCAGAATCCGGGATGCTGCCTCCGGCAGAGAGGCGCATGACCTGGGTGGCCAGGCCACGCACCGAAGTGACTGGCCTAACGTTCGGCTCGCGGTCATGGAAGAGCTCCTTCGCGCGAAGTTCACTCAGCACCCTGAACTCGCCCAGGTCCTCGTTTCCACAGGGGACGCCAGGATCAGCTACACCGGCCTCTCGGACTCACCCTTCTGGCGAGATGTCCCCGACGGTCGGGGACGAAACTGGATGGGGCGGTTGCTCGAGCTGACCCGCTCCGAGCTCGTTGCCCAGCAGTTGCTCCGGCCCGAGAACCCCAGCGTGCTGAAGTAGGAAGAGTTGCTGAGCGGTGAGAGTGCTCGACTACGCGCACATCGTGAGTAGACGTGCCGGACTACATCCGCTCCCTACAACCGTCCTGTGGGATCTCAACGTGTTCCTCGACGAACTCGCCCACCACGCACGGCACATCGAACGGGCCGGCGAGCCCCGCCGCAACATCTCCCACCGTGTCTGGGGCTACGCCTCCCTACCCGTCTCACTCTCCGCGCGCGGATCACGGGTGAGCTATCCTGCGCGCATGCGCGGACAGTTCACCGGCTGGCCGGAGCAGGCCATGGACGTGTTGTGGCAGCTCCAGGGCGAACCGACCCACGCGACCCGCGAGCGCTACCGCGCGGACCGCGAACGCCTGGTCCGGCAGCCGATGATCGCCCTGCTCAACGAGGTCGCGGACACCGACCCCCGGTACGAGGACTTCTCCGTCTGGCACTACCGCACCGACTCCTGGTGGTGGCAGCACCAGGGCGCGGTGATCCGGCTCGGCCGCAAGATCGAGATCGGTCTCC
Source organism: Streptomyces sp. NPDC056231 (assembly GCF_048270745.1). NCBI lineage: Bacteria > Bacillati > Actinomycetota > Actinomycetes > Kitasatosporales > Streptomycetaceae > Streptomyces > Streptomyces sp. NPDC056231. The sequence goes on along the minus strand of NZ_JBLVKW010000122.1, from coordinate 2,915 downwards.
GGTTCTCCCTGGACGGCCTGCGGATCCAGGGCGCCTGGTGGTACCCCGATCCCGGCCAGGTGGACATGTTCCGCAAAGCCGTGGCCTCCGAGGGGAGCGGCCGCGAACTGTCCGCCATCGTCGAGGACGTGCGGAAGAAGGGCTACGACATCTCCGGGGACGTGATGAAACGCCCACCGCGCGGCTATCCGACAGACCACTCCCGTACGAACCTGCTGCGCCACCGTTCTCTGATCGCCGCCCGTCCCCTCGGCTGCGAGGAGTGGCTGCACACCCCCGAGGCGGTCGACCGAGTCCTCTCGGCCGCCGCTGACCTGGACGCCCTGCTGATGTGGCTGGTCCGCCACGTGAAGCGCGCCGCCTGACATCACGAGGGCCCCGCGCGGCACGGGAGGAACCAAACCCGTGCCGTCGGCCCCCGCGCTCAGAAGGTGACGCGCACCTTCAGCGCCGACCGGTGGTCCATCGCCCGATGGCCGTCCGGCGCCTCGGCCAGGGGGACGGCGTTGTCACGTTGTTGGGCACGGGTGCGTCTGATGGTGCGTCGGCGGGCGCTGCCCGAACACGTTGTGAGCACGGCGGGCGGCTTCCTGTGCCGTTCGGAAATTCGTCGCTGCTGCTCAGAGCCTGTCGGGTGGCTGACCATGCGTGATGCGTGACGGTCGTGATCTGCCTTCGGGGTATGGCGACGGCCCCGGAATGATCACGTGGTGTGTGCCAGTGCGACAACTCCGAGGCCGTCAGCGGCCCATGCTATCCGTCCAGCCTGACTGATGAGATGTGGGAGATCATCAAGCCGCTCCTTCCCGCGCGTGACCTGCGAAAAGGCGGCGGGATGCGCAAGTACGGAGACCGGTTGGTGCTCGACTCGGTGTTCTACGTGCTGCGGTCGGGCTGCCAGTGGCGGATGCTTCCGCGCGATCTGATGCCCTGGGACGCGGCCCACCGCTGGTTCACGAAGTGGCGCCGGGACGGTACCTGGGACCGCGTCCACGACGAGCTCCGCCGCCGGGTCCGGATCGGGGCCGGACGCGATCCCGAGCCGTCGGCCGCCGTGATCGACGCCCAGTCGATCAAGACCAGCGAGGGCGGCGAGGCGCGTGGATTCGATGCGGGCAAGCGAACGACAGGGCGGAAGAGACACGTGATCGTGGACACGATGGGCCTGCTGCTGGTCGTCGCCGTCACCTCCGCGTCCGTGCAGGACCGGGCCGGAGGCCGCGCCGTCCTGGCCCAGCTCGCCGTCGGCTTCCGCACGATCAGTCTGGTGTGGGCCGACGGCGGATACGCCAACTCCGTTGATTCCACGCTGCTTTCGTGGGCTCGCGACGCGTTGAACATCGTCGTCGAGATCGTTAAGCGGACCGACGACGTCAAGGGCTTCAAGGTCCTGCCCCGCCGCTGGGTGGTGGAGCGAAGTTTCGGCTGGCTGGTCCGAAACCGTCGGCCGGCCCGCGACTACGAACGGCTGACCGCGACCTCCGAGGCCATGATCAAGGTGGCAATGATCCGTCTGATGCTCGTCCGGCTCGCCGGACAGCCATCGCGGTGGAGCCATGAATCCCACCGCAAGACCGCACGAGCCAACACCGTCGAGGACTACATCGCGGCGTAACCAACCGGCCACCCGACAGGCTCTCAGAGCGGGTGTGGCGCGCCAGGAGGGCCTCCTGGAACCCTGTCCGGGTGATCGTCTCACTGGTGTATCGGGGTAGGCGGAAGCTGCTGTCGGTCCCGGCGGTGCTGTTGCGTCGACGCGCGGCCAAGGATGCCGAGTTGTTGGTGCTGCGGCATGAGGACGCGGTGCTGCGCAGGCAGCTCACCGGTCCGGTGCGGTACGAGCCGTCGGACCGGATCTGGTTCGCTGCGCTGTCCGCTCCGGTGTGGAAGGCACCATCAACGAGTTTGCCCACGGACACGGCATGCGTCGCTGCCGCTACCGACGACAGCCGAAAGCCCACCTGCAACACGTACTCACAGCCATAGCCGTGAACATCGAACGACTCAGCACACGGTCAGTAACCCAGGAAATCCCTTCGCCGAGATCGCCGACCGCCTTCCAGACCTTCCTGGACCAGCAGGGGATTCCCCGATCGAAGTCCTGGCGCACCCTCGGCACCTGACCTCGACCATCCAAGATCACCGACAGAGTCAAGCTAGGCGTCGCGGGGGATCCGCCGCCGTCGGGGGACTGGCCACGGCCGTGGCGAGCCGAGTTGTCCGGGTGAATCCCACGGCCATCCTTTGCGGGCGGGCGGGCGGAGCTGACGCCGCGCGGCCGGATCACGGGGCCCGGTGACTCAGTTCGTAGGACCTCCTCATCGACCTCGACCCGGCGGCACTGACCGGCCGCCGTGGCCGCGGCAGCCGGCTGACGCCCGTGGACGCCCCGTTGTTCTCCCCGTCCCCCGGACCGGACGGCCTCCTGTCACCCGAACTGCCCGAGGGGCTGCGGCGTTCGGTGGACGCCTTCCGGCAGTTCGGCGACCCGCGCACGGCGGGGCACCGTGCCACCGCCGTTGCGCTGCGCCGCTGGGACGGCCGGTGGATTCGAGCCGGTGCCGGAGCCGGCCGGGCTGCGTCGGCTGACGGACGACACGGTGATCGAGGCAGGCCCGGGACACCCCGTTCGCTGGGCACCGCTCGGCGCGACGGACACCGCGGGCACGGTCTGCGCCGCCAAGGGCCATGAGGCCGTGATTGCCGCGAGCCCTCGTGAGCTGGCGCGGGTGCTCGATCCGCTCCTGTCGGGGAAACGGGTCTTGGTGGGTGACCTGCTGAGCGGATTCAGGCCGTCGCGGACCGCCGTGCCGGAGGACACCATCCGTGATCTTGCGTGGGTATCCCCGGCTTCAGCCGGGGAGGGAAACGCATCCTCGGCCCGGAGGCGCGAAGCGCCGGAGTTCGCTGCGTTG
>NZ_JBLVKW010000121.1:0-15049 GCF_048270745.1 Streptomyces sp. NPDC056231 | reverse complement strand
CCGACCCATTCCCCCATCACCACGAAAACGAGTCTGGCCCCGCCGCTCACGCGGCGGGGCCAGAACCCCAAGATCTTCATGAATCTTCTAGGCGCATTCCAGGTAGTGGGGTGGACCGGGGGCGGGGCGCATGCCGTTGCCGGTGCCCTCACCGGCCGTAGTCGTCGACGAAATGGTTGTCGTGCGCTTCGTGAAGCCGGCTCAACTCACGCTCGTTCACCGTGGCGAGCTGTGCGAAGTACTCCTCCCGCGGTACACCTGGCGAGAGTGCCATCAGGAGAGTGGCAGGTTCGGCGCGCTCCTTCCGGAGCGCGTGGACGTCACCCACCGCGGCATGCGCAGTGTCGCCGGGCCGCAGTGTTCGCCAGGCCCGCCCATCGAAGTAGGCGACTTCACCTTCTTCAACGATGAAGGTCTCGCTGAACGTCGTGTGAAAGTGCGGGGCAGGACCCCGGCTGGACGGCGACATGCGCCACCGGTAGATGCTCACGTTCCCGGTGGTCTCCGCCGGACCCACGAGGACTTCGATGGTCGATCCGCTGGCGCCCAGCCGGATCGTTCGTCTCTGTTGGGCTCGCTCGGGTTCCTTGGAAAACCGGGTAATCGACTCCGTGTCGGTCATGACCCGAGTCTCGGGGCTTCGCCGCTTTGCTCGCGCTCACTTCGGCGGTGGCCTAACAATAGTGCGATGATCCGCTACCGATTGGGCGTTGGTGCTGCGAGTGTGCGGTGGGCGATGTCGCCGATCCACGAAGTGGTCAGTCTTGCCCAGCTCTTGACCGAACCGCAGCGTCACCCGATGTTCCACCCGTGGCTTCGCCGTCGCCGCCGTCTCCCGCTCCCCGACCTGGGGGCGCTCACGGTCTTCATGGCCGATGGCGCGTATCGACCCGACTTCCTTGACCCATCGCCGATGTCCAGTGAGCCAACGTTCGAGGAAGGCATGGATGCCCTCCTCGCCGCGCCGGCGGACCAGACGTACGCCGAGCTGGTCGACGCGACGATGGGGCGCGGGGCAGAAGTGGGCCGCCGACTGCTCGATGACCCCGACCGAGCCAGGTCCGAGGCCGCCGATGCGCTGCGCCGTCTCTGGAAGGCAGTTGTAGAACCGGAATGGCCGTCCATGCGGCAGGCGTTGCGTGCCGAGATGCTGGATCGGGCCATCCAGGTCAACCGCGAGGGTCTGCGCGCAGTCCTTCCGCGCCTGCACCCTTCCGCTGCGTGCGAAGGCGACATCATCACCGTCGAGAAGACCGTCGACATCGACGTCGACTGCCCTGAAGGACTCATTCTCGTACCGTCACTGTTCATCACCGACCGGATGCAGTGCACCACCTCGGACCACTGGACTCCGGCGATCTATTACCCGGCATCCGGGCGGTACCTCTGGGCGGCACCTCCCACTCCGAGGTCGCTTGACCGTCTTCTGGGGGTGACTCGATCGAGGATCCTGGCCGCTCTCGCCACTCCGCTGCAGACGACCGTTGTGGCCAGGCTGGTGAGCGTCACTCCCCCGACGGCCAGCGAACACCTGGCAATCCTGCGAGACGCCGGGTTGATCGACAGCAGCCGAGCCGGTCGCACGGCCACGCACGAGCTCACCAAGGCTGGACGTGCTCTCCTGGACGCGGCCTCGCCGCGGCCATGACAGGTCGGGGAGCTGCTGGTGGTCAGTCAAGCGCGGCGCCTACCGCAACCAATCCCCTCGGCGGCCCGCACGGCGCCGTCGCCGACTGCAAGCCGCTGCCCGCGAAGCCCGAACAGATGACCCCAGCCGTCCCCGCCGACCGCTGGTGATCTTCACCGAAGGCGAACAAGGGAGGGCCAGGGGGACACCCGGGGCTACTCTCACAAACGGTCGTTTCTGAGAGTGGCTGGCCTCTCCAGCCTAAGGTCGGTACCGTACGTCGAGGATTGCCGAAGCCCTGGTTCGGGCACCGAGGAGCAGTCGATGCTGGACCAGGATTTGCTGCGCGCCGCGCGCCTGGCTGGTTACGGGACCGTGAGCACTCAGCTCTCCTTGCTGAGCGACCACCGGCTCGGGGATGTCGTGGCAGCCGCTGCCCCGCTCGGGTCGGGCATCGGCGGCAGGTCGGCAGAGCTGGACATCAACGGAACGCGCGTCTTCGTCAAGCGGATCCCTTTGACGGACATCGAATTGTGCCCGGAGAACGTGCGGTCGACGGCGAACGTCTTCGAACTGCCGATGTTCTACCAGTACGGGGTGGGCTCGGCCGGGTTCGGTGCCTGGCGGGAGCTTGCCGTGCACACCATGACAACGAACTGGGTTCTCGGCGACGAGTATGCAGGATTCCCCCTGATGTACCACTGGCGGGTTCTGCCTGACTCCCCTCCCGAAGGATTCACCGACGAGTTCGGGGGCCTGGAGGGGGCCGTTGCGCACTGGGAGGGATCACCCGCCGTTCGTGACCGGCTGGAGGCCATCGGCCAGTCCTCGTACAGCCTGGTGATCTTCCTGGAGCACGTGCCGCACACACTCGCCGGATGGCTGGCCGGCCACCGCAAAGGCGCCGTGTCGGAGGGCGGGGACAGCTCGCCCTTCCGCTGGGTGGAGGAGGCTCTGATGAGTGGATCTTCCTTCATGAGTTCTCGCGGACTTGTCCACTTCGATGCTCACTTTGCCAACATCCTGACCGATGGCCGCCAGCTCTACTTCGCTGACTTCGGACTTGCCCTGAGCTCCCGCTTCGACCTTTCGGCGGACGAGTCCAACTTCCTCTCGGACCACCTCGCGTACGACCGTTGCTACACCGCGAGCCACCTGCTCCAATACCACTTGCTCGACGGCGTGCGCGGTGACACGGAACGCGTGGTCTTCCTGCACGACTGGATCGCGGGCCGGCGGCCTGGCGACATCCCGCCCGAGATCACGGCCATCATCGACCGGCACGCACGTCCTACCGTCGTCGTGGACTCCTTCTTCCGCCGTCTGCTCACCGAGAGCAAGCAGACGCCGTTCCCGGCCGCGCAGATCGAGCAGCAGTTGGGCGTTGGCGCCAGAACCCCGAGCTGATCCACGCCCTCGCCTCGTCTGTCCGGCATCGGCTGCCACGGCCGCTGCCTACCGACGGGCCTCCCGGTGCACCTTCCCGGGCTCTACGACCATCCGGCAATGGCTCGTCACCTTGTAGCTGAGGCCTCGCTCTGCGGACTGCGTGAGTCGGGCACTGCCACCGCAGCCGCGAGCTCCAGGTCCAGGCCGCTGTTCATGTCCAGTTCGAACCGGCCGCACCAATTCACATGGGTCCAGAACAGCGGCGACAGCGCCCCGCGGTCCGCGGTCCGCGTCGGTGAGTTTGTCGGCCCACTTCGGATCGGCCAGGATCTCCTGCATCAGCAGCGTGTTGACGTGCTCCAGCGCGGACTGGAGCAGGTGCAGCGCGAGCATGCTGACCTCCTGGGACTCCTGTCCGCACCGGCCAGCTCGCCGTCCTTGCCGTAGAAGAGGCCCTTGTTCGCGGAGTTCCAGTTCTCCACCACCTGCAACCCTTAGTGGATCTCCTGGCGCATCTAGACGTCGGCGAGGTACGTGATGCCTGCATGCCGTGAGGTCCCACCGGATGGGCCCGTCTGGGGCGCCAATAACCTCACTTCATGTGAATTCCCTGCCGAGAGGAAGAGGAGACACCGTGATCGTCGTCGAACACGAGCTGACGGCCCCCTGGGAGGCGGTCTTGATGGAGCCGACCGCGGGTAACGGCACGGGTGTCGTCGTGCTGGCCGGATCAAGCGGCCGGGTGGACCGCCAACGGGCGAGGCTTCTTGCCGAGCAGGGTTTCCTCGCTCTGGCCATACGCTGGTTCGGCGGGCCGGGGCAGCCGACGGGGATCTGTGAGGTACCGCTGGAGACGTTCGTCGCGGCCGTCGACCTGCTGCAATCTCGGGGAGCGGAGCGCGTCGGCATTCTCGGCGTATCCAAGGGCGCCGAGGCCGCGTTGCTCACAGCGGTTTACGAGCCGCGCGTCAATGTGGTGGTGGCCGTCTCTCCGACGTCGCTGGTCTGGTGCAACGTGGGGCCGGGGCTCGATGGTCATCAGCGGCCGTACCGGTCCTCCTGGACCTGGCAGGGGCAGCCGCTGCCTTTCGTCCCGATGGACGACTCCTGGCAGGCCGCGGAGCAAGGCGATGGCCCGGTGGCGATCCGCGGCTGGTACGAACACAGCGAGCGGACCTTCGCCCGGCATCTGGGCGCCGCCGCGATCCCGGTGGAGAAGGTGTCCGCCGACGTGCTGCTTGTCGCCGGTGGCGACGACGCGATGTGGCCTTCCCTACGGTATGCCGAGCAGCTGGCCGCGCGACGCCAAGCAGCTGACGCTCCGGTCCGCGTGGTGGCCCGCGACGACGCCGGACACCGACCGCCCTTCCCCGGCGAAAGCCCCGCCGCACCCTCGAACACGTATCTGCACGGAGGGACAGCCCGCGGCGACACCCTGCTCGGCGAGGCAGCCTGGGCACCCATTCTCGGCCTGCTCCATCTGGGGCAGACCAAGGCTAACTCCAGGTGATAGGCGCCAACTGCGTCGTGGGCGTCACTGCCGGGCAGGCTTGCGGTCGAGGCGTCGGGGCCTACGCGTAGCAGGCTCCGACGTCACCCCCCGAAGGACTTCCCGGCTCGACCACTAAGTCAGCCGGCCCTCGCGGGCGATGACCCGGCCGGCCCGCACGACCATGGACGGAATCGGGCGGTCCACGACTACCTCGGGCAGCGAACCGGCGGCCACCAGGACGAAGTCGGCCGGGTCCCCGGTCTCCAGCCGGGAGGCGGGCAGACCGAGCAGAGAGGCGCCGCCCTGGGCCACCGCCTCGTAGCAGGAGGCGAGTTCGGCATCGGTGCGGGCATCCGTGCGGTAGGCGAGCAGATGGGCCCGGGCGAGCATGTCGCCGTCACCGAACGGCGTCCAGGCATCGCGCACGCCGTCCGAGCCGACGGCCACCCGCACGCCGTGCGGGGTGAGCCGTGCGGGGTCCAGGACCGGGTCACCGCCCAGGGCACACGTGACCAGGGAGACGCCGGCATCGGCCAACCGCACCGCTGCGGCGTCGCGTTCGTCACCCTCGAGCTCGGCCACGGCGAAGACGTGGCTGAGGGTGACGCGTCCCTGCATTCCGGCGGCGACGGTACGCCGGGCGATCTCGGGGACCTGGCGCAGGCCGGCGGGCCCGCCGTCGTGCAGATGGATGTCGACCGGCACGCCCTTGCGGGCGGCCAGCCCGAACACGAAGTCCAACTGGCCGTCCATGTCGCCGTCGATGCCGATCGGGTCGAGGCCGCCGACCACGTCGGCCCCCTCGGACATGGCCTGCTCCATGAGTTCGGCGGTTCCGGGCTCGCTCAACAGGCCGAGCTGGGGGAAGGCGACGATCTGGACGTCGACGAGGTCCTTGCGGGCATCTGCCGCCGCCCGCACCCCGTGCACCCCGGAGAGGCCGTGGACGGGGGCGACATCCACATGGGCCCGCATGGCGCGGGTGCCACGGGCGATGGCCCGGTCCATGAGTGCCCCGACCCGCTCCTCCACCGGAGTCGTGAAGGCCGTCCTGGCCCGCACATCGCCGTCGATCAGGTCCCGGAGCGTGCCGGCGGGTTCGCGGCTCAGCCAGGGCCCGCCCCAGGTCGACTTGTCGGGGTGGATGTGCGCGTCGACGGGCGAGGGCAGGGCAAGGGCTCCCGCGGCGTCCACGGTCACGCAGCCGTCGGGCAATTCCGCCGGGTCGTACGCGGCGATCCGGCCGTCGGAGACCAGCAGGTCACGGGTGCGCCCGTCGAGGGAACGGACGGCGGTGAACAGGACATGGGGGCAGGCGGGGGCGGGCGTCGCCATGGGGCGGGCTCTCCTTCGTGGTGCGGGACGTCGTGCGTGGGACGGTCGTCTTGGTCAGGGCCGCCGACGGGGGCCGGGATCCGTCGGTTCATCGGTGGCCGCGGTGGCGGCGGCGAGCATCTGCATCGCGGTCTCGCGCGTCCCGGCCACATGGCTGCGGGCGATCCGTTCCGCCGCCTCCGCGTCGCCGCTCCGAATCGCCTCGTAGAGCAGTTCGTGCTCGCCGCACATCACGGGCCCGTCGCTCGGCTCGGAGGTGAGGCTGAAGAGCCGGCGCAACCGGCCGTCGAGCGGTGCCATCAGGCCCTGGAGCAGTGGATTGCCGGACATGACGACGATCTGCTGATGGAAGTCGGCATGGACCGAGCCCAGTTCACGGGTCCGGCGGGAGGAGTCCGCGACGCGGCGGGCGCGGTCCAGGAGTCTTTCCAGGGTGCGCAGGCCGTCCCGGTCGGCGCGCCGGGCGGCCAGCGAGGCCGCCAGCGCCTCCAGGCGTTCCCGGATGTCGAAGAAGTCCGCGGCCTCGGCCGGGCCGAGCGGGGCGACGAACGCGCCCTTTCGTGCCTGGGCGGCGATGAATCCCTCGGTCTCCAGTCGCTGGATGGCTTCCCGTACGGGGATGCGGGACACCCCCAGCTCGTCCGCGAGTTCCCGCTCGACGATCCGGTGCCCGGAGGGGTAGCGGCCGTCGATGATCCTCTCGCGCAGTTCCACATAGACCTGGTCGCGCAGGGACTGATGTGCCGCACCGATGGTGCCGGTGGCGGTGAGGCCGGCGGTTCGGCTGCTGCTCATGGACTCGCTTCCTGCCCGTCTGAGCCGGTCTCTTCCGGCTCCCATGCCGTGATCATCGCAGATTCCGGAAAGATTCCCCAGACCCTTGCTTGGTATTCGGTATACCAGATAGCTTGAGCGCCGCGCCTAATCCGGCCCGCTCTGAACTGGTCTTTTCCGCTGACCCATGCCTGGTGCAGGCATCAACTTCGGCGTCCTGCCGCCCGTTCGCACCTGAGGAACCACCGATGACGCAACCCTCGACGGCCGTCCCGCCGCCCATCTCCCCCTCCGCCGACCTCCCGAACACCGCCCCGCCGTCCGGCAGTCCCGCGGGGCGCCTCGCCAAGGGGCAGATCGGCACCTTCGATCTGGTCTTCTTCGTCGTGGCGGCGGCCGCGCCGCTGACCGTGCTGGCCGGTGTCGCACCCTTCGCCATCGGCATCGGCGGTCCGGGCACCCCGCTCGGCTATCTGGTCTCCGGTGCGCTGCTGGTGCTGTTCGCCGCCGGGTTCACCGCGATGAGCCGCTACGTACGCAATGCCGGAGCCTTCTACGCGTACGTCGCCCGAGGGCTCGGCCGGACGCTCGGCGTCGCCACCGCCTACCTGGCGACGCTCTCGTACAACCTGGTCGCCCCGGGTGTCGCCGCCGGATTCGGCTACTTCGCCTCGACGACGCTGAGCGATCTCACCGGTGCGGAGCTGCCCTGGTGGCCGCTGTCGACCCTCTGTGTGCTGGGCACCGGGGTCCTGGGCTGGCTGCGGGTCACGCTGAGCGCGAAGGTGTTGGGGGTGGCACTGGTCCTGGAGGTCCTGGTGCTGCTGGTGATGGATATCGGGGTGCTGGCGGACCGGGGAACCGACGCCCTGGACCTCACGTCCTTCGATCCGTCCGTGCTGGCCTCCTCCGGCGGCATGGCCGGGATGTTCGTCCTGGTCATCGGCGCGTTCACGGGCTTCGAGGCGACCGCGATCTACGCCGAGGAGGCACGCGACCCGGAGCGCACGGTGCCCCGCGCCACCTTTGTCGCGATCGGGTTCCTGGCGCTGTTCTACGCCGCCGGGGTGTGGATCCTGATGGGCAGCTTCGGCACGGACGAGTCGGTCACGATGGCCCGGTCGTCGGACGGCCCACAGTTGACATTCCACGCGGCCGACCAGTTCGTCGGCCCCTGGCTCGCCGACTCCATGCATGTGCTGATCGTGATCAGCGCGTTCGCCGCCACCCTCGCCTTCCACAATGCCGCGGCCCGCTACCTCTACGCCCTGGGCCGCGAGGGTCTGCTGCCGCGCCGGCTGGGCCGGGTGTCGGCCCGGCAGGGTTCACCGGTGACGGCAGTCGTGGTGCAGACCGTCTTCGGCCTGGTGATCGTGGTGGGCGGTGCGCTGATCGGCGCGGATCCGTACTCCGAGATCTTCCTGTGGACCAACAGCACCGGCGTCCTCGGCATCATGATCATGCAGGCGCTGGCTGCGCTCGCCGTCTGCTTCTTTTTCCGCCGTGACCGGTGCGGCATGTCGGTCTGGCGGGTCGCGGTCGCACCGCTGATCGCGTTCGTGGGTCTCGCCGTCCTGTCGGTGCTCGCCATGCTCCACTTCGATCTGCTCACCGGACGCACGGGGGCGGTCAACGCGGCGCTGCTGGTGCCGCTGCCGGTGGTGCTCGTAGCCGGGTTCGTGGTGGCCCTGCGCATCCGCCGCACCGACCCCGGGCGGTACGCGCAACTCACCGAGGTGGATGTCGAACGGGACTGAGTACTTGACGCTGTTGGGACTCTTGGTTCCCGCGCTCGTCCAGACGGCGCCGGCGGACCGTCGCCGAATCCGGGACCTGCGTGTGCCGATACATCATCCGGCCAGGTCACGGCCTTGATCACTGATCTCCGGCCGTGCCCGTAGCTCGCCCAGCTGTCTCCACCTTGACCGGGGACGGGCGGCATCATGGCCTGTCGTGCTGCTGCGCCTGGCCTGTCTCGCCGTGACGAACGCCTTCACGCTCCTGCGTCTGTTGCCGGTGAGCGACCGGGAGAAGGACGTGGAGATCCTGGCGCTGCGCCACCAGTTACTGGTCCTGCAGCGCCAGGTCGGCAGGCCCGCGTTCACCGACACCGACCACGCAGTCCTCGCCGGTCGCGTATGTAGGAAGCGGTTCGTGCTCGTCTTCGCGGAGTTCGACCCGGCGGGCGTGCAGTCCGCCGGGTCGAACTCACTCACACCACGGGGATCGCGCGCGGCAGCACCATGTCGACGGTGTTGCCCGCCTCGTCCTCGGCGCTCACCCGCACGCCGAGGAATCCACCGGACACGAGGGCGGAGCGCGGCGCTGTGAAGCGGTAGTGCCCGTCGGAGGCACGGTGAGCGGACACCTTCGTCGAGTGCGTGCCACCGTCCGAAGTCACCCAGGCCTGCACCGGACGCAGCCCACCGACAGCGCCCGAGACCGCGGCGTCCACCAACAGGGGCCGGTCGGCCCGGGCCCTGTTGACGTTGTCCAGCGGAGCGTCCACGGAGGCGTTGAGCAGGTGTACCGGCGTGGTCGCTTCGCCGTCACCACCCGCGGTGAAGCCCCACGTGGCAGTCGCCTCACCGCCCATCGGGAAGGCGTCGCCCGCGCTGAAGGTACGGCGCAGCTGGTACGAGGCCCGGCCCGCGCCCGGCAGCGTCGCGGTGATGGCTGTTCCCCGGTCCGCGATCACGGTTCCGTTCCGGGTCAGCCGTGTCGACGACCTCCACTTCTGCGGCGAGCCGAAGTCCCCGTATTCGCTCACCGCGCCGTCGGGCGCGACAAAGTCGTCGACCTTGAGTTGGAGGGTTGTTCCGGTGATCTGCCCGGCCACGCCGGCCACGAACGGACCCGTGTACCAGGTGTGCTGGGTGTGCGTGCCCGGCTCGTACGTGAACTGGCGCGGCGGATAGCGCATCGAGATGCCGGAACGGTTGCGGTAGCCGAAGCGCAGCCACGTGGTGTCCTTCGCGGTGATGTACTCCGTGCGGGCACGCGGGACGCTCAGGTACGAGGGCGAGGAAACGTTCAGACCCGTCATGGTCGGCGCGTAGACGGTGCTTCCCTCCTGGTAGCGGTACTCTTCGTTGAGTCCCCGGTACGTGGTGCGCACCTTGGCGAGCCCGTCAACGTCGTCCGCGGTGAGCCGGTGCTCGGGGTTGTCCGGTACCTGCCGCTGCCCGAAGGCAAGGTCATACAGGGCCGAACCGTCTCCCTTGTACTGGTCGCTCCCGGCATCGGCGAGCCGCCAGTGCTCACTGAACGTGATCTTGCCGAGGTGGGATCCGGTGGTGGGCGCGATCCACAGAGCATCGCGTCCGAAGGGACCGTAGGCACCGCCCGCGAGCATGCTGTGTGTCACCGAGTAAGTGCCGTTCGCGGTGGTGCGCTTGATGTTGCCGGTCATGAACTCGGTGCGGTTGTCGCGTCCCGAGACCGACGCGGTCCACCGGTGGGCGGTGCGGGCGTCGAAGACGATCTCCTTGTCCCCCGCGTGCAGATCGGCACTGATCACGGCGACGGCGGGAGTTCCGTTCACCTTCATCGACACGTTGGCCAGGCCCAGGTAATCGCCGTCCGGGATACGCAGCGCGAGGCTGCCGCCGTTTCCGATCGTGACGCTGCCACCGGTGCCGTTGTCGGCGTTGAGCAGGGAGACCTGGGCGGGCGCCGGATTGCCGTCGCGGTTCAGGACTTTGACCGTGATGCTCTGCGCGCGGTCGAGCAGCAGCGGGATGCGCAGTGCCTGACCACCGCCCGCCGGAGTTGCGGTGAGGGCGCCGCTGTAGCGCCGTCGCACGCTGCGTTCGACGGTGGTGCCGAGGTTCTGCCAGAGATGGAAGCGGTCGGCAACTTGAATGGCATTCGGGGCACCGGTGCGGGCGCCGTCGGCGTAAGAACCGCTCCGGTCACGGCAGATGATCTCGGAGCCGGGATGTTCACGCAGCCAGCCGGCCAGGGTCGCAGCATCGCGGCCGAGCAGCAGGTCGAGAGGCCGGCCGGTCTCACAGTCGATGAGCACGGTGCCGTAGTGCTGTCCACGACGGGTGGCGAAATCATCGACGCCCAGCACCCTCGGAACGGTCCAGGCAGGATCGGGCAGGGCCATAACCGCCCGTAACAGTGTCGACCGGCTCACCCGTGTATGCAGGGCAGCGGCGAGACGGCTGCCAGCCCGGCCCGCGAGCGCGACGGCGACAGCCTCCAAAACCCGCCGAGCGGCAGGCGTGCGGCGGCTATAGCGAACGGTCAGGCCGTCGACCTGTTCAGCGAAAGTACGCCGCGAACAACGAACGTTCTCGCAGTACAGCCGCCGCACCGTCAGCTCGATCCGTACCGGCCGATCCCCAACCGGAGTGTCGGCAAGGCTTCTTCCGTACGTGCTGTGCACCCGGTTGGACACCACCGCACACCCAGGACACGGCACCTCGGCCTCCCGGGTTCTCGCCACCATGCGAATCACTCCGCACTCGAAGAACACGCGCTCCACCAGCAACTCGCTGAGGTGCGGAAACAGGTCACCGATCAGCTCATCAACACCGCACCACGGTCCCAGATGACGCTATGCCGCCGAGACGGAACCCGTTGATCGCTCTCACGGAATTTGTGCCTGATCCGAGAACGGGAGTCGTTTGTCGATGAGCTCGGGAGGTGCCCTGTTGGCGGCCAGGTCGATGTTCACGAGTTTGGGCTCTGGCTCACTTTCCGTGGAGGGCTGACTGACCGTAATGTCGCCCCTATGACCACCAGTGAGAGGCTGACGTGAGCCAGTACTACGACTTGGGCGACCATACCCTGTGGAACCCGTCCAACGGGGCGTCCCGGCTGTTCATGAGCCAGGTCACCGTCTATCAAGCCGAAGTGGGTCTGCCATCCGGCATCGGCCCCATGGAAGCTGACGAGTGTCAGATCGACCCCGTCGCATTCGCAGTGTTCGTCGTCGCCCTGCTCGCCTGGCATAGCAAAACCAGGCACGCCGTCATTACCACCCTGTCCGAAGGGTTCGTTGCCACGGTGCTGGCCTTGGCTGAGAAAGCGAACATCGAGGTGAACTGGCAGGCGGCCGAGCGCGCCGAGAGCGGCTATCTCAAGACGGCTTCGGATCCCCATGCAAAGGAGTGGACAGCCGCACTGCAGCAGAAGTCACGCGAGCTCACCCGACACATGGCGACCTGAGGCTGTGAACCCGCTCCGACCAGCCTCTGCACCCAGCGCAGTTGGCCCCGGCCATCGTGCATCGAGCCTCTATCAGTACCGCCTCTTCGTTCACGTCGACCGACATCACCGCGACATCCACGATCGACGGGAACAGCAGCTTCTCCAGCCGGAGCACCGTCTCCCCCACGAACCCGAACTCTGAGCCCATCCAAGATCGCCACTGATGATTTTCAGGCAACTTCCCGACGGCCAGGATGGCCTCCAACCGCCACCCACGGTGCACGCTTCACGGAAAGTGAGCCAGAACCCGAGTTTGGGAGGCACCCGCCGCTGCCACTACCGGCTCATTGCGGAGGGCCGGATCCCGCACAGCGCGCCGACCTATCGGCGTCTGTCCTCCCGTCTCGCCCAGGCCCGCTGGGAGGAGCGGTTCCCCTACCTCGTTGACCCCTTGCGCGAGGCCCACGTCCCTCCGGCCTGGCGGACGCCGGCGCCTTCCTGGGGCCGCGCCGGACTGGTTCGTCCTGGACCGGACCGCCGGCCAGACCACAACCCTGTACGTGGCCTGTGAGAAGGACACCTTGCGGGCGCAGTTGACCGGCTGGCTGGGTACGACTACCGCCACCTGCGGCAAGAGCTCCGCAGTCGGGGCATCACGCACCGCTTGGCCCTGCGCGGCGTTGAGTCCTCCACCCGTCTGGGCCGTCACCGCTGGGTCGTAGAGCGGTCCGTTGCCTGGCTCGCTGGCTGCCGCAGACTCCACCGCCGCTACGAACGCAAAGCCGAACACTTCCTGGCCTTCGCCGCCATCGCCTGCACCCTCATTTGCTACCGCAGACTCAGCCGCTGAAGATGCAGTTCAGTCTGAGATACCGCCCAGGTCACAGTCCTTCGCGAGGCAATGCCGCCACGAAGTCCGCTAGTGCAGGTGCTTGAGGCGGTGCCTCCCCTGGAAGAAAACGCCGATAGTGGTTGGCAACCAAGCGGCGCAGTTCTGCCTCGTCCGGCTCTCGGCCGGTCAGTTCGAGGCGTACTCGGTGGGGCTCACCGGTCATGCTCAGCGGCCTGGCCAGTATGTCGAACCCGCAACTGAACTCATCGGGCATCTCCCACCATGCTTCGGCGAACGCCTGATCCCTCAAGACGTACATGTGGAACTCGTCATCGAAGATGATCACGGGGCCGATCGGTGTAGTCACTTGGGGAGTATGACGGACGACTCCTGCCTGACGCCCGCTGGAGTCCGCACCAACGGCTGCTTCTACAGCAAGCGCTACACCAAATGAGATGACTTCTTAGAGAGCGCGAAGGGCTGCGGCGGCTGACCGGCCCGCCGGCCGGGAAACAGCCAGGGCTCAAGAAGGCCCAGACCGAGGGGTCTCCGGCCTGAGCCTTCTGCGCTTGCTGGAGGATGGATGACCCTCCCGAGGGTTACTTCACGTCGACGTAGTCCGCCGCGGAGGCGACCGCCAGGGTGGTGGACGTGCCTGCGAAGAAGTAGCGGAAGTAGCCGTCCGCCGTGGCCTTCGTCGTCGTCCTCAGGTTGCCCTTGCTGTCCGTCGTGACGGTCTTGAGGGTCTTGTAGGTGATGGTGCCCTTTTTCTTGAACTGGAGCTTCACAGGCTGCTTGGTGTAGCCCCCGTACTTGTAGGTCTCCCAGTTGGCCCGGGTCAGGGCGCCCGTGACGGTGATCGTCTTGTTCTTCTTCACCGGTTCCGGCGAGGCGTTGGCCGTCAGCCTGGAGTTGCGCAGGACCTTCGCCTTCGCGGCGGAATCCTTGGTGATGTAGTCACCGTCGTTGGCCAGGGCGTGGGCGCTCACGGTCCAGGTCCCGGCCGTGGTGTTGTCCTGGGGGTGGATGCGCGGGTTGATTTTCAGCGTGTAGGTGCAGGTGGTCGTGGTGGAGCTCTGGCGCACGCACTTGCCCGCGATGTTGTCGGGCACCACGAGACCGTAATAGTCGCCGTTTGGGAGGGGCGTGTGCCACATGACCGGGAAGGTCCTTCCGACCTCGATGCCCGAGTCATCCGTGGCGGTCACCGCGATGGTGAACGTCTTCACGTCCGTGGTCCCCAGGACGATGTCCTTCCCTCCGTTGACGACCACCTTCGTGATCCTGATGTCGCCCGAGAAGTCATCCGCCTGGGCGGCCGCCGGAATCGTGAGTGCGGACAGGGCGAGGGCCCCGGCGAAGCCTGCCACGGTGGTGCGGTGATGCATGAAGGCGTTTCCCCCATGTTCCAGCGCCTCAGGAACGTCCCGAGGCGGAGCTGACAATGCCCACCCAGTACGCGGGTGGCACGGACATGACCATCAGGTCGCAGGAATGGTTGCCCATCGATCACACGGCTGCCAGGACGAGCGCGGGGTCACGCCATCTTCCAGCCTCGGTTAGCAATTGAGTACAGGAAATCCCGGCGAGAATGATCTTGCCAGGGTTCCCCCAAGACCTGAGGCGTTCAACAACCTCACATGTGAATTGGCCTAGCGGCCGTGACGCGCTCAAGCTCTTCAACGAGAACATCACCGCATGGGAGGTGGTCAGGCGATGACCCCTGAGGAACAGGATCTGGTCATGGGCCTGGCGGTCGGACTGGGTGAGGGTCCGACGCGCACGCTCGACGAGGTGCTCGCCCACTTCGGCGAGTCCGACGGTGGGGCCCTGGCGCTCCGGCTGCTCCGGGACGCCATGGAGCGCCAGGATGCCGACGACGTCGAGATGGCGTTGATCGTCCCTGGCGCCGCCGACGCCTCGGTCGAGGAGTTCCTGGAGCCGTTGATCGAGCTGTTCCCTGCCGAATGGCATAGGGACCACGAGGACATCGTGTCCATGCTGGGCAAGCTCCACTCGCCCAAGACGGTGCCGACGCTGGTCAGGGCGACTCGCTGGGTTCCCGAGCACCTGGACTTCGACGAGTGCCGGACGCTCGCGGTGAAGGCGATCTGGGCGCTCGGCGGCATTCCCGGCGAGGAAGCCAGGGACGCCCTCAAGGGCTTGCGCGACGCCGAGAACGAGATCATCCGTGAGAACGCGGTGAAGCAGCTCGCACGCCGCGGCAAGCTCTGACCGCGGAGTCGTAGCCGTTCATCCGGAACACCCGGCCGAGTTTCCTCTCACACCCGTAATCCACCCGCCGGGCCGTGAGTGACTCCCAAACTCGGTTCTGGCACAGATCTTGGTTGCGCCGTGAGGCGCTGTTGGTTCGAGTGGAGGTGAAAGACCTGCACCAGCACCCTGTCGCAGCAGGGTTGTTGAAGCTGAGGGCAGC
>NZ_JBLVKW010000120.1:0-15163 GCF_048270745.1 Streptomyces sp. NPDC056231 | reverse complement strand
GGGCGGAGGACGGCCCGCCCCGGCCGCCGACCCACCCAGGGCCTGTCTGACACGATCAGGGAGAACGCGATGAACGACACGTGGGACCACACGTACGACGTGGTGGTCGTCGGCTCCGGCGCCGCCGGCATGGCCGCGGCCATCACCGCCCGGCTGCGCGGAATGACCGCTCTGGTGGTGGAGAAGACCGACGTCTACGGCGGCTCGACCGCCCTGTCCGGCGGCGCGATCTGGGTCCCGGACAACTTCCACCTGGACGAGGCCGGGCTCGGCGACACCCCCGAGAAGGCCCGTGCCTACCTGGACGCCACGGTCGGCGACCGGGTCACCGCCGAGCGCAAGGAGGCCTACGTCGCCCACGGACCGCGGATGGTACAGGAGTTCCACGACCGCACGGACGTGAGGTTCGTCTACACCCCCGGCTACTCCGACTACTACCCCGAGCGGCTCGGCGGCTACCCGCAGGGCCGCTCCGTCGAACCGCAGATCTTCGACTTCAGGAAGCTCGGCCCCGAGCAGCGCGCCACCATGCGCCGCGCCGGGCTCCCCACGTACGGCCTCACCATCACCTCCAAGGACTTCCGGCAGCTGAACATGGTGGGACGCACCTGGGCCGGCCGCCGCACCGCCGTCAAGGTTGGCGCCCAGGCGGTCAGGGCCCGGCTCTCCGGCCAGGAGCTGCTCTCCCTCGGCGAGGCGCTGATCGCCCGCATGCGGCACTCGCTCGACACCCTCGGTGCCGAACTGTGGCTGTCCGCCCCGTTGACCGGACTCGTCGAGGAGGACGGCCGGGTCACCGGCGTCCGGATCACCAGGGACGGCCGGGAGGTCACCGTCCGGGCCAACGGCGGCGTCGTCCTCGCCTCCGGAGGCTTCTCCCACGACCAGCGGCTCCGCGAGAAGTACCTGCCGGCGCCCACCTCCACCGAGTGGAGCTCCGCGGCCGAGGGACAGACCGGCGACGCCCTGGAGCCGGCCGTGGCCCTCGGCGCCGCGACCGACCTCATGGACCGGGTCTGGGGCGCGCCGTCGGTGGTGCCGCCCGACGGGAAACCGTTCTTCCTCGTCGCCGACCGCGGCATCCCCGGCATGGTGATCGTCAACCAGGCGGGGGAGCGCTACGTCAACGAGGCCGCTCCGTACCACGAGTTCGTCGACGCCATGTACGCGAACGACAAGCCCGGGGCGAGCACCGTGCCGTCCTGGCTGATCCTCGACGCCACCTCCAAGGCCCGCTACATCTTCATGGGCCTCTTCCCGGGCCAGGCGTTCCCCAAGCCGTGGGTAGAGGGCGGACTTGTGAAGAAGGCCGCGACCGTCGAGGAGTTGGCGGTACGCATCGGCACCGCCCCGGAGCGGCTGCGCGCCACCGTGGACCGCTTCAACGGCTTCGCCCGCGCCGGCCGTGACGAGGACTTCCACCGCGGCGACAGCGTCTACGACCGCTATTACGGCGACCCGACGCTACCCAACCCCAACCTGGCGCCGCTGGAGAAGGGCCCGTACTACGCGATCCCCGTCCACCCGGGCGACATCGGTACCAAGGGCGGCCTGGTCACCGACGCGACGGCCCGCGTGCTGCGGGAGGACGGCACGGCCATCGACGGCCTGTACGCCTCCGGCAACGTCTCGGCCGCCGTCATGGGGGAGACCTACCCGGGACCCGGCGCGACCATCGGCCCCGCCATGACCTTCAGTTGGCTCGCGGTCGACGACATCGACCGTAAGCGCTCCGCCGAGGCGCGGTGAGCAGCCCGATGACGGATCTGCGGGGCAGGACGGTGATCATCACCGGTGCGGCACGGGGGATCGGCGCCGAGGCCGCCCGGGTGGCCGTCGAGTCCGGCGCCCGGGTCGTCCTCACCGACGTACGGGAGGAGGAGGGGCGGGCCGCGGCGGAGCGGCTCGGCGGCCACGCCCGGTTCCTCCGCCACGACGTCACCTCCGAGGACGATTGGCGCGAGGTCGTCGACTCCGTGGTCGCCACGTTCGGGCGGGTGGACGGCCTCGTCAACAACGCGGGCATCTCCGGCGGTTCCCACCGGCTGGAGGAACAGACGGCCGAGGTGTTCCGGCTGGTCCTCGACATCGATCTCACCGGCGTGTTCCTCGGCATGCGGGCCGTGATCCCCGCGATGAGGGAGAACGGCGGCGGCTCCATCGTCAACATCTCCTCCGCGGCCGGACTCATGGGCCTGGCCAGGACCGCCGGCTACGGCGCGGCCAAGTGGGGCGTGCGCGGGCTCACCAAGCTTGGCGCGGTGGAACTCGGAGCCGACCGGATCCGCGTCAACTCCGTACACCCCGGCATGATCCACACCCCGATGACCGCCCACGTGGGCATCGAGCGGGGTGAGGGGAAGTACCCCAACACACCGATGGGCCGGGTCGGTGAGCCCCAGGAGATCGCGCAGGCGGTCGCCTTCCTGCTCTCGGACGCCGCCTCGTACGTCACCGGCGCCGAACTGGCCGTCGACGGCGGCTGGACGACGGGCCCGACGCTCCGACCGATCGAGGAGAACCGCTGATGCCCGTCGATCTGACAGGAAAGGTCGCGCTGGTCACCGGCGCGGCACGCGGCATGGGCGAGGCCGAGGCCCGCCTGTTCGCCGCCCTCGGGGCGAAGGTCGTCCTCACCGACGTCCTGGAGGCGGAGGGAGAGGCGACGGCCGCCTCCCTCGGCGCCGCCGCCCGATTCGTACGCCACGACGTGACCGACGAGCAGTCCTGGGCGTCCGCCGTCGCCGCCGCCCTCGACGCGTTCGGCCGGCTCGACGTCCTCGTCAACAACGCCGCGATCTACTCCACCTCGCTCATCACCGAGGAGGACCCGGCCCGCTTGGAGGCGATCCTCCGCGTCAACCTGATCGGCCCCTTCCTCGGTGTCCGTGCTGTCGCCGGGGCGATGAGGGCGAGCGGCGGCGGGTCCATCGTCAACATCTCCTCACAGGCCGGCCTCCAGGGCATCTGGGGGCACGGCGCGTACGGCGCCGCGAAATGGGGGCTGCGCGGACTGACCAGAACCGCCGCGCTGGAGCTCGGCGCGGACGGCATTCGGGTCAACTCCGTCCATCCCGGAGCCATCGCCACGGCGATGACCGCCCACCTGGACACCAAGGAGCATCCCGGCACACCGCTCGGACGCGTGGGGGAGCCCGAGGAGGTCGCCCACCTCGTCGCCTTCCTCGCCTCCGACGACTCCTCGTACCTGTCCGGCGCCGAACTCGCCGTGGACGGCGGCGCGTCGGCGGGCCGCGTGCCGGTCTTCACCCCGAAAGGAACGGACGCGTGAACCGACCCGACCCCGAGGTCCAGGCCGTCATCGACCTGGCCACCGCCGGCTTTCCCCCGCTGGCGACGGAGATGACGGACATCGCCGAGGTACGAGCCTTCTTCGCCGCCCGCCCCCGGCCGTCCGTCCCCCCGCCCCCTGTCGCCCGCGTCGCGGACGAGGACGCCGACGGCGTGCCCGTCCGCGTCTACGACCCGGCTGTCCACGAGACCGCCCCCGTGATCGTGTTCTGTCACGGGGGCGGCTTCGTCCTCTGCGACCTCGACAGTCACGACGGCTTCTGCCGCGACCTCGCCCGCGCGACGGAAGCGATCGTCGTCTCCGTCGACTATCGCCGCGCCCCCGAGCATCCCTTCCCTGCCGCCCCCGAGGACGCCTATACGGCCCTGCTGTGGGCGGCGGCGACGTTCCCGGGCCGCCGGATCGCCGTCGCAGGGGACAGCGCGGGCGCCAACCTCGCCACGGTCCTCACCCTGCTCTCCCGCGACCGTGGCGGCCCCGAGATCGTCTGCCAGGCGCTCTACTACCCGATGCTCGACCCCACCCGCTCCCGCCCCTCGCACCGGGAGAACGCCCAGGGCTACTTCCTCACCGCCGACCACCTGCGCTGGTACTGGGACGGCTATCTGTCTTCCCCCGCCGACCGCACCAGCCCCTACGCGGCCCCGCTCGCGGGCGCCCTGTCCGGGCTCCCGTCGGCCCAGGTCGTCACCGCCGGCTTCGACCCCCTGCGGGACGACGGCCTGGCGTACGCGGAAGCCCTCGCTGCCGCGGGCGTCCCCGTGGAAGCCTGCCACCACGCCGGGATGTTCCACGGCTTCCTCTCCATGGCGGGCGCCCTGCCAGCGGCGGCCGAGGCCCGCGAGACCGCCTTCGCCGCCCTGCGCGAGGCCCTTGTCGCGCACTGACCGACGTGTACGCGTGCGCGTGCGCCCCGCCTCTCACCCGATCGGGTGAGAGGCGGGGCGCTTTCCCGGGTCACGGGCCGCCTCAGCCCCGTATCAGCGCGAACCCCTTGTACCCCGAGGCCGCGACGTCCTCGATAATCTCCCCGTACACCCCGAAGCCGCCGATGAACGGCATGAAGACCCGTGGCTTCCCCGGGATGTTGGCCCCCAGGTACCAGGAGTTCGCCGCCGGGAACAGGGTGGCCGCCGCCCGGTCCCGGCACTGCGCGACCCACTGCTCGACGGCCTCCTCGCTCGCCTCGATCGCGCGGTAGCCGTGCTCGTCCAGATGGCGCACGCAGTCGCCGAGCCAGTCGCCGTGCTGCTCGGCGCACAGCACGACGTTGGCCATGACGGACGGGCTGCCGGCACCGGTGAGGTTGAACAGGTTCGGGAAGCCGTCGACGCCCAGACCCAGATAGGTGCGGGGACCCCCGCTCCAGACCTCCTTCAGGCTCCGGCCGCCACGCCCCCGGATGTCCACCCGGTCGATCGCGCCGGTCATCGCGTCGAAACCGGTCGCGAACACGATCACGTCCAGCTCTACCCGGGTGCCGTCGGCCAGCACGATTCCGGTGGCTTCGATCCGTTCGATGGCGTTCTCCCGCAGGCTCACGAGGCGCACGTCGTCGCGGTTGAACGTCTCGTAGTAGTGCGAGTCGGTGACGATCCGCTTGGTGCCGATCGGATGGTCCGTGGGGACCAGCAGGTCGGCGGCGGCCGGGTCGTCGATGAGGGCGCGGACCTTCTCCTCCCAGAACGCGCGCGCCTCGTCGTTCGCCGCGCGGTCGGTGAGCTGGTCGGGGAACGTCTTGGAGTACAGGACGCCGCCGAGCTCCCAACGCTCCTCGAACGCGGCCCGCCGCTCTTCGGGCGACACGTCGAACGTCGCCGACGGCTGCGCCGCATGGGGCGAGCCGCCGCCACTGAGCCGCGACAGGCGCCGCCGCTCGGCGTAGCCGGCCTTCTGCCGACGGCGCGTCTCGTCGTCCAGGGGCGCGTTGCCCGCCGGGATGCTGAAGTTGGCGCTGCGCTGGAAGACGGTCAGGTGCGCCGCCTGCTCGGCGATCAGCGGGATGGCCTGGATGCCGGAGGAGCCGGTGCCGATGACGCCGACGCGCAGTCCGCCGAAGTCCACGCCCTCGTGGGGCCAGGCGCCGGTGTGGTACGTGGCGCCGGCGAACTCCCCGGCCCCCGGGATGTCCGGCACGTGCGTGCTGGAGAGGCAGCCGACGGCGAACACGCAGAACCGGGCCGACACCACCTCCCCGCCGTCCGTGCGGACCGTCCAGCGCAGCGTCTCCTCGTCCAGCTCGGCCGAGGTCACCGAGGTGGAGAAGGTGTAGCTGCGGCGCAGGTCGAAGCGGTCGGCGACATGGCGCAGATAGCGGATGATCTCCGGCTGCGTGGCGTACTTCTCGCTCCAGTCCCACTCCTGCTGGAGCTCCTCGTCGAAGGAGTACGAGTAGTCCACGGACTCCACGTCGCAGCGCGCGCCGGGGTAGCGGTTCCAGTACCAGACACCGCCCACGTCTTCGCCTCGCTCGAAGCCGCGCACGCTGTGGCCGAGACCGCGCAGTTTGTGCACGGCGTACAGACCGGTGACGCCCGCTCCGACGACGACGACGTCTACGACGTCGACGGACTCGGTGTTGCTGTCGTTCACGTTCGTACTCTCCTCATCCGGTGGAAGTCGTGCGGAGGCTCGCCCTCACGCCGTTGTGTCCTGCGCCTGCGCTTGTGCGTCCTGCGCCTGTGCCGACTGTCGCAGCGCCTTCTTGTCGACCTTGCCCGCCGCGTTGTGCGGCAGGGCCGGTACGGAGCGGAAGGCGCGCGGGATCTTGAAGTTGGCCAGCCGCTCACGCGCGTAGGAGGTCAGCTCGGCCGCGTCGATCAGAGCCCCGGCCGCCGGTACGCAGTACGCGACACCGACCTCCCCGAGCCGTGCGTCCGGCGCGCCGACGACCGCCGCGTCCAGGACGGCCGGGTGGCCGCGGAGGACCTGCTCCACCTCCGCCGGGTACACGTTGAACCCGCCCACGACGAACATGTCCTTCAGCCGGTCGGTGATCCGCAGGAAGCCGCGCTCGTCGAGCACGCCGACGTCCCCGGTGTGCAGCCAGCCGTCTGCGTCGATGGCCCGGGCGGTGGCCTCGGGGTCGTCGAGATAGCCGTGCATCACGTGGAAGCCGCGGGTGAGGATCTCGCCCGGCTCCCCAGGCGGGGCGTCGATGCGCAGCTCCGTGCCCTCCAGGGCCGTTCCGGACGTGCGGGCCAAAGTCTCCGGGGACTCGTGCGGCGGGCAGATCGCGACCACGCCCGTCGACTCGGTCAGCCCGTACGCGGTGTTGACGCTCCGGGCGCCGAGGGACGTCCGGATCTGCTCGATGAGCGTGGCGGGGATGTTCGCCGCGCCTGTGACTGCCATCCGCATCGAGGTCAGGTCGTACGCCTCGCGCTCGGGATGATGGATGAGGGAGGTGAAGACCGTCGGCGCGCCGGTCAGGACGGAGATCCGCTCGTCCTGTATCCGGCCGAGTACGGCATCGGTGTCGAATACCTGCTCCGGGACGATCGTGGCCCCGTGCAGCAGACAGGCGAGGATGCCGGCCTTGTAGCCGAAGGTGTGGAAGAACGGGTTGACGAGGAGGTAGCGGTCGCCGCGCCGGAGGGTGACCGTACGGGCCCAGGCGTCATACACGCGCAGGTTCTGGCCGTGGGTGGTGGGCACGCCCTTGGGGCGGCCGGTGGTGCCGGAGGTGAAGAGGATGTCGGCGGTGTCGGCGGGGCGCACGGCGGCGGTACGGGCCAGCCGGTCCGCCCCGGTCACCCGGTCCGCACCCGACAGGAAGCCCTGCCAGTCCGCGGAGTGCAGGGTCACCGTCCGTTCCAGGAACGGGAGTTCCTCTCCCGAGGCGGCGAGCAGCGCCCGGTAGTCCGTACCCAGGAAGTCGTGCTCGGTGAACAGGAGCCGGGTACGGGAGCGGCGCAGGATATCGGCGGCCTCGGCGGCCTTGTAGCGGGTGTTCACCGGGACCAGCACCCCGCCGACCGCCACCACGCCGAGCGCGGCCACCACCCAGCGTGCGCTGTTGGGCGCCCACACGGCGACCGAGTCACCGGGGCGCACCCCTTGCGCGATCACCGCGCGCGCGACCCGGTCGACCCGGTCGCGCAGCTCCGCGAACGTCCAGCGCTCCTCGCCGAAGACGAGGGCCTCCTCATCCCCGTACCGCTCCGCGGCCCAGTCCGCGAGCCGGGCGATGGTCTGCGCGCCACTCATGATCTGTCACGTCCTCCCTGCTGCCCCGACCCCCCGGGCGGGGCGCGGGCGGTGGAACCACAGCGGATCGGAGCCTGTCAGGGAGGGGCGCCCCGGCGCAGGTGGCGGTTCCCGCTCACCGGGAAGGTGAGGTTTTCCTCGTAGCGTGGAGTCCGTGACAGCAGGGGATGTTGGTTGTCATGGCGGAAAAGCGTCGGAGGTTCACGGCGGAGTTTCGTGAGGGGGCGGTACGCATCGTGACGGAGACCGGGAAGCCGGTCCCCGAAGGCGCGAAGGACCTGGGGACAACGAGACGACCCTGGCGAGCTGGATCTCGCGGGCGAAACGCGACGGGAAGGCCGCGCCGGAGAACAAGGACGCGCTGATCGCCCGGCTGACGGCGGAGAACGCGGCGTTGAAGAGGACGTCAAGGAGCTGGGGATGGAGCACGATGTCCTCAATCGCTGCATGGTCCTGTGGGTGAAGTAGCTGCGGTGGACCCGGCCGCCGTGGCCGGGGTGATCAGCGGCAACAGGACCGAGCACGGCATCCCGCACACCGTCTCGTGCCGCGCCCTGGGCGTGAGCGAGTCATGGTTCTACAAGTGGCGTGGCCGCCGGCCCACCGAGCGTGAACTGCGGCGACAGCGGCTGGCCGACGAGATCAAGGAGATCTTCATCGAGTCCGGTGGCATCTACGGATCATCGAAGATCTTCATCCTGCTGGTCCGCAAGGGTTGGCGGGTCTCGGTGGACACCGTCGCCCGGCTGATGGCCGAACTCGGCCTGGTCGCCCGCGTGGTCAAGCACCGCAATGGGCTGACCAGGCCGGGGAGACGGCCGGCCGCACCGGACTTCGTCAAACGCGACTTTACCGCCGAGGAACCCGACCTCGTCTGGGCAGGCGACATGACGGAGATCGCCACCGAGGGCGCTGTCACGTTGGCGGGTGGCGTGGGAGGATTCTCGGGTTGATCATGGTGGGGGATCCCCCGTGGGGAGCGTGTCGCCGTCGTACAGGGGTCACCGGTACCCGGTCGAGGTGATCTCGCACTGCGTGTGATGTGCATCCAGTGCTTGGCGCCCTCGCCGCCGTCGCCAGCCCACAGCCCCAGGATGTCCCGCCATCCCTCCGCCGTGACGGCCAGGGCCACGTAGATCGGCCGGTTCGCCACCGCGCTATCGCGGATCTTCACGTGGATCACGTCGATGAAGATCACCGGGTAGACGGCGCGGTTTCCATCGGTGGTTGCGACTGCTGAAGGGAGTCTGTGCGATGCCGAAGTATCCGCCGATCCGGTTGCCGTTGTCGGTGCCGAAGAGCTACTTCGAACTGCGTAGAGGTGGCCTGAAAGGGCCAGCCGCTGCCCGCCGGGTGGGCGTATCCACAAGCGCAGGCTCGGTGTGGGCAGAGCGATGAAGTCGCGCTCGCTCATGCTGCGGCGCTTGCCCTTGCCCGCTGGGTGGGCGATCAGCCGATGGCACAGCCGGGTCCGTGAGCCGGGCCGCATCGCCATCAGCTCGGCCACCGACAGCTGTCCCGAGCGGCGTCCACTCACCGTCACGACCGGGGTGTGTCCGCGTCGTCCCCAGGTCCGGCCTCGGGGCGGTCGGCGGGTGAAGCCTGCTTCGTCCTCGAAGCAGATGTAGCCCCCGCAGGCCGCCCGGGCCCTTTTACCTCCGCCCAGGTCGCCTCCTTCCCCACCTTCACCGCCTCCTCGTCGCGCTCGGCGACCCACCGCACGGGGACCTGCGGGGAGAACCCGAGCCGATGCATCAGCCGGTGGCGCCGAGACGCTGTAGGAAACGTGGAACTTCCGGCGGATCAGCGTGGCCACCCGCGCAGCGGTCCACACCTGGTCCTCCACCCAGCCGTGCGCATTCGGCCCCTCCTCCAGATACGCGGCGAGCTTGTCCAAGCAGCGACAGACGGCACCGTGATCCGCTCGGCCCGCGCGAGGCCAGGGCCTCGATCCCGCCGTCCCGCCACAACTGGTGCCACCGGTAGGCCGACTTCCGGCTTACCCGGAGGCGCCGGGCGACCTCCAGCGACTTGATCTTCTGCTCGAAGAACTCGGCCGCCTGCCGCCGTACGGCCTCCCGACGCTGCCGCCCCGCAGCGGTCAGCCCGCCCCCATCCGCATATCGCACACAGCACGAGATACAGCCCGTACCCCAGGCCCGTCAGGCACATCGACAAAGTTCACCCTGACGAGCCGAAGTCAGTAACTACCCGGCCTTGGGGGAAGTCCCCATGGTCCGGCAGGGTGTCAGGGCTTGCGGGCGAGGCCGCCGTGCTCGCCGATGGGTTCCGGGGCGGGGGAGGTGGGGTCCGGGCGCCAGAAGGGGACCGACACGATCCCGGGGTCCAAAAGCTCCAGACCGTCGAAGAACGCCGTGATTTCGTCGACGGGGCGCAGGAAGTACGGTACGGCGCCGGTCTCGTTGTACGCGTCCTGGGCCTGTTCGTAGTCGGCGTCGGTGCCCCGTGAACCGTCGTTGATGGAGAGGTAGCTGCCGGACGGCAGCCCGTCCATCAGGTGTGTGACGGTGGCGCGTGCCTGGTCGTAGTCGGCGACGTGGCCCAGGATGTTGCTGAGAATCAGGGCGGTGGGGCGGGTGAGGTCCAGTGTCTCGGCGGCGGCCGCCAGGATGCGATCAGGGTCGGACAGGTTAGCGTCGACGTAAGCGGTCGCCCCCTCGGGGGTAGAGGTGAGCAGGGCGCGGGCGTGCGCGAGGACCAACGGGTCGTGGTCGACGTAGACGATCCTGGTGTCGGGGGCGAGCCGCTGGGCGACCTCATGGGTGTTGTTCACGGTCGGCAGGCCGGTCCCGACGTCCAGGAACTGCTGGATGCCCTCCTCGGTGACCAGGTACGTGATGGTGCGGCGCAGGAAGGCACGGCTGCTGCGGGCGATGGTGACGATGCCGGGGAAGACGGCGCTGTATGCGTCGCCGGCTTCCTCGTCAACGGGGTAGTTGTCTTTCCCACCCAGCCAGTAGTTCCAGATCCGGGCGGAGTGCGGCACCGACGTATCAATCTTCTGATGCACCGCCGGTCCGGGCGATGTGGCGTGGTCGGTCATGGGTACCGTCCGTCTTTCAACCGAGGCGTGAACTGTCAACGCACAACCTACGTCCCAACAACCTGGATGCGTACATCAGTTCACGTCTCCGGTAGGTTCGATCAACGCTGATCCCCCGAACAGGTTGCCACCCGGTAGGTATGAGAGCCCAGACTGGCAGCCTCGCGGCCGGCCCGATCCATGTGGACTGGTTCTCGCCCGGTCCGCCGTCGCCGACGGCGCCACAGCCACCGTGGTCTGGGAGTATGTCGGCGCCGGCCAGATCGGCCACCTCCTAATGATGTTGTCAAGCTGCGGGAGTGACGGGGAGGTTGCTTTGGTAGCACTGTCCGTCACGGAGGAGAGCCCACAGGACGTTCACGCGGCGACGGGCCAGGGCGAGCACAGCCTGGGTGTGCCGCTTACCTTCGGAGCGTTTGCGTTCGTAGGAAGCGGCGCGAGTCGTCGCAGCTGCGGATGCTGATGAGCGCTGTGGTGTAGAAGACGCGTTGCAGGCCGCGGTGGTAGCGCCGGGGCCGGTGCAGGTTGCCGCTGACGTTGCCCGAGTCGCGAGGGACCGGGGCGGCGCCGGCGAGACTGGCCAGGCGGTCGGCGGTGCCGTAGGGGCTCATGTCGCCGGCGGTGGCGGCGAGGAACTCGGCCCCCAACAGCGGGCCGATGCCGGGCATGCTGGAGATCACTTCGGCGAGCTCGTGGTCGCGAAACCGGGCCGCAATGAGCTTGTCGATCTCGGTGATCTGCTCGTTGAGACTCATCACCTCCTTGGCCAGGGTGTGGATCACCTGTGCGGTGATCTTCTCCCCGGGGACGGCGGTGCGCTGGCGTTCAGCTGCTTCCAGAGCGGCCTGGGCCAGGGATTCGGGAGTGCGGACCTTGCGGTTGCGCAGCCATGTCTCCAGGCGGCTGCGGCCGGTCCGTCGCAGGGCGGCCGGGGTCTGGTAGCCGGTCAGCAAGATCAGTGGTCCGGTGTTGCCGAGGTCGAGTGCCCGCTCCAAGGCCGGAAAGATGCTGGTGAGTTGGCCGCGCAGGCGGTTGATCCGGCGGGTCCGGTCAGCGGTCAGGTCGGTCCGGCGGCTGGTGAGGACTCGCAGCTCGATGGCGTGCTCGCTGTCCGGCCGCAGGACGGTCAGGTCCCGGCGCATCCTGGCCTGGTCGGCGATGACGGTGGCGTCCTTGGCGTCGGTCTTGCCCATGCCCCGGTAGCCGGCCGAGGCCCGGTTGACCGCCAGGCCGGGTATGTGGACGAGCTGCCGGCCGTGATTGAGCAGCACGCTGATCCACAGTCCGGCCATGCCGTCGGCGACATCGACCGCCCAGACCACGTCTTCGCCAAGGGCCAGCACGTCCGCGAGCAGGGCCAGCAGTTCCGGCTCGTCGTTCAGCACACGACGCGACAGCAGCCGCTTGCCTTCGGCGTCCAGGACCACGCAGTGGTGATGGGTCTTGCCGATGTCCGTACCCGCCCAGATCTGGGCCACCAGTTCCTCCGGTCGTTCGATGGTGCGCTGTACTCCCGGACGACCTCGCCGGCGTGGTCCTACTCAGCGATCCACCTGAAGGTGTTCGCGGCTCCTCATCAGCGGCCGAGTCGTCGTGAGACGCCGGGCGGCCAGGTGGCCAGAACCATCAAGGGCAACCGCATGAAAGCCATACCCGGCGTCTCTGGGTCTCTGGACCTTACGACGGCCCGTCCAACCCACGAACAAGGTAGGACCGCATGACACGCGTCCTCGCCGTGCTGCGTGCAGAGCCCGAGCGGCAGCGGCAGGCCTGGACCCGCGTCCTCCTGCTGGACGGCGAACTCTCGGCTGCCGAACCCAAGAAACTCCGCTACAGGCTCCTGCACGTCACCGCCCGGATCACCCGGGGCGGCCGCCGCCTCCGCCTCCCCGGCGTTGTCGGCCTTCAGCAGCCGCCAAGCGGCGCTCTGCTTCCGCAAGGCGACCAGACGGTCGTAGTCCAACTCCATACATCCAGCCCTCTCACTGCCCCAGCGGGCACGACCGCACTTCCCGCCACCAGCGAAAACACACGTCCCCACTCGGCCTGCACTCATGCCTGCGCAGCCGTGCACAGGCATTGCGCGCCGACCACAAAGAACCGTAGTGGCCACCACTGACAGCGGGACAGGTCAATGGGTGGGGAGATCAACAGAGCAAGTTTGGCCAACCCAAAAGCACCAGGTGGCTAATTTCAGGAAGCGTCATCAGTGGCTGGCGATGGACATCCGGTAGTTCCACCCGGCCGGCTCCCCGTTCTGCTTGAGCGCGGAACGGAAGGCCTCCACACCGCGGTGACATCGTCGTAGCGCAACTGTGCAGGGTCCTGCGGGCCTAACGCTGCGCCAGAGCCTGCGCGGCCAGTTCAGCCGTTCGCCATCCCACCGCTCGCTGTCCGTCATCCAGGCAGCGGGCCGAGCTCGTACCCTTCCGCAGTTCGAATCGATCAACATCCTGGAGGGGACATGCGAGACCGCGTACGGATCGCCTGCCGCGCGGCGGCGGTGGTCATCGCGCTGGCGGCAGCGGGGGGAGCGACCACCGTCCCGGCGGTGGCAGCGCCGACCGGTATCACCCAAACCGCGCCGGCACCGGCGCCGACCGGCCTGACGTACAGCTATGACGCGGTCACCGAGCAGGTGACGGTCAGCTGGTACCCGAAGGACCCGGCCGACACAGTGACGACCGGCTATCGCGAGGGGTCCTGCAGCGGGCCCTCGACCGCCGACGGGCCGTGCTTCGCCCGGGTGTCGGGGCCGCTGCTGACCGGCAGCTCGTTCACGTTCCACCAGGCTGCGGGCCGGACGCGGTACTTCCGGCTGTACGCCGAGAACGCGGCGCATCAGCTCACCGGCTCGGCAATCCTCACCATCACCACCTGAGACAGCCCGGCATACGACTGGCCCCGAAGCCGACTCGTGACGACGTAGTAGACGCGCTGCATTGGGCAGATTCGGGGCCTTGTCGCCGCTGTCCCCGACCAACTGCACGGCGGCGGCCGGCAGATTCTGCAGCCCACCCACATCGCCGTTCTTTGAAGCTCCCCACTTTGTTGAACTACGGACCGAGCTCTGATCGACTACGGCCGCCGCTCTGGGGCCGTGAGCGACCTGTCCGCCGCCTTCGTCCGCGACCCCGCCGCCCACCTGCCGCACCGTCGGCGGCCGGGGCGTTGCGGCGGACGGAGCCGCGCGCAAGGTGGCGATGTGGGTGCGGACCATGGCGTAGGTGACGGGGGCGTGTTCGGCAACCAGCTCGCTGTGCAGTCGGGTGACACTTGTGCATCCCTCGGCGAATCGGCGCTCCAGGTAAGGCTTGTAGGGGTCCAGCCTGCTGGGCCGGGGCCGGTTCTCGCGGAAGGTGTCCTGCCAGCGGGCGGCGGCCGCGTACCGGAGCACGGTGTTGAGGCCCCAGCCCAGGTGCCGGGCGATCGCCCGGCGTGAGTGGCCTTGGGCAAGCATCTCGTGGACCAGCGCGTGTGCGGCCTTCTTCCGCTCGGCCCGTCGGCCGACGGGCTCCGAGTCGTCCCGCGGCCGACCGGAAACCGGTCGGGTGGCCTCTGGCAGCATGCCGCTGGGCGACGGCCCACGCAGGCAGTCGCGGTGGGCGGCGACGCAGGTCTCCAAGGCTCAGCCGAGGCCCTGCCGCAGATGGAACCGGTCTGCGACCTGCAGAGCGTCGGGGGCACCGCGCCGGGCCCTCGGCGTAGGCGCCCGCCCGGTCCCGGCAGATGATCTCCACGCCGGGGTGGCGGATCAGCCAGGCGGCCAGCGGCCCGGCTTCACGCGTCGGGAGTACATCGACCACGCGATGGTCTTCGACGCTGGTCAAGACGGTGGAGTAGGTCTGGCCGCGGCGGATCGCGAAGTCGTCCACGCCCAGCACGCGCGGCGTGCTGAACCGTGGATCGGGCAATGCCATGACCCTGCGTAGCAAGGTCATCCTTCCCGCGCCGGCCCGCCCGGCCAGGGCGAGCCCTACTCGCTCCAGGGCGTGGTTGAGCCGAGTGGTGAATCGTGCGTGCGGGGCGGCCAGCCGCGAGAACGGCTCGGCGAACGTCCGGCGCCGGCAGTCCGCCGACCCGCAGATGAAGCGCCGGACCGTCAGCCGGATTACAAAGCCCTGATCAATGAGCGGAAGGTCCTTCAGCCCGCGCTGGTATCAGTCGTGGACTCGGTCTGAGAAGCGGCCGCAGTCCGGACATGCAGCCCCGGTCGCGCGGCCTCTCGCCATCACCTCGACCGTGCCGAACGCGGCCGTGGCCGCCTCGACATCCACCTCGTCGATCCCGTCGAACACCAGCGAGTCCCAGAACGATGTATCGGCCTGCATGAACAGCACCATCACCGTCCACAGCCGACCGCGGCATCGACCGACAAGCACCTGAGGGGGCGTCAATTCTGACTGTAAGGCGACAAGACGTACGCCGTCCCACACGAGTCAGTCCCTCGCAAGCGAACATCAAGGTAACGCTCCGCGACGGCTCCGCTGAGTAGGCCCGGAGCGCGGTGCCGGGGTTGCTCCCGGTCCGTTTCTCCGGACCTCTCGCCGAACCCGCCGTGCGCCTCTCAACGCAAC
>NZ_JBLVKW010000119.1:0-15702 GCF_048270745.1 Streptomyces sp. NPDC056231 | reverse complement strand
CCTCGGCAGCTGCATCGGTCATCGGAACGACACGAGCATGCTTGTTGACCACGCCGCCGCACAGCGAAACTCCAAGATCCCCGACAGAGTCAAGCTCAGTGACCAGCTCGCGGGCAAGGTCTTTGCGGACCTTTTCGGCGTCGCCGGCGGGGCGGACCGTGCGCAGCAGCGCGGCGGCCTGGTCCGCCGACAGCTGAGGAGGGGCCCCGCCGGGCAGTAGATCACGCAGTACAGCGTGCAGCTGGTTGACGGTGCGGACCCGGCCCTGGGCGAGGTTGACGCGTCGCTCGTCGAGCAGGGCCAGGGCCGTGGTGTGGTCGTCCACGTTCACCTCGCGCCCGTCTCCGTGGATGTAGGCCGTGGCCGCGGCGGCAGCGTCGATCCGGTCGTTCTTGCGGCCACCGCCACGGGTGAGTTGACGGACGCGGCTGGTTGCCGAGGCGGGTACATCGATGACGCTCTCGCCGCGGGCGACGAGCCACTGGGCCAGGTGGCGGCCGAGCCCATTGGCGTTCTCGACCACCCACCTGCGCTGCGGCCAGCGGCGGCCCCAGGTCAAGAGACGCCGGTACTCCGCCAGGTTCGCCTCGATCCTCAGCGAGCCCGCCTGCTGATTCGAGGCAGGGTCGACGGCGGTAGCGGTGTGAGTGGATTTGTGTGGGTCAATGCCGAGCAGCATCACGAGAGTTCGTTCCTCACAGACGGACGGCAGGGCGTCCACGGCCGACACGCCGACTTCCGGAACCGCTGTCGGGACACGCCTCTGTTGAGTCAGACCGTGGCCGGACACCGGGTCGGCGGCACACCCCGAGCGAGCCAGCCCCGAGGGGCGGCAGGAACCTCACGAGCCATCCAACCCGGCGTCCTACGGAAACGCTACGAGCGGCCAACCCGACCGCGCTCCGCTACGGCCAATACAAGTCGGGAACCTCACCCCCGCCCCAGCCCGCCTCCCTGGAAACGATCGCGGGCAGCGCTGCGCTGAACGAAGTCCTGGCGTGTCTGCGCGCGCGGCGGCCGGTGTTCCACTCCGAGGCCGATCTCCAGCACAGCTTCGCCCTCGCGGTGGGCGAGGTCGCACGGGAGGTCAGGTGCCGTCTGGAGGTTCCGGTCCGTGGGAGCGACGCGTCGGAGTACCTGGACCTGTTGTGCCTGGGGCCGGCGGGCCGTACAGCCATCGAGTTCAAGTACGTGACCCGGCAGTGGGCGGGCACAGCAGGGACGCCTCCCGAGGAGTACGCCTTGCGCGGGCACAACGCGCCGGACGTCGCGCGTAGGGACTTCCTGAGGGACGTAGGAAGGCTGGAACGCTTTTGCGACCGTGAGGACCAGAATGGGCTGGCCCTGCTCATCACAATCGAGGCGTCCCTGTGGCGCCCCAGGCAGCGCAGGATGCCCACCAGGGACGAGGAGTTCCGCGTCCACGACGGCCGCGAGCTGAGCGGCACCTTGCTGTGGGCCGGCGGCTCCTTCCCGGACAACACCCGAGTTGCTGCGCGGCGCCTACACCCTTGCCTGGCGCCCGTAAATGCAACTGGAGGGACCGGGAGGCGAGTTCCGCTGCCTCGCGGTGTTCATCACTCCGAACCCAGCGCAGCCCCCGCCGCTACACGAGGCGTAACCAGCAGATGCTGGAGGTGCTTGGCCTGAGTGGTCGACGACCCTGCAGGAGCAGTTCAATCGCGGGGTTCTTCGCCGCACCCGCCCGCGCCCCTGAGTGATCGGCCTCGGCAACGAGGTGCTGTGAGCGGTGCTGACAAGGGGCCCATCAGGCGGCTGCACTGGCGGACGCGGTGACCGCGTGCGGCTTCTTCGCTGTCTCAAGCCCGGGTGAGGCCCTGTGGCGGCGTTTCCTGGAAGAAGGCCCGCAGGGGCTCGTCGATGGCGCGTTCGCGCCGCCTGGCTGGCTGGCTGGTGGGAGTCCTCGGCCCGGTTGTTCAGGCCCTTGTGTGAGCGGTGCTCGACCGAGCGCATCAGCTCGCGGTGGGCCACGCCGTAGAGGACATCGGCCGCTGGTTGGCGAGGCAAGTCCGGGACTGGGCACAGCTCAACGACGAACAGCAACACCGCCTCACAGAACTCGGCGTGAAGCCGTCTGCGTGGCCCTCTCGCGCCCGTACGCCGCGCACAGCAACAACCGGCGCAGCACGCAGCACGGAGGCCTTCCAGCGCGGCATCCAGGCCCTCACCCAGTACATCCAGCAGGAAGGAAGAACCGTCATCGAAAGGCAGCACGTCGAAGACATCTCATGTCGTGGGTGGGTCAAGCTGTGGGCTTCACCACGGGGTCGTCGTCTGACCTGATTCCGTAACGGCCCCCTCGACCTTCGGTGGCCAGTGCCGGAGCACCGCCTTCACCCCGTGCGCGGCCCTGGCGATCGGGGCGCCCACAGAAGGGCTGCTGTTGCGCTGCCGGAACGCCGTGTCCAGCTGCAGGACCGCGGCGGCCAGCACCTCCAGCTGTCGCAGCTGGGTGAGGATTTGGGCACGGGCGTGCTCGCTCCGACGAGCGGCGATCACCAGGGCGTGCCACTGCAGGGCGTCCAGCTTCAGCGCCAGATCCGACTTGTCGACGAAGTCGCCGCCGTCGATTGCGCGGGAGCGACGGATCGCCTCGCATCCCTGCAGCACCTGAACCGCCATCTCGCCCTCCGGGCTGTCCAGGTCCCGCTGGATCACGTAGCTGTGGTGCAGGCGGCGCAGCACCTCCGCCTGGGAGGTCATGCCGCGCACCACTGCCTTACCCCGGCTGGGCACGGCGTCGTTCCACAACGGCGCGTCCTCGAAGGGCTTGCCGCGCCCGAACCGGACCCGGTGTAGATGGTTCCACCGCTCGTAGGGCAGGTCTGGGTCGGTCATCACCGGGTCGTCCAGGCGCCGCGCATAGTCCGGCAGATACAGCTCCACCAGCTCGTCGAGCGCCGTCCCGGACTCGGAGACCGCGCTCTTCGCCGACGGTACGGTGTCCTGCACCTCGGGCTCGCTCCGGTGCGACGGGGAGTCCTCGACGGCTTCCCCGTCCAGGCGCGCCAGCACGTTGTTCGTCAGCACCCGGGCTGCCGCCGACAACTCCCGCGCCCGTACGGCATCCGGATGCTCGGCCGCCGCCTCCAATAGCTCCGCGGCCAACCGCCGCAATCCCCGGGTCAGCTTCTCGACCCGCGCGTCGACATTCCGCTCACTCATGTGTTCCCCCTGCGTACGGCTGAGGGCAGTGTGCCAGGGGGAGACACGGCATCCCACGCTTCCCCCCACGCCTGCCGCGTCCCGACCCCATGTGCGAAGTCCGCGGCTAGCGCGCAGCTTCCGGACGAATGCCTTGGCCGTGTTGTGAAAGATCACAGTGAGGCCGTGATTCCCTTCTTCGCCTTCGCGGGTCGACCAGCGGGTGATGCTCGCGATCTCAGGGAATTCGGCTTGCCCGATCACGGCGGCCAGCCACGCTTCAGGGTGGTCTCCGGGCGCCGGGGCCTCACCGGTGGGCGGCGGGGTGTCCTTCACGGCGACGTCGGCCTGGGCGTGCTTCTCACCCTCGGCGAGCTGTCCGATGATCTGCCACCGTGCCTCGCCGAAGGCGGTGACGATGACCAGCCCGTAGGGGTGCTGGCTGTCACCGGCCTCGGCCAGAGCCTGAACACGGGTGCCGCCAGGGGTGTCCTTGACCAGGTCAAGGACATAGTCCTTGAATCGGGCCGGTGTCCCGGGCCCAGCAGTCGTTGACCGGGTACTCGATGACCGTGACCCCGCTGCCGCACTGTTCGCGCGCCTGCGCGGCCTTGCCCGGTTTCGGCGACCATGATCACCGGCTCGAAGTGGGCGATGGCCCGGGCGATGCCGGCCACCTCGGCCTGGACGTCGGCGAGCAGCCCGCCCCGTGTGTGGCAGGTCCATGACATTGCTCCTTCAGTGGGATTTCCCTTGCGGATAGGGCCGGACGACCCTGTCGAATGGCCGATTGCGGATGTGTAGATGACGGATGCGGAGAATGGGGGGATCAGGGGTGCTCGGTGGCGAGCGCGTTGTCTGCGCTGCTGCCCACTGCGCTCATGCTCTGGAGCACACCCGCTGCACGCGACAGCTCTGACCATCCATGCGGTCACCGGGGCAGACATCAGCCGGCTCGCGCTGATCCGCGGTATCGACATCGACGAAACAGCGACCACCGTCAAAATCCACGACAGCACAGCCCACCGCCGATGCCGGCTATACCCACTCCCCACCTGGACACGCCGCCTCGTACGCGCCGCCGGCATTCACGGACAGCTCAAGGACCGCGCCCCGGACAGCCCGCTATTCCCCCTCATCACAGTCCAGGACGCCGAACAACTCCGCCTCACCGCAACAGGAATCCGCTACAACCTGAAGCCCGCACCGTAGAAAGCGACACCGGCCGCCCCATCCCCAACTCCCAGCACCCGACTCCTGCCAACACAGGCCCTGACCAGCAGCAACACACCCATGCTGTACCGACCGGCAACAAACCGACCCGCATCATCACCAAAAAAGTCAGCACCAAATCGGCAACCGTGTCACCACCCGAATCCACTCACCGCGACCATCTGAACAGCACAGCTACCGCAGCTACCGCACTGACATCACGATGCCGAACCACCACCGCCAAAAAATCGCAGATCATCAGATCCCTCATGGAGGCTCTCCCGCCCGGGAGCGGGGTGACGGTGGAAGGAGATTATTGGAGCATAGGTCCTCTGTTCGGACACCGGTGGTTACAAGACAGGAAGTTGGCGATATTGGGCACGGAGTCCCGGGACGCGCCGGCACCGCCTCGGACGCCCGGATGTCATGCCGGAGAAAGGCCGGAAAGGCCCAAGTGGAAGGGATGCGGTCCGCAGGGTGGGCCGGGATCAGGCCACGCCGAGGAAGCTCAGTACGGCGAGCACCCGGCGGTGGTCGGCGTCCGCCTTCGGCAGGTCGAGCTTGGCGAAGATGTTGTTGATGTGCTTGGCCACCGCGCTCTCGCTGACCACGAGTTGCTCGGCTATGCCGGCGTTGGACCGGCCGCCCGCCATCAGTTCCAGGACCTCGCGTTCCCGCGGGGTGAGCCGGTCCAGCGGACCGCTGTGGCGACGTACCAGAAGCTGCGAGACGACCTGCGGGTCCAGCGCCGTTCCGCCGGCGGCGACCCGGCGCAGCGCCTCGGCGAACTCCTCCACGTCCGCGACCCGTTGCTTGAGCAGGTAGCCGATCCTTGAGGTGTTGGCGGACAGCAGATCGGCCGCGTACCGCTCCTCCACATACTGCGAGAGCAGCAACACCGCGGTCTTTGGCCACTGCTGCCTGATGACCAGTGCGGCACGCACGCCCTCGTCCGTGAAACCGGGGGGCATACGGACGTCGACCACGGCGATGTCCGGCCGGTGCTCCTCCACCGCGGCCAACAGCGCCTCGCCGTCGCCCACTTCGGCGACGACCTCGAACCCGGCCATCTCGAGGACCTTGACCACCCCGACCCTGAGCAGTACGGAATCCTCGGCGATCACGGCACGCACGGCAGCTCCACGGTGATGATGGTCGGCCCCCCGACGGGGCTGTCGACCGACAGCGTGCCATCGACCGAGGCGACCCGCTTGGCCAGCCCTGCCAGCCCGGTACCACCGGTGGGTTCCGCGCCGCCCACGCCGTCGTCGCTGATGACGACCAGCAGCGTCTTCCCGAAGCGCTCCACGGACACCTCGGCCCCGGACGCCTCGGCGTGCTTCACCACGTTCGTCAGTGCTTCGGAGACGACGAAGTAGGCGACCGCCTCGATCGTGGGAGACGGACGTGACGGCACGTCCACCTTCACCCGTACCGGGATGGGTGCTCGGGCGGCGATGCCGGACAGCGCGGCGTCCAGGCCGCGGTCCTCCAGAACGGCCGGGTGCAGTCCGCGCACCAGGCCGCTCAGCTCCTCTATCGCGTCCTTCGCCTCCCGGTGCGCCTCATCGATCACCTGGCGGGCGTCCTCGGGCAGGTCCTGGAGCGTGGCCTTGGCCAGGCCGAGGTTGACCGCCAGGGAGACCAGCCGCTGCTGAGCGCCGTCATGCAGGTCCCGTTCGATCCGCCGCCGTTCGGCGTCGACCGCGTCCACCAGGCCCGTCCGGCTCTCGGTCAGGTCCTCGACCCGGCGGGCCAACTGCTCCTCGCGGCTGGGCCCGAGCAGGACGGTGGCGGTGCGGGTGTCGAGCCGGGAGAGGGCGTCGGTCGACAACCGCGCGATGTGGAGCAGGGCGAGCCCCGCCGCGGTGACGTACGCCGCCCAGGTGTAGTAGCCGGGATGGTCGACGCGCCAGTCCAGCGGCACCAGCCAGATCCACAGGTAGATCGAGGTGGCGGTGACGGCCACGACCCATGCCAGGAGGGTGAAGGACCCCGCGAGAGCGAGCAGCGGCCCGTCCAGCAGGTGGTACCTGAGCTGCCGGTGCCCCGCCCGGGACCGCAGCCACTCCGGCAGCCGGGGCCGCTGTCCCGCGTAAGGCGAGGGGATGGCCACGTCGAGCCGGGTGCGGAAGCGGCCGCGCTGCACCTCGGTCAGCAACGGCCCGGCGAGCACGATGGCCGTGAACGCGACGAACACCGCGACGGGCAGTTGGCCCGCCGGGTCGAGGACCGGGACAAAGAGCAGCCACAGCAGGGACACGACGAAGAGGACGCCGAGCTGGACGAGGACGCCCGTGACGAGGAACGAGACCGGTCGTCCGGCTCCCTGGAACGGGAACAGAAGTAGGCGCCGCAGGCGGGCGGTTGTGTGCATGGGGAAACGGTAGGGTGTCCGGGCCGGGGGCGGGCCATGGCAAGAGCATCCGCCTCGGGGTGTAGCTAGTGCCACCCCCACAACGGACATTCGCGTTACTGACCATGAGCGCCGGGCGGACGAGGCTTGAGGCCGTGAAGGAGCACCGGGAACGCGAGGAGAACGATCCGATGAGCACGCTGAGCGTCTGCCGACTTCAGGACGAGGCCCGCGGCTCGACCGGCCTGCGCATCCGCCGCCGGTACCGCCTGGAACACGTCCTGGTCGGCTGCGGGCTGGCCCTGCTGCCGTGGCTGGTCGTGCTGGCCAACGGGCTGCCGGGGACCGCCATCGCCTCGAACTGGTGCACCGCCTGGATCGGCCTGGACGCCTTGGAGGCGCTGGGACTGATCGCCACGGGGCTGCTGGCCGTACGCGGCCACCACCTGCACGCCCTGACGGCCACCGCCACCGCGACGCTGCTGGTGGTCGACGCCTGGTTCGACACGATGACCGCGGCACCGGGCGCGGATCAGGTCTCGGCGATAGCGATGGCGCTCGGCGCGGAACTGCCACTGGCGGTGGTGTGCGTCGTGCTGGCGGTACGAGGGGCTGCCCGCCAGACAGCCTGACCCTCGCTCCCGGCCCCGCCTCCTTCCCGCACGCCACCGGCGGCCGGGTCGCCTGCGAACCCGTCGGCCTTCGCCGCGGTGGTGGCCCACCGGCCGGAATGCGTCCCCGAATGTCCGGATCGCCTCCGTGGTGGGGGAGTTGACCGGATCGGACCTGGCATACGCTGCCGCTCATGACCAGCGAGATCCCCGTGCGCGGGGGCAGGAAAGGGCAGCAGCACCGGGCGACCCCGGACAACTTGCGCTCCTACACGGTGTCGCCGGCGTCGCCGGTGACGGTGACGGTGACCCGGGCCGACGGGTCGGTGGAGACCCGGGCGGCGAAGACGGCGCGGAAAGCGACCCCGGCGCCGCAGCGGCGGGGCCCGGCGGTGTGCGCGATGTGCGGCGACCCGATCGAGGGCAAGGTGTGGGTCAGCCGGGAGCAGGGCCCCAGCCGGGGTAAGCCGGTTCACCCTGCCTGCGAGAAGAGGGCGCAGTCGGTCCCGGCGGCCCGCCGGGAGGCCAAGCAGAAGGAACGGGCGGCCAAGCCGAAACGGCTGTCGCTGGTGGAAGAGAACCGGCGGCTGTTCGCAGAGCAAGACCGCATCCGTGAACTGCGGCGCAAGCAGAACCAGCCGAAGAAGTAGCCCGGCAGCACAGGGGCCCTGGACGATCGACCATAGGCCAGCCCGTGAAGGCTAAGTGGCCGCGCAGATTAGGAGTGCGGTCATGGTCGGCGGTTCGGGCGTTCGTCCCAGCGGTGGGTAGTCCATGCCTGTCGGATCAGGCTGCGCACGGTAATGATGGTGTCGGCGAGGTCGAAGAAGGCGTCGATGATGGTGGCGCGGTGTTCGTAGCAGCGGGCGAGCCGGTGGAAGGCGTTCTGCCAGGCGTGGGTGCGTTCGACGTGCCAACGTCGGCCGGCCTGGATCGGTGCTTTCTCACCCTTGTGTGCAATGCAGCCGCGCAGGCCGCGTTCGCCGAGGAGGGCGCGGGTCTTGTCCGAGTCGTAGTCGGCGTCCAGGTGCACGGTGATGTCGTCGGGCAACGGGCCGAGGTCGTCCAGGCGGTCCAGGGTTGGGGCAAGCAGCGGGGAGTCGTGGCGGTTGGCGCCGGCCAGGACTCGGTCCAGCGGAATGCCATAGCCATCCGTCATGCCCGAGCGTTTCATGCCCTGTTTGCCGCGGTCGACCGGTGAGCGTCCGGCGGCGTCGCCGCCTCCGGGAGCCTTGGTGATGGAGCCGTCGACGGCGATCTGATCGAGGATGAGGCCGACGATCCGGTCGTAGGACTCCAGTGCGATCTGTTTGAGCCGGGCGAAGATACCGAGCCGGATCCACTCGTCGCGGCGGTTGCGGATTGTGGTGGCCGAGCACGTCGTGTCGGCGATCGCTTCGTAGGAACAGCCGAAGCGCAGCAGTTGCAGGAGCTTGTCGAAGATGATCCGGTCGCTGATCCGCGGGCGGTGGCAGCCCAGCGGATGGTCCGGGTGGTACAGCGGCCGCTCAGGCATCAGGGCCGTGAATTGGTCCCAGAGCGGTTGGGTCAGCCATGCTGGCAGGGCTGGCACAGGTCCCCCAGAGCGATCACAGAGCGTCGCAACTCCACGGTCACCAGGCCTTGTGCCTGCGTTGCTGCGAGGTGTATTGGCCATCGTGGGGGCCTAGCGTGACAGCTTGGGTATCCTCACGATCCGCGTTTGATCGCATCGGAGCCGTTCGGGGGGGGGCAGGGATGTACGAGGACAGCGCGCCGGAAACCGCCTGGGGGCGCAATCGGCGGCTAAGGGCTTTACGCCCCGTATGGAAATCCGACAAGGACAGCAGCCGCGGCGATACCTACGAGGATGAACCGCTGGGCGGCTGGCTGATCGGTGAACTCGTCGTACGTGCCGACTTCGACCGGCTGCGGGCGTACGACATCGGTACAGGCACTGTCCGTTGGACCTGGCCCGTGCCGGGCCGCGACGTGCTCGTGGCTGCCTCCCCGAACGCCGATGACGGCATCGCCCTGGTGCTTCATCACGACGAGGCGTCATCCAGCAGAGACCGGTCAACAGTTACGGCCGTCGACCTCTCCACGGGCAAGCAAGCGTGGTCCAGGAACCATCACGGCAGGGGCCTCGACTACTTCCACTCATCCACTCCGCACACCACTTTGAGTGGTCGGCGCATCGCCTCGATCAGCGAAAAGTACGTCGAGTCGGTCAACCCCGAGGACGGTGCCGCGCTCTGGCGCAGCCCGCTGCCGCGCAAAGCCAGGAATGGCGATGTGTGGATCATGTGTGCCGACCCACTGGTCGTCGCGAGTACAGAGCGCGGCAGACGTGGTGAACGACGGATCTTCGTCTTCGACGACAGCGGAAACGTGACGGCGTCGCTCTCCCTTCCCCCTGCATACAGAGGGGTCGCGCTGCCTGCGGCTGTCGTGAACGGGGTGCTCGTGACCAGACTGGTCCACCTGGACGACTCATCCGACGACCCTGCTCGGATCGGCGGCTTCGATCTGTCCACGGGCAAGCTCCGCTGGGAGCGGCGCCCCGGCGGGCTCAGCATTCAGAGCTTGCTGCCGCATCGCGGCCTACTTCTGGTACTTCACTCATTCGGCGGCAAGATCACTGCGCTCGATGCCCGCGACGGCCGTGTCATCGCCCGCCGCCGGTTGCGCGGCTACGGAGGTTTCGGGCTACTCCGCGTGGCTGGTGCCCGGTTCGCTGTGATCGGCCGCAGCGGCAGCCGCTCCCCCATGCGGGTCTTCCACTGGCGCTGAGGTCAGGCCAGCCCACCAGGGAGGCGCATTCAGGCTCTCAGCACCGGATCGATCAGACCTGAGGACAGGGCAGGCACAAGGCCCCAGGGTGATCACCGAGCGTTACCACTCCACGCTTGTCAAACCCAGTGCCTGCGCCGCCGCCGGCTGTCCCGAACGCGCCTATCTGCGCGACCTCTAAGTGACCCGCAATGAGGGTCACAGGGCCCGCCCGCTAGGGGGAGGTACGCGGGCTCCGGGGTGCAGGGACAGGCTCGTTTCCCCCCGTGACGGGTCTGCCTGCCCCTGCACGCGTCGTCGGCAGCAGGGCGGAGCGAAGGACAACATCCCACTCGCATGATCGGTGTCCGTGATGTGGAGTGGCCACCGAGTATTTGGGACGCCGATGCGACCTGTCGTACGCTCCCGGGGCGTTGGTTGGCCGGTGGGGGGACGGATCGTGGGACGAGGAGGGCACGCTCAGCGCGTTTCGGCCGATGATCCCGCGCTGAGTACGGCGGTCGTTCGGGCCCAGGACGGTGACGAGGCCGCCTTCGTCGTGCTGTACCGGCTGGTCCAACCGGGTCTGCTCAGCTACCTGCGCGGGATCGCGGGCGAGGACGCCGAGGACATCGCCGCCGCTGCCTGGCGGGAGATCGCATGCGAGCTACCACGCTTTCGCGGCGACGGGCACGAATTCCGCGGTTGGACGGCGAGTATCGCCCGGCGGCATGCGCGGGGCCACTTCCGGCTTCACGGGGCAGCGCCCGGTTCTCCGGGAAGCCCCTGGACGCCGCCGACCGTGGACAACATCGCCCACACCCTGCGCGGAGCAACGCTGTCCGCCGAGACGGCCCAGGCTCTGGTCGCCCGGCTGCCCCACGCCCAAGCCGAGGCGGTCCTTCTGCGCCATGCCGTACGCCTGGACGAACGTGCAGCCGCCCAAGTGATGGGCAGACCCCGCCCTGTCGTACGGATGCTGGCCCGCCGCGGTTTGAGGAGCCTTGCCCGTCTACTCCGCCCTGACGATCTGACACCTCATGTGCCACGGACCCTGGGGGAACCGAGATGAGCACCGATCGAAACGGGGATGAGCGGTTGAGCGGCGAGGCCCGTCGGCGCGACGCCATCCCGCCCCCTGGAACACCTCAGGACGTCGGCCCCGCGAACGACCTTGACGACCCGTTCACCCCCGAAAGGACGGCCGAACGGATCAGTGCGGCCCTGCGGCAGCAGCCCGTGGACGACACTGCGGAGCAGGCCGCCATCGCCGCATTCCAAAGCGCGCGCAAGGCGCGCGATCGGACCCTGAGCACCCGGCGCCGCGACGACTGGCGCCCGAGGCCCCAGAAGCACCGCTGGGCGCGCGGCGGAGCGGTCGCCCTCGTGACGAGCTCCCTGCTGGGCGGCATCGCCTTCGCCTCCATCGGCGTTGTGGACACGCGGCAGCACGACACTCCCAAGACCGGCACCAGCCACAGCAATCCGCCGGCACACACGCCCCGCGAACAGAGCTCTCCTTCCTCCGGGCCCAGCACTGCACCGACCACCACCTCCGGGCCCAGCACGGCACCGACCACCACCTCCCGACACCCCGGAACGACGAAGGACGTCGAGGCGCACTGCCGTGCCTACGAGAGGGTCAAGAACCGTGGACACGCCCTGGACGCCACGGCATGGCAGCGTCTCA
The DNA here is from genome assembly GCF_048270745.1 of Streptomyces sp. NPDC056231. Taxonomy (NCBI): domain Bacteria; kingdom Bacillati; phylum Actinomycetota; class Actinomycetes; order Kitasatosporales; family Streptomycetaceae; genus Streptomyces; species Streptomyces sp. NPDC056231. Next base: position 3,917 of record NZ_JBLVKW010000119.1, on the reverse strand, counting down.
TCCGTGCTGCAGGCGGCAAACAGCACGTGGCGACCTACTGCGCCCAGTTGACGGGCTCAGCAGACACGGCCACCTCGTCGCCGACGAAGGCGAACAAGACCGGGAAAGGCCACGGCATGCCGAGCGCCAAAGCCAAGCCGTCGAAGGGCCGCTCCAGCCAGCCCTAGACAGCGTCCGACCCGACTCGCGAGGTACGGCCGTCGGTTCAGCGGCGTGGCAGTCGTTGGAGTGACACGGTGGCATCGGCGCACACCCACGCGGGGCAGGGTCCGCTTCGGGTAGGCGGCGAGCTGCCCTGCCGCTCTTCCCCCACCAGCTGGTTTGTGACGCCCGGCTGAACGGACCGGCGGTCCCACGGCCGCGGCGCCGCACTGTAGTCCCAGGTGTGCCCCGGCCCACCCACTCGACAAGAGCCCGCCTCCATCAAGGCCAGGCTCCGAAAGCCCACCCTCAGCTTCCGTCCCACCGCAACCTCGCCGGCCTGTGCTCACCCTCGGCGGCTCGCCAGGTCCCTCCCGCCACGGCCGGTAGGCTGGGGCGGCTGCGCAACCCTCACCGTCACCCGAGCCCACGTGGTGAGTGACAGCCAGCGGCGGTCGAGACGTCTCACGGCATGAGGATGAAACACAGGTGCTGATAGCGGGCCGGTACCGGCTGCACGATCCGATCGGACGCGGCGCGATGGGAGAGGTCTGGCGAGCCTTCGACGAGACCCTCGGCAGACCAGTGGCCGTCAAACTCCTGCTCCCCCAGGACACGGACCCCACGGCCGCCTCACGCTTCCGCCTGGAGGCACAGACCGCGGGGAGACTCAACCACCCCCATGTGGTGGGCGTCTTCGACTTCGGCGAGCACGAGGACCGTCTCTTCCTGGTAATGGAGCTGGTCGAGGGCGACAGCCTCGCCCGGCACCTCACCACCGCCGGCCCGTTGCCCGCCGAGCAGGTGGCGCGGATCGCCGCGCAGGCCGCCGCCGGGCTCGCCGCCGCCCACCAGCAAGGCATCGTGCACCGCGACATCAAGCCCGCCAACCTCCTACTGGACGCCGACGGCACGCTCAAGATCGGTGATTTCGGCATCGCCCGTTTCGTCGACGATCCGGCCGCCGCCCTCACCACGACGGGACAGATCGTCGGCACGAGCCTCTACCTCGCCCCCGAGCGTGCCCTCGGCCGGCCCGCCGGTCCGGCCTGCGACGTGTACGCCCTGGGCTGTATGCTCTACCAGCTCCTCACCGGCCGCCCGCCGTTCCAGGCCGACACCGCTGTCGCGATCCTCCACCAGCACCTGGACGCCTCCCCCGTGCCGCCCCGGCAGCTGGGCGCGGACATTCCGGCCGCCTTCGAGAACTATCTCCTCGCTCTCCTCGCCAAGCAGCCGCAGGACCGGCCCACCGCGCAGCAGGTCGCTGACTGGTTCGCCACCGGCGCCTGGCAGGGCCGACCCGAGCCGATGCCCGCCCCCGCCCCCGCCCCTGCCCCTGCCCCTGCCCCTGCCCCTGCCCCTGCCCCTGCCCCTGCGACGGAGACCGCATCCACGCTGTCACCAGGACACGGCGCCCCCTCCAGACGGCTGCCGCACACCACTGCGGCCGGCCCCGCGACCACCTACGCCTTGCCCTCCTCCGCCGGGCACACGCGTCGAGCAGGTGGCCCTCGGCGACGGGTCGGCCCGGGGATCCGCGGACTCGTGGCGCACCGGCCGAGGGTCGCGGGCGTGGCCGCCGGGGTGGTGACCTTCTTGGCCGCGATGCTCACCGGGATCCTGTGGTTCTCGCCGGGCCGCAGTTCGGCAGAGGCCCCGCAAACCGAAACGCCCGGCACCACGAACCCCACGACGACTCAGGAGCCGACCGGCTCCCCGTCCGACCCTTCATCCACCGCATCGCTGCCGACCAGCACCGCAGACCGTCCGGAACGGAAAACCGAGCAAGAGCAGAAGGGGAACAAGCAAGGAAAGCACAAGAAGGACGAGGACGACTGAGCGACCGGCAGCGGAAACATCTGGCCGGCTGGACCTGGGCCGGCCTCCGCTCGCGGACATCCGGTTCCCGCACTTCCCCATCCAGCCCGGAACCGGCAGAGCTCCGGTGCTGCGAGAGGTCGGCGCCCAGAATGACTGATTAACCGTTCATCAGCCTGTGGGTATGGAGCGGACAGTGTCCCCGGGCCCCACCTGCTCGCCGCCCCGAGGGACTTCACTTGCTGTGGCTTCTGATCGAAGGGGGAGACAGAAGCCATCACGCTCGCCACGTCAGCAGGGGGTCGAGTCCCGTCAGGTGGGCGTTGCTTTGAGTGCGACCAGGCAGGCAACTGCGGAAGGGATCGCAAGCGCGAGGAACAAGTGGGGGTATCCGCCGAGCGGCCCGGCCACGGCGGCGCCCAAAAACGGGGCGAGTGCGGAGGCAGTGGTCGCAGGTACAGCAAGAAGTCCTGACAGGCGGCCGTAGTGGGTGGTTCCCCAGCGGTCGGTGATAGCGGTGGCTTGCAGCAGGAGAGGAGCGGCGGCCACGAGGCCGTGACCACGGGCAGCAGCCTCTCCGGACGCGGGGTGTCCTGGTGCGCCACCTGCGACGGCTTCTTCTTCCGCGACCGTGACATCGTCGTGGTCGGCGGCGGCGACACCGCCATGGAAGAAGCCACCTTCCTCACCCGCTTCGCCAAGTCCGTGACCGTCGTCCACCGCCGCTCCGCCCTGCGCGCCTCCAAGGTCATGCAGAACCGGGCCTTCGCCGACGACAAGATCTCCTTCGCCTTCGACACCGAGGTCGCCGAACTCAAGCAGGACGGTCCCATGCTCAGCGGCGTCGTACTGCGGGACGTCTTCACCGGCGCCACCCGCGAACTCGCCGCCACCGGCCTGTTCATCGCGATCGGCCACGACCCATGCACCGAGCTCTTCCGCGGCCAGCTCGACCTGGACGAATCTGGCTACCTCAAAGTCGCCTCGCCCACCACCCGGACGAACCTCGCCGGCGTCTTCGGCGCGGGCGACGTCGTCGACCACACCTACCGCCAGGCCATCACCGCCGCCGGCAGCGGCGCATCAGCAGCACTCGATGCCGAACGCTACCTCGCCGCACTCAACGCCGGTGAACCAGCGGACGAACCAGAAGCCGCACTCACAGCCTGAACCCGCGCGCTGAGGGGCCCGCCCTGCCTGACGAGCCCCTCAGTCACCGGAACGCCTCGAGCGCCCGCTTCTCGGCAAAGGGGCCGGCTTCATGGCCACCAGAATGCGATGCTCGGGACGAGGCCGGTCAGGACCGGCCTCGAGGGCAGTTCTTCGTAATGATGGATGGCCAGAAGCGCCTCGGCATACACCCGGGTTTCACGGCGCTTGGTGTGCTGATTCGACCAGTATCCGATCAGCGCCACGACGGCGGTGACGACGCCGACCACAAGGGTTATTCGGCTCCCGGCATCCATGGGCTCACGTTCTCACTCGGGTGAGTGCTGGCGGCCGATGCGAGGGGAGTCAGCTCCCGCTGGTGAACCGGCGTCGGGCTTCGCCAAGCTGGAAACGAAGCTCGGAACCAGCACGCGGATACGGCGTTCGGGGATGTCGCCCGCCAGGGCCTGGACAGCGAGTTCGGTGCCGGGTGTGGCAGCTGCGCCGAAGAGTTGACGGAGTAGATGCAGTCCTTCGGCAGCGACGGCGCCGACCCGCGAGTCCTGTTCAAGAAGCCCTTCCGCTATGCTCCGGCATCCGTTGATCACCTGAAGGAGACCTGCCGGGATGGCAGTTCGACCGGACCTCGCGCTATCTGGGAATGCCTTCTGAGGCCACGTCAGCCGACTGTGTCGTAGCAGGCCCGGGCCCGGGTGAAACGGCCAGCGGCCAGGTCGTCCCGGCGAATCACCCAGTGGACCCTGCCCAGAAGATCACCGTCGTCCGCCCCGATCTCCGCGAGCAGC